>NZ_JBIWFZ010000005.1:373924-521651 GCF_044763325.1 Streptomyces sp. NPDC096136 | reverse complement strand
GAAACCACCCGACGGACGGTCGTCACGGCGGTCGTCACGACGGAACCCACCGGACGGACGGTCGTCGCGGCGGAAGCCACCACGGTCACCGCGGTCACCGCGGTCGTCGCGGCGGTTGTCGCGGCGCTCGTAGTTGCCCCGGTCGTCGCGGCGCTCGAAGCTGCGCTGCTCCTGGGCGGCGGCCTGCGCGGCCTGCTCGGCCACGGCGGCGGCGAGCTCGGCCTCGGCGGCCTCGACGACCTCGGCGACGGCGGCCTCCGGGTCCTCACCGCGCTCGCGGGCGGAGCGGGCGACGAGGCGGTCGGCCTCCTCGCGCAGCTCGGCGGCGCGACGGGTGGCGCGCTCCAGCTGCTTGGTCAGGTCGGAGACCTCGCGCTCGGCCTGCTTGGCGGCGTTGTTCGCGGAGTCGGCCTGGACCTCGGTGAGCGAGCGCGCACCGGTGATCTCGGCGACCTCCGGGTCGAACGCGCCGGCACCGCCGACGATGTGGCGCGAGGCGTCGACGCCCGCGTCCTCCATCAGGCGGAAGATCTGGCGGCGCTGGTGCGGCAGGGCGAGGGAGACCACGACGCCCGACTTGCCGGCGCGGGCGGTACGGCCCGAGCGGTGCAGGTAGTCCTTGTGGTCGCCGGCCGGGTCCACGTTGAGGACCAGGTCGATGCCGTCGACGTGGATGCCGCGGGCGGCGACGTCGGTGGCGACGAGCGCGTTGACGTAGCCGTCCTTGAAGTCGGCGAGGACGCGGGTACGGGCGCCCTGCGTCATACCGCCGTGCAGCGCGTCGGCCTTCACGCCGGCCTCGACGAGCTGCTCGGCGATGCGGTCGGCGCCCAGCTGGGTGCGGACGAAGATGATGGTGCGGCCCTTGCGGGCGGCGATGGCGGCCGTGACCGGGGCCTTGTCCTTCGGCTTCACGACGAGGACGTGGTGGGTCATGGTCGTGACGTTGCCCTGGGCGCTGTCGACCTCGTGGCTGACCGGGTTCGACAGGTAGCGCTTGACCAGGGTGCCGATCTCGTTCTCCATCGTGGCGGAGAAGAGCATGCGCTGGCCGCCGGCCGGGACCTGGTCGAGCAGCTCGGTGACCTCGGGCAGGAAGCCCAGGTCGGCCATCTGGTCGGCCTCGTCGAGGACCGCGACCTCGACGTTCTCCAGGGAGCAGGCGCCGCGGTTGATGATGTCGCGCAGACGGCCGGGGGTGGCGACGAGGATGTCGACACCGCGCTCCAGGGCGTAGATCTGGTTGCCCATGGAGGTACCGCCGCAGACGACCTTCATCTTCAGGCCGAGGACGTCGCCGTACGGCTGGAGGGCGTCCGCCACCTGCATCGCGAGCTCGCGGGTGGGGGTGAGGATGACGGCGCGGGGCTTCTTCTTCTCCGTGTAGCCGTCGGCCAGGCGGGCCAGGGTCGGCAGACCGAAGGAGAGGGTCTTGCCGGAGCCGGTGCGGCCGCGGCCGAGGATGTCCTTGCCGGCCAGGGCGTCCGGGATGGTCGCGGCCTGGATCGGGAACGGGGTGGTGACGCCGTTCTGGCCGAGCTTGCGCACGACGCCCTCGGGCAGACCGAGGTCCGCGAAGGTGACCGTGGGCTCGGCGTCGGCGCCGTCCTCGTCGGAGTCGGCGGCGGCGTCGGCCGTCACGTCGGCCTCGAGCGCCTCGATGATCTCGTTGGCCTCCGCGGCCTCCATGGCCTCGGTCACCACAAGGGCCTCAACGGCGTCGACGATCTCGGTGGAGTCGTTCTCGGGCATGACGGAACGGTCAGAACTGGAAATGGACATGCGAAATGCGAAACCTTCCGGAGTCTCGGCACGCGCCCAAACTCCGTGAATCGCAAATCGACCGCCTCAATGCGGTCAGCCACGGCTAGGGAGAGTACGCGCCACACGGCGCTCTTCGGATTCGGCGCCGGGCAATGGGATCAAACGATCTATAACCATACGCACCCTCCCGGGGGTCTGGCAAGTCGTTCCTGCAATACCCCCTCCGACCTGCGACGGGATCCCCGGCGGCGGCCCGGCTCCGGCCGCTCAGGCGATGCTCGGGCCGGGGGTCGCCGGGGCCGTGTCGCTCGGCGTGGGTTGCGTCACAGGAGGAGTGGTCTCCCCTCCGCCGGGCGTGGTGGTCGACCCCCCGGAGCCTCCGGAGCCGCCCGACCCTGACCCACCGGCCCCACCGGCGCCGCCCGCACCACCGGACCCCGACCCGGAACCAGAACCTCCCGCTCCCGAGCCCGAACCCGACCCGGAACCTCCCGCCCCGGACCCCGAGCCCGACCCGGAACCGCCCCCGGACGGCACCGGGCCCCCCTGACCGCCCGCCCCGCCCCCGGGGCCGGCCGACGGCGAGGGCGGGCCCGGCCGGCCCGCGGGCGTGCCGGGGCCGGGGGAGGCCCCGGTCGCCCCGGAGGCCTTGCCGGGCTCCCCGGACTTCACGCCCTGGGGCCCCGTGCCGTCCTTCACGCCGTGCCCGTTGCCGTGGATCCCGGAGCCGTGCCCCGAGCCCGCCGCCGCGCCCGCCCCGCCGGCGCCCCGGCCGCCGACCGAGGCGGAGGGCCCCGGCTTGGCGGCGTCCTCGCCGACGCTCATACAGCCCGCCGTCGCGGCCACCGCGAGGGCGGAGACGGCCAGTCTGAGGGTCGCGGACAGGGATGCGGGCAATGGGCGCACGGGGGCACCTCCGGGGCGCGGGACGGGGTCCGCGATGAGCGGGTCAATGAGCCCAACTCCCTTTACCCCGTAAGAGACACGCCCCTTGCGCGAGTTGCGCGGACGGCCCGCGGGTCAGGCGAACAGCGCCTGCGCCAGCTCCGAGCCCAGCGTCACCGCACCGAGGCCGACGAGCACCGACGCCGCCACGTTCGCCGCGGCGAGGAACCTCCAGCCGCGCTCGGCGAGCCGCAGCGTCTCGTACGAGAAGGTCGAGTACGTGCTCAGCGCCCCGCACAGCCCGGTCCCCAGCAGCAGCGACAGGTGCGAGGAGCCGGCGCCCGTGAGGGCGACCCCGGCCAGCGTCCCGAGCAGCAGGCAGGCCCCCGCGTTGACCACGAAGGTCCCCCACGGGAAGACGGAGTCGTGCCGCGCCTGGACGGCCCGGTCGGTCAGGTAGCGCAACGGCGCCCCGACGACCGCGCCCGCCACCACCAGCAGCCAGTTCACGCGGCCCCCCGCGTCCGTACCGCCAGCCGCGTCAGCGAGGCCGCCGCCCACACGGCGCCCAGCGCGCCCACGACGGTCAGCCCGGCGTACACCAGGGCGAGCCCGGCCCGGCCGGCGTCCAGCAGCCGCGAGAAGTCCACGGCGTAGGTCGAGAAGGTGGTGAACCCGCCGAGCACCCCGGTGCCGGCGAAGGGCCGCAGCAGCGGGTGCGGGGAGCGCCGCCCCTCCTCGCTGATCAGCGCCATCAGCACGCCGATCAGCGCGCAGCCGGCGACGTTGGTCCCGAAGGTCGCCCACGGGAAGCCCTCGGACCCGGCCGGCCACAGCAGCGTGAGCGCGTAGCGCGCGGTCGCCCCCAGGGCCCCGCCGACGGCCACCGCCGCGATGACGCGGGCCTGCGGCTCGGCCCGCTGGGCCGGGACGTGGAGGTCGACGTCGGGGTCGATCGCCTCCGCCCCCGGCACGGGCCGGGTCACCCGTACCCCAGGGCGTGCAGGCGCTCGTCGTCGATGCCGAAGTGGTGGGCGATCTCGTGGACCACGGTCACCTCCGTCTCGGCGACCACGCTCTCGCGGTCCTCGCACATCCGCAGGGTGGGGTTCCGGTAGATCGTGATGCGGTCGGGGAGCACGCCGGCGTACCACTCGCCGCGCTCGGTGAGCGGGGTCCCCTCGTACAGGCCGAGCAGCTCGGGGTCTCCGGCCGGCGGCTCGTCCTCGACGAAGACCGCCACGTTGTCCATGAGTCGCGTCAGCTCCGGCGGGATCCGGTCCAGGGCCTCTGCGACGAGCTCCTCGAACTCCTCGCGCGTCATCTCCAGCACCCGGCCATTGTCGCCCCGCCGGGGGCGGTTCCCGCGCCCGGGCGGAAGTCGTTTTGGCGTTACCTCCTCCGATCCCATATGCTTCTCACGTCCCCGACGCGCTGAAAAGTGCCCGGCGGGCCTTTAGCCCTCATCGTCTAGTGGCCCAGGACGCCGCCCTTTCAAGGCGGTAGCACGGGTTCGAATCCCGTTGGGGGTACGCAACACCATGTGCAAGACTTGCTCTTGCACACACCAGGTCCTGTGGAGCAGTTGGTTAGCTCGCCACCCTGTCAAGGTGGAGGTCGCGGGTTCAAGTCCCGTCAGGATCGCTGAGGCTGGAAACAGTCTCGTGGCTGGGTAGCTCAGTTGGTACGAGCGATCGCCTGAAAAGCGATAGGTCGCCGGTTCGACCCCGGCCCCAGCCACAAAAGGAAGGCCCCGTCTCCGGACGGGGCCTTCCGCGTTTCACTCCTCCTCCGCCTCCTTGCGGGCCGCGCGCCGCCGGTGCAGCAGCCCGAAGGCCACCGCCGCGACGCCGACCAGCCCGAGCAGGGCCCAGTCCGGGACGGCGTCCGCCACGGCGCCCACCTTCTCCTCGACGGCGTACGAGTCGTCCACGTCCAGCAGCCCCGGCAGCGCGCTCGCCCCGTCGTACAGCAGGAACAGGGCGCCCAGGGCGATGAAGAACAGCCCGGACAGCAGCGAGGCCGTGTGCAGTTCCAGGCGCCCCACCCGCACGGCGCGGCCGCGCAGCCAGCGCCGCCGGCCGAGGTCGAAGCGCTCCCAGAGCAGGGCCAGCACGAACAGCGGCACGGCCATGCCCAGCGCGTACACCGCCAGCAGCAGGCCGCCGTAGACCGGGCTGCCGCTGACCGCCGCCACCGTCAGGACGCTGCCCAGGATCGGGCCCGCGCAGAAGCCGGCCAGCCCGTAGACGGCGCCGAGGGCGTACACCGACAGGGCGGTGGTCGGGCGGATCCGCCCCGAGAGCTCGGAGAGCCGCTTCGGGGCGAAGCCGAGGCCGAGGATCTGGGCCAGGCCCAGCGCGATGATCAGCCAGCCGCCGGCCAGCACCAGCTGGTCGCGGTGGGAGTGGAAGAACCGGCCCGCGAACGAGCCGGCCGCGCCGAGCGGGACGAGGGTGGTGGCGAGGCCCGCGTAGAAGATCCCGGTCCGGGCCAGCAGCCGGGAGCGGGAGTCGATGGAGTAGGCGAAGAAGGCCGGCAGCAGCAGGGCGCTGCAGGGGCTGAGCAGGGCGAGGAGGCCGCCGATCAGGGCGGCCGCGTACCCGATGCCGTTCACTGCCCGGCCCGCGCCTGCGCCTTGGCCCGGGCGATGGCCGTGGCGAAGGCCTCGAAGGGCTGGGCGCCCGCGATGGGCTGCCCGTTGACGAGGAAGGAGGGGGTGGACTGCACGCCGATGCGGTAGCCCTCCTCCCGGTCGCGGCGCAGGGCGGCCGCGGCCTGCTCGCCGGCCATGTCGGCCTTGAACCTCTCCAGGTCGGGGACCCCGGCCTCGCGGGCCAGCTCGACCAGCCGGTCCTCGCCGAAGCCCTTGGCCTTGGCGCCCTCGGCGTAGGCGGCGGCGTGGAAGGCGGTGAAGCGGTCCTGCTGCCCGGCCGCCCAGGCGGCCTTGGCGGCGGCCTCGGACTCGGCGCCGAAGATCGGGAAGTTGCGCCACTCGATGCGCAGGGTGCCGTCCTCGACGTACTTCTTCACCAGTTCGGGCTCGGTGTCCCGGGCGAACTTGGCGCAGTAGCCGCACTTGAAGTCGGAGTACTCGATCAGGACGACGGGTGCGTCGGTGCGGCCCACGGCGAGCTTGTCGCCGCCGTCGCGGCGGGCCAGCGCCTTCAGCTCGGCGGCGGCGCCGGTCTCGGGGGCGTCAGGGGCGGAGGCGCTGGCGCTGGCTCCGGCCGGAGTGCCGCGCTCCCTCTCCGGGGGCGCGGTGGCCTGCCAGGAGGCGAGGCCGAGGGCGACCGAGGCGACGGCGACCGCGGCGGCGTACAGCAGGGGCTTGCGGGAGGTCTTGCGGGATGCGGGCATACGGGTGCTCCAAAACGGGATGTACAGGGGTGATACCGGCAGACCGGCTCCCCTACACCCGCATCATGGAGAGCTCCACCGGTCCGGGCGCCCGCGGGGCGGGCCCGCACACGGGCACCCGTACGCACACGGCCCGGTACGGCCGCACCCCCTCCGGCGCGGGGCGCGCGGCGGGGACGGAGACGTGCTCCTGCCCGGCCCGGGGCGGCACGGCCGGGGCGGTGCCGAGCCCGTCGGAGCCGGGCGCGCAGGACGGCGCCCGCTCCGGGAGGGCGCCGGCGGCCGCGGGGGCCGGGCGCGCGGAGGAAGCGGTGGCCGGACCGGGACCCGGCCGCGCCGCGGGCACCGCGGCCGGACCGGATCCGCCGGGAGCCGCGTCCGCCGAGGCCGCAGAGGCCGCCCGCGGGAGGGGGCCGCGGTCCGCCGCCCCCCGTACGGGCCCGGCCAGGGCGAGGGCCAGCACCCCCAGGACCAGCGCGAGCACGGCGGCGGCCGACGGGCACCACACGTGACGACGGCCTGACAAGGTGGGCTGCCTCTCACTCGCTCGGCTGGGGGACTCGTCCCGAAATGGTACGGGGCGGGGCACAAATGCGTTCGCCACCCGCCGGGCCCAGGTGAGATCCTCGATCAGGTATGTCTACTTCCTTCGCCGCCCTGCAGACGCTCCTCGGTGAGATCTCCCTCCGGGACGCGCACCGCCTCGGCCGCCGCCTCGAGGGCGCCCGCCGTATCCGCAAGCCCGAGGCCAAGCAGGCCGTGCTCGACGAGATCGCCGCGGAGGCCGAGAAGGCCGCCGCGCGACTGGCCGGCCGCGCCTCGCGCATGCCGGAGGTCACGTATCCCGAGAACCTGCCCGTCAGCCAGAAGAAGGACGAGATCGCCGAGGCGATACGCGACCACCAGGTCGTGATCGTCGCCGGCGAGACCGGCTCCGGGAAGACCACGCAGATCCCCAAGATCTGCATGGACCTGGGGCGCGGCGTCCGGGGCATGATCGGGCACACCCAGCCCCGCCGGCTCGCCGCCCGCACGGTCGCGGAGCGCATCGCCGAGGAGCTGGGGTCCGAGATCGGCCGCACGGTCGGCTGGAAGGTCCGCTTCACCGACCAGGTGAACCCGGACGAGACCTTCGTGAAGCTGATGACCGACGGCATCCTGCTCGCCGAGATCCAGACGGACCGCGAGCTGCGCGCCTACGACACGATCATCATCGACGAGGCCCACGAGCGCAGCCTCAACATCGACTTCCTCCTCGGCTACCTGGCCCAGCTGCTCCCCAAGCGCCCCGACCTCAAGGTCGTGATCACCTCCGCCACCATCGACCCGGAGCGCTTCTCCCGCCACTTCGGCGACGCCCCGATCGTCGAGGTCAGCGGCCGTACGTACCCGGTCGAGGTCCGCTACCGGCCGCTCCTGGAGGAGGATTCCGAGGAGAGCGACCGCGACCAGATCACCGCGATCTGCGACGCCGTGGACGAGCTCCAGGGCGAGGGCGCGGGCGACATCCTGGTCTTCCTCTCCGGCGAGCGGGAGATCCGCGACACCGCCGACGCGCTGATCAAGAAGAAGCTCCGCTTCACCGAGGTCCTGCCCCTCTACGCCCGCCTCTCGCACGCCGAGCAGCACCGGGTCTTCCAGGCCCACACCGGCCGCCGGATCGTCCTGGCGACCAACGTCGCCGAGACCTCCCTGACGGTCCCCGGCATCAAGTACGTGATCGACCCGGGCACGGCCCGCATCTCCCGCTACAGCCACCGCACGAAGGTGCAGCGGCTGCCCATCGAGCGGATCAGCCAGGCCAGCGCCAACCAGCGCAAGGGCCGCTGCGGCCGCACCAGCGACGGCATCTGCATCCGGCTGTACTCCGAGGACGACTTCAACGCCCGCCCGGAGTTCACCGACGCCGAGATCCTGCGGACGAACCTGGCCTCCGTCATCCTCCAGATGACCGCCGCCGGGCTCGGCGAGATCGAGAAGTTCCCCTTCATCGACCCGCCGGACCACCGCAACATCCGCGACGGCGTGCAGCTGCTCCAGGAGCTCGGCGCGCTCGACCCGGCCGAGAAGGACCCGAAGAAGCGACTCACCCCGATGGGCCGCCAGCTGTCCCAGCTGCCGGTGGACCCGCGCCTGGCCCGCATGGTCGTGGAGGCGGACAAGAACAACTGCGTCCGCGAGGTCATGGTCATCGCGGCGGCCCTGTCGATCCAGGACCCGCGCGAGCGCCCTTCGGACAAGCAGACCCAGGCGGACCAGAACCACGCCCGGTTCAAGGACGAGACGAGCGACTTCCTCTCGTTCCTGAACATGTGGCGCTACATCCGCGAGCAGCAGAAGGAGCGCGGCTCGTCCTCCTTCCGCCGGATGTGCAAGCAGGAGTACCTGAACTTCCTGCGGATCCGCGAGTGGCAGGACATCTACGCCCAGCTGCGCTCGGTCGCCAAGACGATGGGCATCCACGTCAACGAGGCGGACGGCGCCGAGACGAACATCCACGTCTCGCTGCTGGCCGGCCTGCTGTCGCACATCGGTCTGAAGGACACCGACAAGAACGAGTACCTGGGCGCGCGGTCCGCGAAGTTCGCGGTCTTCCCGGGGTCTGCGCTGTTCAAGAAGCAGCCGCGGTTCGTGATGTCGGCGGAGCTGGTGGAGACCTCGCGGCTGTGGGCGCGGGTCAACGCCAAGGTGGAGCCGGAGTGGGTGGAGCCCCTCGCCCAGCACCTGATCAAGCGCACGTACAGCGAGCCGCACTGGGAGAAGGACCAGGCGGCCGTGATGGCGTACGAGAAGGTCACCCTGTACGGGGTGCCGATCGTCGCCCAGCGGAAGATCAACTACGGCCGGATCGATCCCGAGGTCTCGCGCGAGCTGTTCATCCGCAACGCGCTGGTCGAGGGCGACTGGCGCACCCACCACAAGTTCTACGCGGACAACCGCAAGCTGCTGACCGAGGTCGAGGAGCTGGAGAACCGGGCGCGGCGCCGCGACATCGTCGTGGACGACGAGACCCTGTTCGACTTCTACGACCAGCGGATCCCCGAGCACGTGGTGTCGGGGGCCCACTTCGACTCCTGGTGGAAGCACAAGCGGCGCGAGGAGCCCGAACTCCTCGACTTCGAGCGCGAGATGCTGCTGACGGAGAAGGCGGCCGGGGTCACCAAGGCCGACTACCCGGACTCCTGGCGGCAGGGGCAGCTGAAGTTCCGGGTGACCTACCAGTTCGAGCCCGGCGCGGACGCGGACGGCGTGACCGTGCACATCCCGCTCCAGGTACTGAACCAGGTCGCCGACGAGGGCTTCGACTGGCAGATCCCGGGTCTGCGCGAGGAGGTCGTCACCGAGCTGATCCGCTCGCTGCCGAAGCCGATCCGCCGGCACTGCGTGCCCGCCCCCAACTACGCCTCGCGCTTCCTGGAACAGCAGCCCGCGCTCCGGGAGCCCCTGCCGGCGGTGCTGGCGCGCGAGCTCCGGCGGATGGTCGGGGTGCCGGTCTCGGCGGAGGACTTCGACCTCTCCCGGATCCCCGACCACCTGAAGATCACCTTCCGGATCGTTGACGAGCGCCGGCGCAAGCTCGCCGAGGCCAAGGACCTGGAGGCCCTGCGGCTCCAGCTGAAGCCGAAGGCCCGCCAGGCCCTCTCCCAGGCCGCGGCCGCCACCGCCGAGCGGGCGGGCGGGGAGTCGGTGGAGCGCACCGGGTTGACCGACTGGACGATCGGCAGCCTGGTGAAGGTCTTCGAGGCCCGGCGGGCCGGCCAGCCGGTGAAGGCCTACCCGGCGCTGGTGGACGAGGGGGCGAGCGTCTCCGTACGGCTCTTCGACACCGAGGCCGAGCAGCAGCAGGCGATGTGGCTGGGCACCCGGCGGCTGATCCTGCTCAACATCCCGGTGAACCCGGCGAAGTTCGCCTCGGAGAAGCTGACCAACCAGCAGAAGCTGGCCCTCTCCCGCAATCCGCACGGCTCCATCCAGGCGCTGTTCGACGACTGCGCGACCGCCGCAACTGACCGGCTGATCGCCGACCACGGCGGTCCGGCCTGGGACGAGGCGGGCTTCCGCCGGCTGTTCGACGCGGTGCGGGCCGACCTGGTGGACACCACCGTGCGGACCGTCCAGCAGGTCCAGCAGGTCCTGGCGGCCTGGCAGGCCTGCGAGCGGCGGCTGAAGGCCACCGGCAGCCTGGCCCTGATGGCGAACGTCGCGGACGTGAAGGCGCAGCTGGCGGCCCTGATGCCGACCGGTTTCGTGACGCTGACCGGGCTGAAGCGGCTGCCGGACCTGATGCGCTACCTGGTGGCGATCGACCGGCGGCTCCAGCAGATGCCGACGGGCGCCCAGCGCGACACCACGCGCATGGAGAAGGTCCACGAGATGCGGGACGAGTACCTGTGGCTGCTGGAGCAGCTGCCGAAGGGCCGGCCGGTGCCGGAGGCCGTCACCGAGATCCGCTGGATGCTCGAGGAGCTGCGGGTCAGCTACTTCGCGCACGCGCTGGGGACGGCGTACCCGATCTCCGACAAGCGCATCGTGAAGGCGGTGGACGCCCTCGCTCCGTGATCCGGTTCGACCGAACCCCCTGACCTGCTGTACAGTCTGAATCGCAGCCGAGCGATCGGCAGCGATCGAGGACCTGTGGAGCAGTTGGTTAGCTCGCCACCCTGTCAAGGTGGAGGTCGCGGGTTCAAGTCCCGTCAGGTTCGCAGAAACGTCAGGGCCCGTATCCCGCAAGGGATGCGGGCCCTGACGCGTTGTCGGGTCCGGCGCTCCGGGCCCGCGCGGACGCGCTCCGCCACCTCATGATCACACCGGGCTCACGACACCCCTGGAAGCCCCTCAGGCGGCTCCGGCCGACCTCCCGGACCTTCCCGTCCGACGCGCGCGCCACAGCCCCTCCAGGGGCCTTCCAGCCGACCCGGGGTGCACATCGCCCGGAGGGGAGAAATCCCCCATTCGCGTGAGGCGCTCTGCGCGGGACGTCCCTTTACGAGACGCATTGCCGGATGTACAAGAGTTATCAGCTGTGACGGGAGTCACCCGACGAGTTTTTGAGACTCGTACGTTTATCGGAGCCCTACGCCTGCTCGATTTAATATGTGCAATGGCACCCACCCGTCAGGAGCCCCGGCCCGGTACCCGGCAGTAGCCTCCGGAACCCCCGAAACCCTCCGGGACTCCCCGAGCCCCTCGAGACCCTCCCGGCACAAAAAAATCGCGCTGGACCCGGCGGAGTCCAGCGCGATCGACGACGGTGCCTGTTGGGGCAGGCCCCGTCGCATGAAGCTGTGTGGGTTCATCGGATTGGGGGATCCGATACGCACCCTTTAAAGCGGTGGTGCTGCGGGACCTCAGGCCTCGCTGCGCTGCTGCGGAATTCCCGCGAGCAGTGCGCGAACCTCGGCCTCGCGGTAACGGCGGTGTCCACCCAGGGTGCGGATGGACGTGAGCTTGCCGGCCTTGGCCCAGCGGGTAACCGTCTTCGGGTCCACGCGGAACATGGTGGCAACCTCAGCCGGGGTCAGCAGCGGCTCGGCATCAGGGGTGCGAGCGGTCATGAGCGGCCTCCTCGGGAGAACCGAACCATCTCGGTTCTTTCCTCTAAATTCTGCACCTTGGCCCGCGTTGCCCGAAATGGACATACGCAGGCCGAGTCGGTTATAGGACGAACGGCTTGTCCTCGGCACTACAACTACACCATCCGTCCAGCCTCGACGGCCAAACCGATGGAATTGCCCTCCGAGGTGTTCATCAGCGGCGGAAGCCGATGGACCGCCCCATAACGGACAGTCACCCCACTGTGACGATCAGTCACAGAGCGATCAGGAGTCGTCAGACCCCCCATAGAGTGCAATACCGAGCATTCCGCCCGAAGTTGGGCGGAAGGAACCCTCCCCGGACTCCTTGTCCTATTTTGGCATGAGGATAGGGGATGGGCGCAAGGGTGTGGATAGTGCGGTCCGTCACGCTTGGGCCAATGGCCCGGATCGGGACGTAGGTCCTGGAACAAAGACCCTAATACCGTGATCAAGCCCCTGATCTGCGACTTGTGGGCCATTCAGCCGATCATGACCGATACGGGCGATACGCCTAGCGCCCGAACGGGTTCCGAACAGGTACGTCCATGATCTACGCAGACCCCGCCTCCGGAAAGGGTCAAGGCTGCCTCTAGTTCGCGAAAAGTCTCTCCCTCACCGTCCGCCAGCGCCCCGCCAGTTCCTCGTACGCCGCCACCGCCCCGTCGTCGTCCCCCTCGCGCAGGGCCGCGATCCCCTCCGCGAGGTCGCGGGCCGACCGGTCGCCGGCCAGTCCGTCAGCCGGGAGCGCGTGCAGCAGCCCGCCGTAGTCCAGTTCGACCATCGACCTCGGGTGGAACTCCTCCAGCCAGCGGCCGACCTCCGCCAGCCCCTCCGCCAGCGGCCCGTACCCCGGCCGCCCCCGCTCCTGCGCCTGGCGCAGCGTCCGCAGGGCCCGCGCGAGCCGGCGCCGCGCCTGCACCATCGGCGTCCGGTACCGCAGCCGCTCGCCCGGCAGGTACTCCCGCTCCTCGTCCGCCACCAGCACGAACCAGCGCAGCGGCACCTGCCACACCCCGGTGCGGATCCACGGCCGGGCGTCGGGGTTCCGCTCCCGCCAGGCCTCGTACTCGGCCGCGGCCCGCCGGCGCGCCGACGGCGGGAGCGCCGCGTCCAGCACCGCCGCCGGGAAGTTCGCCACCAGCTCCTCCAGCGCCAGCCAGCCGCGCAGCCGCGTCCGCCAGGGGCAGACCAGCAGCACCCCGTCCAGCTCCGCCGTGAACGCGTCCCCGCTCTCGTGCGCCGGCACCCCGACCACGGGCACCCGCACCAAGTCGGACAGGGACCGGCGCAGTTCGTCCTGGGCGGTCGGTGCGGGCCCGCGCCGGGCGTACGCCGCCCAGTGCGTGCGCTCCGGTTCCGGGAAGGAGGCCAGGGGTTCGTAGACCCTCAGGTAGGAGGCGTACGGGACCGTCGGCGCGGGGCGCGCGGACGGCGGCCGGAGGTCGGGGGATTCGCTCACCCCCTCGTCCTCCCCGTTCCGGGGGCCGGGTTCACCTCCAACTCGCGGCCCGGAAAAGGAATCCGGCGACCGGTGGCCGAGGGGGCCGTGCCCCGGGAGTGTTCCGATCCCCGGACAAGGGCCACCCGTACGCGCCGCAGGTCTTACTCTGCTCCCAGTGCGCCCTCCCCCACCCGCAGGGCGGGCGTCTTTCCGCCGCATCTCTTCCATGGGAGTCACCACCGTGACCGAAATGACCGACGGCGTCCTGCACACCCTGTTCCGCAGTGAGCAGGGCGGCCACGAGCAAGTCGTGCTGTGCCAGGACCGGGCCACCGGACTCAAGGCCGTCATCGCCATCCACTCCACCGCCCTGGGCCCCGCCCTCGGCGGTACGCGCTTCCACGCGTACGCCTCCGACGAGGAAGCGGTCCGTGACGCGCTGAACCTCTCGCGCGGCATGTCGTACAAGAACGCCCTCGCCGGTCTCGACCTGGGCGGCGGCAAGGCCGTGATCATCGGCGACCCGGCCGTCCTGAAGACCGAGGAACTCCTGCTGGCCTACGGCCGCTTCGTGGAGTCGCTCGGCGGCCGCTACGTCACCGCCTGCGACGTCGGCACGTACGTCGCCGACATGGACGTCGTCGCCCGCGAGACCCGCTGGGCCACCGGCCGCTCCCCCGAGAACGGCGGCGCCGGCGACTCCTCGGTGCTCACCGCCTTCGGCGTCTTCCAGGGCATGCGCGCCAGCGCCCAGCACCTGTGGGGCGACCCGACCCTGCGCGGCCGCAAGGTCGGCGTCGCGGGCGTCGGCAAGGTCGGCCGCCACCTGGTCGAGCACCTCCTGGAGGACGGCGCCGAGGTCGTGATCACGGACGTCCGCGAGGAGTCCGTGCGCGAGATCCTCGACAAGCACCCCGGCGGCAAGGTCACGGCCGTCGCGGACACCGAGGCGCTGATCCGCACCGAGGGCCTGGACATCTACGCCCCCTGCGCGCTCGGCGGCGCCCTGAACGACGGCTCCGTCCCGGTGCTCACGGCCTCGGTCGTGTGCGGCGCGGCGAACAACCAGCTGGCCCACCCCGGCGTGGAGAAGGACCTCGCGGACCGCGGGATCCTCTACGCCCCGGACTACGTGGTCAACGCGGGCGGCGTGATCCAGGTCGCCGACGAGCTGCACGGCTTCGACTTCGACCGCTGCAAGGCCAAGGCCTCGAAGATCTTCGACACCACCCTGGCCATATTCGCGCGTGCGAAGGAAGACGGCATCCCGCCGGCCGCCGCGGCCGACCGGATCGCCGAGCAGCGGATGGCCGACGCCCTCGCCGCGCGCGCCGCGGCCCGCACGGCCTAGCCCCGCCGGGGTCCGGCCGGACCCCCGCCGGACCCCTGCCGGAGCGCGGCGAGACGGAACTCACTGCGCTTCGGCGGGTCGGCGGCCAGGAAAGCGTTAAAATCGCAGCTGACCAGCGAGTACGGGGTGTCCCGCTGGTTCTGTGGACAGGCGCGTCATGCGGGCGGCGTACCGTATGGGCACGGAAGCAGGTACCGTTAAACCCCTACGGACGGTCTCTCCACGGAGAGCCCGCTCCGAACCATGAACGCGTGTCAGACTCTGGGGCCGTCGAGCCCCGTCACCGAGGGGGTCGAGCCATGGGGCGCGGCCGGGCCAAGGCCAAGCAGACAAAGGTCGCCCGCCAGCTGAAGTACAACAGCGGCGGGACTGACCTCTCGCGTCTGGCCAATGAGCTGGGCGCATCGCCGACAGAGCCGCTGCCTATCAGCGCGCCGGTCGAAGTCGATGACGATCTGGACGACGACGACCCGTACGCCAAGTACGCGGATCTGTACAACGATGACGACGAGGACGAGGACGACGAGTCCGGTCCGTCGGCGCACCGTCGCGGGGCTTGACGCGCAGCACCTCTGCATCGAGCGTCTGCACAGCCCAGCTCTTGCTGGCTGACAGCTGAAGAATGCCGAAACCCGGTCCAGGGCCTTGCCCCGGACCGGGTTTTAGCGCTGCTCAGCCCGCGTAGCTGCCGGTGAGGGCGGCACCCTCGGCGTGGTCGCCGCGGTCCAGGATCTCGCCCGCGACCCAGGCCTCGACACCCCGGTCGGCCAGCGCGGTCAGGGCCACGTCCACCGACTCCTGCGGGACCACGGCCATCATGCCGACGCCCATGTTCAGGGTCTTCTCCAGCTCCAGCTGCTCGACGTTCCCGGCCTTGCCGACCAGGTCGAAGACGGCACCCGGGGTCCAGGTGGAGCGGTCGACCGTGGCGTGCAGGTGGTCCGGGATGACCCGGGCCAGGTTCGCGGCGAGGCCGCCGCCGGTGATGTGCGAGTAGGCGTGGACCTCGGCCGTACGGGTGAGGGCCATGCAGTCGAGCGAGTAGATCTTGGTCGGCTCCAGCAGCTCCTCGCCGAGGGTCCGGCCGAGCTCCTCGACGTGCTGGTCGAGGGACATGCCGGCGCGGTCGAAGAGGACGTGGCGGACGAGCGAGTACCCGTTCGAGTGAAGGCCGGACGAAGCCATCGCGATGACGGCGTCCCCCGTACGGATGCGATCGGCGCCGAGGAGGCGGTCGTACTCGACCACGCCCGTGCCGGCGCCCGCGACGTCGAAGTCGTCCGGTCCCAGCAGGCCCGGGTGCTCGGCGGTCTCGCCGCCGACCAGGGCGCAGCCGGCGAGGACGCAGCCCTCGGCGATGCCCTTGACGATGGCCGCGACGCGCTCGGGGTGGACCTTGCCGACGCAGATGTAGTCCGTCATGAAGAGGGGCTCGGCACCGCAGACGACGATGTCGTCCATGACCATGGCGACCAGGTCGTGGCCGATGGTGTCGTAGACGCCCATCTGGCGGGCGATGTCCACCTTGGTGCCGACGCCGTCCGTGGCCGAGGCCAGCAGCGGGCGCTCGTAGCGCTTGAGGGCGGAGGCGTCGAAGAGGCCGGCGAAGCCGCCGAGGCCGCCGAGGACCTCGGGGCGCTGCGTCTTCTTCACCCACTCCTTCATCAGCTCGACGGCGCGGTCGCCCGCTTCGATGTCGACGCCGGCGGCTGCGTAGCTGGCACCGGTGGTCTTCTCTGTCATGACAGGCGAGAGCTTTCGTGTCGTTGCTGCGTGTGGTGCCGGGCCCCGGGAGAAGCCTCAAAGACAGGGCTCGGCGCAGGTGGAGCCGGGCCGGCCCGGGGAGGGCCGGCCCACGGGCCTACGGTCGGCGGAGCGCGTCGGCGGCGTCGGTGCCGCCCGCGAGCTCGTTCTCCAGGAGCTGCTTGCCCAGGAGCTGCGGGTCGGGCAGCTCCATGGGGTACTCGCCGTCGAAGCAGGCACGGCAGAGGTTGGGCTTCTGGATGGTCGTCGCCTCGATCATCGCGTCGAGCGAGATGTACGACAGCGAGTCCGCGCCCAGCGACGTGGCGATCTCGTCGACCGTCATGCCGTTGGCGATCAGCTCGGCCCGGGTGGCGAAGTCGATGCCGAAGAAGCACGGCCACTTCACCGGCGGCGAGGAGATCCGGATGTGGACCTCGGCCGCGCCGGCCTCGCGGAGCATCTTCACGAGGGCGCGCTGGGTGTTGCCGCGGACGATGGAGTCGTCGACGACGACGAGGCGCTTGCCCCGGATGACTTCCTTGAGCGGGTTGAGCTTGAGGCGGATGCCGAGCTGGCGGATCGTCTGCGAGGGCTGGATGAAGGTCCGGCCGACGTAGGCGTTCTTGACCAGGCCGGAGCCGTACGGGATCCCGCTGGCCTCGGCGTAGCCGACGGCGGCGGGCGTGCCGGATTCCGGCGTCGCTATCACCAGGTCGGCCTCGACCGGGGCCTCCTTGGCGAGGCGCCGGCCCATCTCGACGCGCGAGAGGTAGACGTTGCGGCCGGCGATGTCGGTGTCCGGGCGCGCCAGGTAGACGTACTCGAACACACAGCCCTTGGGCTTCGCTTCCGCGAAGCGCGAGGTGCGCAGGCCGTTCTCGTCGATCGCGATGAGCTCGCCCGGCTCGACCTCGCGGACGAAGCTGGCGCCGCAGATGTCGAGGGCGGCGGTCTCGCTCGCGACCACCCAGCCGCGCTCCAGGCGGCCGAGGACCAGCGGGCGGATGCCCTGCGGGTCACGGGCGGTGTAGAGGGTCCCCTCGTCCATGAACACCAGCGAGAAGGCGCCCTTGACCTGCGGGAGGACCTTGGCGGCCGACTCCTCGATGGTCAGGGGCCTGCCCTCGTCGTCGGTCTGGCCGGCGAGGAGGGCGGTCACCAGGTCGGTGTCGTTGGTGGCCGCCACCTGGGTGGCGCGGCCGTCCTGACGGGGGAGGTCGGCGACCATCTCGGCGAGCTCGGCGGTGTTCACCAGGTTGCCGTTGTGACCCAGGGCAATGGAGCCGTGGGCGGTCGCCCGGAAGGTGGGCTGAGCGTTCTCCCAGACCGACGCTCCGGTGGTCGAGTAGCGGGCGTGACCGACCGCGATATGACCCTGGAGCGAGCCGAGGGAGGTTTCGTCGAAGACCTGGGAAACGAGGCCCATGTCCTTGAAGACGAGGATCTGGGAACCGTTGCTCACAGCGATTCCCGCGGACTCTTGTCCGCGGTGCTGCAGTGCATACAGTCCGAAGTAGGTGAGCTTGGCGACCTCTTCACCCGGAGCCCAGACACCGAAGACGCCGCAAGCGTCCTGGGGGCCCTTCTCGCCGGGGAGCAGGTCGTGGTTGAGTCGTCCATCACCACGAGGCACGTCCCCGAGTGTAGGCGAGATCGACCACTGGTCCGAATTGGGGACGGCCGGGAAATGTCACAGCACAGAGGGTGACCGAATGCCTCCGTCTCGCTCTTCGATCTTTTGTTGACATCTACGAGGGCATTCGTACAGGCTCTCGCCCCATGCAGCCTCTCGGTGACCGCGCCGTCACCCTCGTCGAGCGCCGGCACGTGGACCTGGTCCGTGTCGCGAGCGCCATCTGTCGCTGTTTCGCGTAGTCGCAACTCCGCTTCCCCCTCTCACCATTCCGCTTCGCCCCGGCCTGCCCCGCCGCGCCGCGCGCCGTCCCGCGCCCCGCCGGGGGCGGGCGGGTGAGCCGTGCCCTGGAGTACCTGTGTCTTCGCACAACAGCAACTTTTCCCGCCGTGCCTTCGGAGGCGCCGTCGGAGCGACCGCGGCGGCCGCCGCCGCGGGGCTCGGGGCGGCTCCCGCCCAGGCCGCCGACCGGTCCGCCGACGCCCGTGGGGCCGCTCCCGGGGAGCGGGACTTCCGGGCCGCCCGCGAGCGCCGCTCGCGGCGTCCCAACGTCCTGTTCGTCCTCGGCGACGACCTCGGCTGGGCCGACCTGTCCTCGTACGGGTCCCCGCACATCAAGACCCCGAACCTGGACCGGCTGGCCCGCCAGGGGGTCCGCTTCACCGACGCCTACTCGGGCTCGGCCACCTGCTCGCCGACCCGCTTCAGCCTGTACACGGGGCGCTACCCGGCCCGTACCAAGGGCGGGCTGGCCGAGCCGATCGCGGACAGGTCCGTCGGCCTGGACCCGAACCACCCGACGCTGGCCTCGCTGCTGCGGGAGGCCGGGTACTCCACCGCGCTGATCGGCAAGTGGCACGCGGGCTACCTGCCGGACTACGGCCCGACCCGGTCGGGGTGGGAGGAGTTCTTCGGGAACTTCGGCGGGGCGCTGGAGTACTACTCCAAGCTGGGCCTGGGCGGCGAGTACGACCTGTACGAGGGCGACGCCGCGTACGAGGACCTGCGGTACTACACGCGGATCATCACCGAGCGGGCGGTCGAGTACGTCTCCCGCGACCACCACGGGAAGCCGTGGCTGCTGAACCTGAACTTCACCACCCCGCACTGGCCGTGGATCGCCGAGGGCGACACCGCGCAGAGCGCCGAGGTCGTCCGGCGGATCGAGGCGGGGGACGCGCGGGCGCTGTGGCACCAGGACGGCGGCTCGGTGGAGAAGTACAAGCAGATGGTGGAGGACCTGGACCGCTCGGTCGGCCGGGTGCTGGACGCGCTGGGGCGCTCGGGCCAGGAGGAGGACACCGTGGTCGTCTTCTCCAGCGACAACGGCGGCGAGCGCTTCTCGTACAACTGGCCGCTGTCGGGCAACAAGGCCTCCCTCCAGGAGGGCGGCATCCGCGTCCCGAACATCCTGCGCTGGCCCGCCCGGATCGACGGCGGCCAGGTCAGCCGGGTCCCGGTGTTCAGCCCGGACTGGACGGCGACCCTGCTGGAGCTGGCCGGGACCCGGCCGCACCGGGCGTACCCGCTGGACGGCGTGAGCCTGGCCGGGTACCTGCTGCGGGGGGAGGAGCCGGCCGAGCGGGACCTGTTCTGGCGGGTGCGGGGGGAGCGGGCGCTGAGGCGCGGGAACTGGAAGTACTACCGGGGGAAGTCGGGCCGCGACCAGCTGTTCGACCTGGCCGGGGACCTGCGCGAGCAGGCCGACCGCGCGGCGGCGGAACCGGCCCGGCTGGCGGAGCTGCGGTCCGCCTGGGAGCGGACGGACGCGGGCCTGCTCCCGTACCCGGCCTGACCGGGGCTCCCCCGGGGGGGGAGCCCGCGTCTGATCACTCGGCCGCCGAGGCCGCCTCGGCGGTCAGGGTCCGGCCGTCGGCGGCGGTGAGGGTGAGGGTCCGGCCCCGCACCGTCCAGGTGAGCGGGCCCGCGCCGAAGAGCCCGGTCAGGGCCCGTTCGACCTCGCCCGCCGGGCCCTCGCAGGCCATCCGGGTGCTGGTGACGGGCCCGAAGGTGACGGTGGCGCCCTCGACGGCGGCCGGGGCGCTGAACCGGTTGCAGCCGAGGCTGCCGCCGGCGGTGCCGTCGGGTGCCAGGCCGAACCGGGCCCGGCCGGCCGCGCCAGCGGGGACCGGCACGCCGTCCAGGGCGGTCACGGTCCACTGGGTCGCGGTCAGCGGGGCGTCCGCCGGCGGGGGCGTGGCGGAGCTCTGCACGGTCGCGGCGGTGTCGCTCCCGTCCTGCGGGGCGGCGGTGCAGCCGGCGAGGGCCAGCAGGAGGGCCAGCCCCGCTGCGGCGGCGGGCCCGGCGGGGTGCCTGGGGGTACGCATGCCCCTGGGACGGTCCCGGCCCCCGTCGGGTTCCCCCCTCAGCCCATCAGCGGCAGCAGCCCGGACAGGTCGGCCCGCTCGCCGCTGGCGCTGACCCGGGCCTCCGCCAGGGCCTCGGCCCAGCCGGTACGGCCCGTGGCGAGGCGGAGCCAGGTGAGCGGGTCGGTCTCCACCACGTTGGGCGGGGTGCCGCGCGTGTGCCGGGGGCCCTGCACGCACTGGACCACCGCGAAGGGCGGGATCCGCACCTCCACCGACCCGCCGGGCGCCTTCAGGGCGAGGGCGTCGGCGAGCAGCCGGGTGCAGGCGGCCAGGGCCTGCCGCTCGACCGGGATGTCCAGGCCGGCGGCCCGGTTCAGGTCGTCGGTGTGGACCACCAGCTCCACGGTCCGGGTGACCAGGAAGTCGGCGAGGGTCATGTCCCCGATCCACAGGTCCATCACCCGGCTGCCGGGGTTCGCCTCCAGGGCCTCGGCCAGCCGGGCGCCGGCCCGCTCGAACAGCTCGGGGACCGGGGCGCCGGTGAGGGTCTCGCGGGCCGCCTCGGAGATCTTCCCGGCGAGGGAGGCCGTGGCGAAGGGCCACTCGACGGCGGTCAGCTCGGCGACGGCGCCCGGCGGCCGGGCCAGCCCCGCGGCCAGCGAGTCCGCGATCCAGGCGATGTGCCCGGCGAGCTCCCCGACGCTCCACTCCCCGAGCCCGCTGGGCAGCCCCAGCTGCTGCGGGGTCAGTTCCCGGACGGCTTCGGTGATGTGGCCGAACTGTGCGGTGACGGCTACTCGGATCTTCGCGGCGTCGTACGTACGGGTACGGGTCCTGGATGCCATGCGGCGAGTCTGCCCGATCGGCCCGCGCGGTGGCGGGCTCGGTCCCGCGGTCCGGCGTCGAACACCTCCCGGCCCGCCGGGACGCCGACGCCGCGCCAGGTGAAGGGCAGTCCTCGCGCGGTCCGCGGATCCGGGCCGTCCATCAGCTGGAAGTCGGCGGCGGGGCGGGTCACGGCGTGGCCGCCGCGAACAGGACCAGCAGCGGTACGACCCTGCCGCCGGGGACCTCGTACCGGCCGCGGCCGGTGGTGTGCAGCCAGCCGGCGGCGGTGAGCTGGCGCAGGTGGTGGTACACCTGCCCGCTGGTACCGACCCCGTCGAGCGCGGTGAGCTCGGCCGCGGTGCGCCGGCCGGCCAGGATCTCCCGGAGCAGGCGGATCCGTACGGGGCTGCCGAGGGCGGCGAGGGCGTCGGCGGTGCGCTGCCGGTCGGCGGCGGGGGCGTCGGCCCGGTCGCCTCCGCCTTCGCCGAGCAGTCCGGCGGTGGGGAAGGCCTGCTGCCACTCGTAGTGCTCGCCGGCGGGGAGGCGGACGGCGCCGGTGAAGAGCACCCCGCCGTCGGGGGCGTCGAGGTCGGCGAGCTGCCGCTTCCAGCCCTCCAGGGCCCAGAAGTCGCCCGCCTCCACGGCCGGTCCGGCCCGCTCGGGCCCCTGTGCTCCGCGTGCTTCGAGTGCGTCGAGCCGGTGTTCCAGCTCCGCGACGCGCGCTGCGAGATCATCCATGACACGAAATTACGTGATTACGTAATTCCGTACAAGAGGGGGCCGGGAACGCACCGAGGCCCCGCCCACAGGGTGTGGGCGGGGCCTCGGGGAGCCGGGGGCGGTCAGGCCAGGAGGGCCGGAATGGTCGCCTCGTGGGCCTCGCGGAGTTCGGCCAGGGGGAGGGTGAACTCGCCCTGGATCTCGATCGCCTCGCCGTCCACCACGCCGATGCGGGTGGCGGGCAGGCCGCGGGCGCCGCACATGTCGGTGAAGCGGAGCTCCTCGCTGCGCGGGACCGACACGACGGCACGGCCGGCGGACTCGGAGAACAGGAACGTGAACGCGTCCAGGCCCTCCGGGACCACGATCCGCGCACCGTTGCCGCCCTTGAGGCAGGACTCGGTGAGCGCCTGGATCACGCCGCCGTCCGACAGGTCGTGCGCCGCGTCGACCATGCCGTCGCGGGAGGCGGAGATCAGGATCTCGGCGAGCAGCTTCTCGCGGCCCAGGTCCACCTTGGGCGGCATGCCGCCGAGGTGGTCGTGGACGACCTGCGACCAGGCCGAGCCGCCGAACTCCTCGGAGGTGTCGCCCAGCAGGTACAGCAGCTGGCCGGCCTCCTTGAACGCCATCGGCGTGCGGCGGTTGACGTCGTCGATCACACCGAGGACCGCCACGACCGGGGTCGGGTGGATCGCCGTGTCGCCCGTCTGGTTGTAGAGGGAGACGTTGCCGCCGGTCACCGGGGTGCCCAGCTCCAGGCAGCCGTCCGCCAGGCCGCGGGTGGCCTCGGCGAACTGCCACATGACGCCCGGGTCCTCCGGCGAGCCGAAGTTCAGGCAGTCGGAGATGGCCAGCGGCTTGGCGCCGGTCGCGGCGACGTTGCGGTACGCCTCGGCCAGGGCCAGCTGCGCGCCCGTGTACGGGTCGAGCTTGGCGTAGCGGCCGTTGCCGTCGGTGGCCATGGCCACGCCGAGGTTGGACTCCTCGTCGATGCGGACCATGCCCGCGTCCTCGGGCTGCGCCAGGACGGTGTTGCCCTGCACGAACCGGTCGTACTGGTCGGTGACCCAGGACTTGGAGGCCTGGTTCGGGGAGGAGGCCAGCGCCAGGACCTGCGCGCGCAGCTCCTCGGAGGTCTGCGGCCGCGGCAGCGCGTTCGCGTCGTCCGCCTGGAGGGCGTCCTGCCAGTCCGGACGGGCGTAGGGGCGGTGGTAGACCGGGCCCTCGTGGGCGACGGTGCCCGGGGGCACGTCCACGATCTGCTCGCCGTGCCAGAAGATCTCCAGGCGCTCGCCGTCGGTCACCTCACCGATGACGGTGGCGATGACGTCCCACTTCTCGCAGATCTCCATGAAGCGGTCGACGTGCTGCGGCTCGACGATCGCGCACATGCGCTCCTGCGACTCGCTCATGAGGATCTCCTCGGGCGAGAGCGTCGCGTCGCGCAGCGGGACGGTGTCCAGTTCCACGCGCATGCCGCCGGAGCCCGCGGAGGCCAGCTCGGACGTGGCGCAGGAGAGCCCGGCGCCGCCGAGGTCCTGGATGCCGGCGACCAGCTTCTCCTTGAAGATCTCCAGGGTGCACTCGATGAGGAGCTTCTCCTGGAACGGGTCGCCGACCTGGACGGCGGGGCGCTTGGTGGGCTTGGTGTCGTCGAAGGTCTCGGACGCGAGGACCGAGACGCCGCCGATGCCGTCGCCGCCGGTGCGGGCGCCGTAGAGGATGACCTTGTTGCCCGGGCCGGAGGCCTTGGCGAGGTGGATGTCCTCGTGCTTCATCACGCCGATGCAGCCGGCGTTGACCAGCGGGTTGCCCTGGTAGCAGGCGTCGAAGACGACCTCGCCGCCGATGTTCGGCAGGCCCAGGCAGTTGCCGTAGCCGCCGATGCCCGCGACCACGCCCGGCAGGACGCGCTTGGTGTCGGGGTGGTCGGCCGCGCCGAAGCGCAGCGGGTCCACGACCGCGACCGGGCGGGCGCCCATGGCGAGGATGTCGCGGACGATGCCGCCGACGCCGGTGGCCGCGCCCTGGTAGGGCTCGATGTACGACGGGTGGTTGTGCGACTCGACCTTGAAGGTGACCGCGTAGCCCTGGCCGACGTCGACGACGCCGGCGTTCTCGCCGATCCCGACGAGCATGGCGTCGTTCTGCGGGACCTTCTCGCCGAACTGCTTCAGGTGGACCTTGCTGCTCTTGTACGAGCAGTGCTCGGACCACATGACCGAGTACATGGCGAGCTCGGCGCCCGTGGGACGGCGGCCGAGGATCTCGCGGATCCGGGCGTACTCGTCCTCCTTGAGGCCGAGTTCCTTCCAGGGCTGCGCCGCGTCCGGGGTTTCGGTGGCGTTCTTGACGGTGTCGAGGCTCATGCGCTGACCAGCTTCTTCAGGACCGACGTGAAGAACGGGAGGCCGTCGGTGCGGCCGGTCCCGATCAGCGGCTCGACCGCGTGCTCGGGGTGCGGCATGAGGCCGACGACGTTCCCCTCGGCGTTGGTGATGCCGGCGATGTCGCGCAGCGAGCCGTTGGGGTTCACGTCCAGGTACCGGAAGGCCACGCGGCCCTCGGCCTCCAGTTCGTCGAGCGTGCGCTCGTCGGCGACGTACCGGCCGTCCATGTTCTTGAGCGGCACGGAGATCTCCTGGCCGGCGGTGTAGTCGCCGGTCCACGCTGTCTCCGCGTTCTCCACCCGCAGCTTCTGGTCGCGGCAGATGAAGTGGAGGTGGTTGTTGCGGAGCATCGCCCCCGGCAGCAGGTGGGCCTCGGTGAGGACCTGGAAGCCGTTGCAGATGCCGAGGACCGGCATGCCGGCCCTGGCCTGCTCGATGATGGTCTCCATCACCGGCGAGAAGCGGGAGATGGCCCCGGCGCGCAGGTAGTCCCCGTAGGAGAAGCCGCCCGCGAGGACGACCGCGTCGACCTGGTGCAGGTCCTTGTCGCGGTGCCACAGCGAGACCGGCTCCGCCCCCGCGAGGCGGACGGCGCGCAGCGAGTCACGGTCGTCGAGCGTTCCGGGGAACGTGACGACACCGATGCGAGTGGTCACCGTCAGGCCTCGACCTTCACGGTGAAGTCTTCGATGACGGTGTTGGCGAGGAACGTTTCGGCCATCTTGTGGATGCGGTCGAGGGCGGCCTGGTCGACCGGTCCCTCCACTTCCAGTTCGAAGCGCTTCCCCTGGCGGACGTCGGCGATCCCCTCGAAGCCCAGGCGCGGCAGTGCACGCTGCACCGCCTGGCCCTGGGGGTCGAGGATCTCCGGCTTGAGCATGACGTCGACTACGACGCGTGCCACTGGCACTCCCGATGAGGTGGTTGGTGCAAGGCGGTTCCCTCAGCGTACCCGTCCGAAATTTCTACGCGGGTAGATATCGGCCGGGGTCGCCCGGGCCGCGGTTTCGGCTTCACCAACGCTTCGCAAAATCCACCGGAAAACCACTCGCCCGGCATTGCGGCGGGACACGCGGGAGGAATTAACTGGGCTTCGCAATTCAATGGGAATCGCGGTACAAAGGAATCAGCCGAGCCCGTAACATTTACCGCTTCGCGACGGGCACGGTTTGCCGCATTCCACCGAAACCTCCACACAGGCGACATCACCGCACGTCAGCGCGCGGCGAGGCGCACGAAGGGACCGATATCCGTGGCGCAGCGCGTAGTAGTCACGATCTCCGACGACCTCGACGGCGGGGAAGCGGCGGAAACGGTGACGTTCGCCCTGGACGGTAAGTCCTACGAGATCGACCTCAATGTGGCGAACGCAAAGAAACTGCGGAAGAGCCTGGAGCCCTTCGTGGCCGCCGGCCGCCGCCAGTCCCGCTCCGGCAAGGCCTTCAAGCACACGGCCGTCGCCCCGGACCCGGCGGTCGTCCGGGCCTGGGCCCGCTCCCACGGGCACGACGTGCCCCCGCGCGGGCGCATCCCGAAGGCGGTCTACGCCGCCTACAACGACGCCCACTGACCCCGGATTTGCCATGCACCCCCTCTGATCGGCTAGTGTGTGGATCACGCCGAGGGGCCGGGCCGAAAAGCCGGGAACCGAAGTCGTGCGGGTGTAGTTCAGTAGCAGAACACCCCCCTTCCAGGGGGGAGGCGCAGTGTGCAATCCCTGTCACCCGCTCTGCATCGCTTTACCGACCACCGTCGTGGATCAGGTAGAGTGAGGCACACAGTGAACGGCCCACAAGCCGTCGCTGGACCTGCGGACGTAGCTCAGTTGGTAGAGCACCACCTTGCCAAGGTGGATGTCGCGCGTTCGAGTCGCGTCGTCCGCTCAGATGACAAAGGCCCCGATCTTAGATCGGGGCCTTTGTCGTTGTGGCGTGCGCCCGCACCGTTGTGGCGCATCCCACTCCCGATGACAAATGTCATCGCGGGTCATGACAGCGCGCACTGCTCCCCCGCCCGGCCCGCCGGGAGCCTTGGAGCATGACCACCGACACAGTGATCCAGGCGCGGGAACTCCGCCGCGGCTACGCCGGGGGCTTCGAGGCCGTGCGCGGCATCGACTTCTCCGTCGCCCGCGGCGAGGTCTTCGCGCTGCTCGGCACCAACGGCGCGGGCAAGACGTCCACCGTCGAACTGCTGGAGGGGCTCGCCGCCCCCACCGGCGGCGAGGTCCGCGTGTTCGGGCTCGACCCGTACGCCCGCCGCGCCGAGGTCCGCCCGCGCACCGGGGTCATGCTCCAGGAGGGCGGCTTCCCCTCCGACCTGACCGTCGCCGAGACCCTGCGGATGTGGGGCGGGGTCACCACGGGCGCCCGCCCGGCCGGGGAGGTGCTGGAGCTGGTCGGACTGGCCGCGCGGTCCTCCGTACGGGTCAAGCAGCTGTCCGGCGGCGAGCGGCGCCGGCTCGACCTGGCACTGGCCCTGCTGGGACGGCCCGAGGTGCTGTTCCTCGACGAGCCGACCACCGGGATGGACCCCGAGGGCCGCCAGGACACCTGGGCCCTCGTCCGGGAGCTGCGGGCCCAGGGCACCACCGTGCTGCTGACCACGCACTACCTGGAGGAGGCCGAGTCCCTCGCGGACCGGCTCGCGATCATGCACGAGGGGGAGCTGGTGCTGTCCGGCACCCCCCGGGAGGTCACCGCGACCCGGCCGTCCCGGATCCGCTTCACCCTGCCCGACGGGGTGCCCGCCGGACGGCTGCCGCTGGCGCTGCGCGCCGCCGCCGACGGCCCGCGCGTGGAGATCCGTACCGACCGGCTCCAGGCCGACCTCACCGCGCTGCTGCGCTGGGCCGAGGGGGCCGGGGTCGAACTGGCCGGGCTCGACGCCCGCCACGCCTCCCTGGAGGAGGCCTTCCTGGAGATCGCCCGGAGCCGCCGCGACGCGGCCGCCGTCGCCCACCGCACCGACGGCACGAGGGCGGGGACCCGATGAAGGCGCTCACCCCGGACCCCGGCCGGCTCGCCGCGCTCGGCCGCTCCGAACTGACCCTGCTGGTCCGCAACCGGGCCACGCTGGGCGTGGCCGTGCTGATGCCGGCTTCGATGGTCTTCGTCCTGCGCACGATCGCCGGCGGGGACACCGCGGCCGCCGTCGCCGAGGCCACCCTCACCGGGGGCATCGGGATGGTGCTGGTCCTCGTCGTCTACATGAACCTGGTCTCCGCCTACGTCGCCCGGCGCGAGGAGCTCGTGCTGAAGCGGCTGCGCACGGGCGAGGCCGGCGACCTGGAGATCCTCACCGGGACGGCGCTGCCCGCGGCGGTGATCGCCCTCGCCCAGATCGCCGCCCTCGCGGTGGCCGGGGCCGCCGTGCTGGGCGCGCCGATGCCGCAGCACCCGGCGCTGCTGGCCGCGGGCGTCCTCGGCGCCCTGCCGCTGCTCGCCGCACTGGCCGCGCTGACCAGCGCCGTCACCCGGAACGTGGAGACCGCGGGGCTGACGACGCTGCCGCTGTTCCTGGTGACGGCAATCGGCTCGGGGCTGTTCACGGCGACGGACTCCCTGCCCGGCTCCGTGGCCTCGGTGTGCGAACTGCTGCCGCTCAGCGGGGTGATGGCACTGGTCCGGGCCGGCTGGAGCGGCGGGGCCGGGGGGTACGAACTGCTGGGGGCCGCGCTCACCACGCTGGCCTGGATCATGGTCACGGTGTTTGCTGTCCGGCGGTGGTTCCGCTGGGAACCGCGCCGTTAGACGAGGGAAGAACCGGGGGACGGGCCGTGTCGAAGCTGACCGGGTGGTGGAAGAACCGCAGCAGTGCGGGCAAGGTCGAGGTGTACACGCGCTGGTCGTTCCACTTCTTCGTGCTCGTGGAGATCCTGTCCTTCGGGTCGATGGCCTTCACGGTCCGCGACCCCGCCTCCCCCAAGCCGCTGGCGCCGGCGGTGGCGGCCTTCCTCGCGGTGTGCGCGCACTCCCTGCTCGTCGGGTTCCTGTCCTCCAGGGCCCTGGACGGGGTGACCGGCCGGCGCGAACGGCCCGTGCGGCTCGCGGTGGCCACCGCGGTCGTCACGGCCGGCACGGTCCTGCTCTTCCTCGGCCTGCGCCGGTTCGGCTGGCTCCACGAGGCCGCGGCCCCCGGACTGGTGGTCGGGGTGAGCTGCTTCGGCTGCGGATCCCTCGTGCTGACCCTGGAGAAGGTCCGCCACATGAGGCTCGTCCCCCTGGCCGCCGCCGTGGGGACCGCGGCGGCCGTCGCCGCGCTGGGCCTGCCGCTGGAGGAGGCCGTCGGGTATTTCATCGGGGTCCTGCTGACCTGCGCGTTCCTCGCCTTCACCTGCGGGTTCTCCGGGTGGCTGCTGCGCACCGTCTACGAGCTCGACCAGGCCCGGGAGGTCCAGGCCCGGCTGGCGGTTGCGGAGGAGCGGCTGCGGTTCGGGCGGGACCTGCACGACGTGATGGGCCGCAACCTGGCGGTGATCGCCCTCAAGAGCGAGCTGGCGGTGCAGCTGGCCCGGCGAGAACGCCCCGAGGCCGTGGACCAGATGATCGAGGTACAGCGGATCGCGCGGGAGTCGCAGAAGGAGGTGCGCGACGTCGTGCGCGGCTACCGCGAGGCGGATCTGGCCGTGGAGCTGGAGGGTGCGCGCGGGGTGCTCAGCGCGGCCGGGATGGACTGCCGGGTGGAGTTCGCGACGGCCGGGAGGGAGCTGCCGGGCGAGGTGCAGTCGGCGCTGGGCTGGGTGGTCCGGGAGGCGACGACGAACGTGCTGCGGCACGGGGACGCCCGCAGCTGCCTGATCCGGCTGACGGACCGGGAGGCTCCGGGCATCCTGACGCTGCTGGTGGAGAACGACGGGGTGCCCGACGCCCCGGTCGGACCACCCGGATCCGGGCTCGCGGGCCTGCGGGAGCGGCTCGCGGCCGTCGACGGGACCCTGCACGCGGGACCGGCCGGTGACGGCAGGTTCCGGCTGCGGGCCGAGATACCCCTGGACGCACGACGAGTGGAGGTGCGGGCGTGAGCCCCGTACGGGTACTGCTGGCGGACGACGAACATCTGATCCGGGGCGCGCTGGCCGCCCTGCTGGGTCTGGAGGACGACCTGGCGGTCGTCGCCGAGGCGGCCTCCGGGCCGGAGGCCCTCGCCATGGCGCGGGCGCACCGGCCCGACGTGGCGGTGCTGGACCTCCAGATGCCCGGGGCGGACGGTGTGAGCGTCGCCACATCGCTGCGGACCGAGCTGCCCGACTGCAAGGTCATGATCGTGACCAGTCACGGCCGTCCCGGGCACCTGAAGCGGGCCCTCGCGGCGGGGGTGCGGGCCTTCGCCCCGAAGACGGTGTCGGCGCAGCGGCTGGCCGAGCTGATCCGTACGGTGCACGCCGGAGGCCGTTACGTGGACCCGGAGTTGGCGGCCGACGCGATCAGCGCGGGGGACTCCCCGCTGACGGCCCGCGAGGCGGAGGTGCTGGAACTCGCGGCCGACGGGGCGCCCATCGCGGAGATCGCGGAGCGGGCCCGGCTGTCGCAGGGGACCGTGCGCAACTACCTGTCCTCGGCCGCCATGAAGCTGGGCGCGGAGAACCGTCATACGGCAGTGCGTCTCGCCCGGTCCCGGGGTTGGGTATAGTAGGCATCGCGCTGAGGCGCACAGGCGGACATAGCTCAGTTGGTAGAGCACCACCTTGCCAAGGTGGATGTCGCGCGTTCGAGTCGCGTTGTCCGCTCAGTCAACGAAGGCCCCGATCGGTTGATCGGGGCCTTCGTCGTATCAGCTCCAGGTCTGGCCGGTGAGGCGCTCGTAGGCCTCGACGTACTTGGCGCGGGTCTGCGCCACGACGTCCTGCGGGAGGACCGGCGGCGGGAGCTCGCCCTTGGAGTCCCAGCCGGAGGCCGGGGAGGCCAGCCAGTCGCGGACGTACTGCTTGTCGAACGAGGGCTGCGTGCGGCCCGGCTGCCACTGGTCGGCCGGCCAGAAGCGGGAGGAGTCCGGGGTGAGGACCTCGTCGGCGGCGACGAGCGTGCCGTCCTTGTCGAAGCCGAACTCGAACTTGGTGTCCGCGAGGATGATCCCGCGCTCGCGGGCGATGTCGCGGGCGCGGCCGTAGACGGCGAGGGTGGTCTGGCGCAGCAGCGCCGCCGTCTCGGCGCCGGTGGTGCGGGCGACCTCCTCGTAGGAGACGTTCTCGTCGTGGTCGCCGACCTCGGCCTTGGCGGCCGGGGTGAAGATCGGGGCGGGCAGCTCGGAGCCGTCGACGAGGCCCTCGGGGAGGGCGAGTCCGCAGACCGTGCGGGACTGGACGTACTCCTTGAGGCCGGAGCCGGTGAGGTAGCCGCGGGCCACGCACTCGACCGGGACCATGTCCAGGCTCGTGCAGACCAGCGTGCGGCCCTCCCAGTCGGCGGGGGCGCCGGCGGGCAGGTCGGTGCTGATGACGTGGTTCGGGACCAGGTCCGAGAGCTGCTCGAACCACCAGAGGGAGAGCTGCGTGAGGATGCGGCCCTTCTCCGGGATCTCGGTGGGCAGCACCCAGTCGGCGGCGGAGATGCGGTCGCTGGCGACCATGACGAGGTTGCCGTCCTCGCCGCGGTAGAGGTCGCGGACCTTGCCGGTGTGGAGGTGGACGAGGCCGGGCACCTGCACCGGCTCGGGCTTTTCGACGAATCCGGGCACGGGGTCTCCCTGTGGTTCTGTACGAGCGCGGGGCGCGGGACCATTCTCCCGCACGGGGAACCGTGCCCGGGGCAGGGGGGTGGGCCGGTCGTCCGGCCGCCGCCGGGCCGGGGCGTCCCGTCAGTCCCGCTTGCAGATCCGGTCGAGGAGGTTGGCGGTCGCCCGCTGGATCCGCTCGTCCACGTGTCCGGGGCGGTCCAGGGCCGGGGACCAGGCGAAGGTGCCGGAGGCGAAGACGAGGGACCCGCTGGGGGCCCGGTACAGGGAGGTCTCCTGGTGGCGCTTGGCTCCCTCGCCGTCGAGGTACGGGGAGTGGGCGAGGAGGATCCGGTCCTGGTGCTCGGGGAGCTGGGTGCGCGGGAAGTACCGGTCGGCCTCGCCCGCGACCAGGCCGTCGAGCTCGTCGTTCTCGACGGCGCCGGTGGAGTCCCAGAGCCAGTGCGTGGCGTTGCGGACGATCAGGGGCGCGGGCTCCGGGACCCGGCCCGCGTACTGGATGCCGAGCAGCTGCTGCTCCGGGCGGTCCACCTCGCGCCACAGGCTGGGGCGGCCGGGGCCGCGGCGTTTTCGGCAGGTCAGGAGCCGGTCGGGCACCCCGGAGGGGGAGGGGGCCAGCTCGACCTGCCAGTACATGGTGTTGGCGGAGAGGAAGACGAGCGAGGTGCCGTGGTCGCGGGCGCGCTCGACGGTGCGGCGCATGGGGAGCGACCAGTACTCGTCGTGCCCGGGGAAGACCAGGCCCCGGTAGCGGGTGGGGTCGACGCGGCCGGCGTGGAGGTCGCGGGTGTCGGCGTAGGCGAGGTCGTAGCCGTAGCGCTCGGCCCAGCGGATGAAGTCGTAGGCGTGGCCGACGTGCAGGGGCAGCCCGGCGCCCGCGTAGGGGCGGTCGAAGGAGACGGTGATGGCGGCGTCCCGCTCGCCGAGCAGCCGGCCCTCCTCGTCCCAGGCGTGGTACAGGCTGGCGCCGGTGTGGCCGTCCTCGGGGTAGAGGTTGTAGGCCTGCCAGGTGATGTCGGGGAGCAGGAGGAGCAGGTCCGCGGGGTGGTCGTCGCGGACCGTGAAGGGGATGTGGGAGCGGTAGCCGTCGGCGGTCGTGAGGACGGCCACGTACGCGCCGACGCTCCAGTACGAGGGGATCTGGAGCCGCCAGGACTGCCACCAGTGGTGGCAGGAGACCGTGCGGTCGGCGGTGAGCGGGGGCGGCTGGACGATGCCGGACAGCCGGGGGCTGGTGGTGATCTTCGAGGCGCCGTCGCCGCCGTAGTGGCCGATGCGGTAGACGTCGACCTGGAACTGCTGGGGCGGGTCGACGGTGATGTGGAAGTCGATGGCCTCGCCGGGGGCCACGGCTCCGGTGGAGCTGAAGCCCTTGATCTGCCGGTGCACGTCGTCGGCGGTACGGGGGCCGCCGCCGCGGTGGGCGCCGGGCTTCTGGCCGGGGGCCAGGGCGGGGTCCACGTACCAGGGGACGACGTGTCCCGTGTCGTCGAAGTACAGCTCGCTGCCCCGGAACCAGGGCAGCGGGCCCTGGCCGAAGGGGTCGTTCACCGCGTGCGCGAGCGCACCCGATTCCCAGCGACGGATCTGGTCCGCACCCATTCCGCTCCCCTCCCTCGCTCCCCCGAACGCGTTCTCGACACGGTGGCGCGGGCCGGGTTCGGACACCCGCGTCGCGACCGGTCCCAGCACATCACATAACGCACTCACTCCGTCACCGTTCGTCGTGAATTGACGGGAATGGAACCTGAGGCGCCGCTTTGCTTGGCGCGGCGGGTGGCGCCGGGGTGGCCCGCGGTGGCGCGGAGCCCTTGCCCGGCCGGGCATGACGGCGGGCGCGGCGGCGTGCGGGCGGCACCTGCCGCCGCGGCGGCGCGGCGGGCTGCCGGGCCGGGGGATGGCCGGGATCGGCGCCGGGGCGGGCGCTCAGACGAGGCGTACGGGCTTCTCCGGGCGGACGCCGAGCTCGGCGAGCCAGTCCCGCAGGGGTTCCGGGTCCCCGTCCTCGACGAGGGAGAGCACCCGGGCGCCGAGGTCGGCCCGCCGCTCGCCGCCGACCAGCAGCACCGGGCCGTCCAGCCAGTCCAGTCCGGGGTCGGCCCCGGCCGAGTCCACGGCCGCGCAGCAGACCAGGGCGGTGACGTGGTCGGCCAGCAGGTCGCGGCCGCTGCGCGGGGGCTGGAGCGGGAACAGCGGCAGGGTGTCGGCGCCCCCGGACCGGCCGCCGGGGCCCGCCGCACGGGCTCCGGCGGTACGTTCCTCCCGCGCGAGGTCCCCGCTGAGCCGGCCGGCGAGGGCCTCGCCGGCGGCGCCGCCCCCGGCGGGGTCCGTGAGGTAGCCGAGCACCCGCTCCAGCGTCGGCCCGCCGAAGGCGTCGGCGGTGGCGGGGGCCTTCGCCGGGGCGGGCGCGGAGTGGGCGGAAGGCGCGGAGGAGGCGGAGGAGGCGGACGGCGCGGAGGAGGCGGACGGCGCGGGCGCGGACGGCGCGGGCCGGACCGCGGCCGACGCGGGGGCCGCCGGCTCCGGGCGGGGCGTGCCGGAGGCGGCGGGGAGGCCCGGGCCCGCCGGGACGGACAGGGCGTCCAGGGCGGCGTGCAGGCGGGCCGCCTCCGTGCGCCACTTGCGGTCGACGACCTCCTCCGGGTAGGCCGCCCAGTCCACCGGGGACCAGTCCGGGCCGGCCTCGGCCGGACCGCCGTGGAACAGCCGGGCCGCCAGCAGCGAGGCGGCCTCGTCGATCATCCCGGGCTGCTCCAGCAGGTCGCAGGCCGGACGCTCCCCGAGCCGCGAGGCGAAGCCCTCCGCCAGCCGGTCGCGCCGGGACAGTTCGGTCAGGGCGGAGACGACCCCCGCGTCGAGGTGCGCGGGCCAGCGGCCCATCCGCCAGGCGGGCAGCGCGACCCGGGTCAGCAGCCGGTCCCAGCCCGCGTAGGCCAGGCCGACCTGCTCCTGGGCCACGGTGCGCATCCCCTGGTCCACCCCCTGCGCGCGCTCCGAGGCGGCCGCGGCCACCCCGCGCTCCATCTCGGCGGCGTCGGGCCCGCACAGCCGCAGCAGCAGCCGGGCGGGGCGGCCGACGAGCCAGCCCAGTCCGGGCCGGCTCCCGACGTCCGCCGCGGCGTCGAGCCCCCGCACGAAGCCGCGGGCGTCGGCTATGTCGGGGTGCGCGGAGGGGCCCGTGCCGGCGACGACGGGCGCGAGGAGGGCCCGCAGCTCCGCGACGCGCATCCACCACAGGAACGGCGAGCCGATCACCAGCACGGGGGCCGCGCCGGGCTCCGACTCCGGGCTGGCGGATATGCCGCCCCGGCGGTGCGCGCCGTGGCTGCGGTCCTCCAGCCAGCTGTCGCAGTCGGGGGTCAGGGCTATCGCGGAGGGCGCGGGCACGCCCATCCGGTCGGAGAGGTCCCGTACGAGCCGGTACAGGTCGGGCGCCGCGGCCTCGGGCAGCGGCACGGTGGGCGTCACGGCGGGGCTCGCCCGCAGCACCACGGCACCGAAGATCCCGCCCGCCAGCAGCACCAGCACGGCCACCGCGCAGACGGCCAGGGTCACGGAGGGCCAGGGGTCGCCGGCCAGCCGGCCCGTCAGCCGGGCGGCGACCAGCACCACGGCGAGGGCGGCGGGCAGCAGCACGGCCGCCATCGCCCGGCTGCGGACCCGCAGCACGGCGAGGGCCCGGGAGCGCGCGGACGGCACGCCCACTTCTGCGATCGAACCGGTTCCGGACACGGCCGGACCTCACCCCCTCTGCCCTGCGGCGGCTTTGCTCACTCCCCCACTGTGACACCCGCCACTGACATCGCAATGCCGGTGGGCCATGTGCCGGAATGCTTGCGCCGCACCCTAGTTGGGGCGCACGCGGCCGTCAGGCGGACAAGGGGACCATCACCCGATGGAATGGCTTTGGGCAAAGGTGGGTGCGCTCGAGCGCCGCTAGAGGCAGGCGCACGCGGGCGCACGCGAAGGCCCGGCGCGCGCTGTCGCGCCCCGGGCCCCCGGTTGCTCACAGGCCTGCTGGTCAGCGGCCCTCGGCCGCCTTGGCGGCGATGTCCGTGCGGTGCTGCGATCCGTCGAGGCGGATCCGCGCGACGGCCTTATACGCCCTCTCTCGCGCCTGCGCCAGATCGGTGCCGGTCGCCGTCACGGACAGCACGCGGCCGCCCGCGCTGACGACGGCGTCGCCCTCCTGCCGGGTCCCGGCGTGCAGCACGTAGGCCTCCGGCCCGTCCTCGGCGGCCACCTCGGCGAGGCCCTCGATCGGGTCGCCGGTGCGCGGGGTGCCGGGGTAGTTGTGCGAGGCGATGACCACGGTGACGGCGGCCTCGTCGCGCCAGCTCAGCGGCGGCAGCGCGTTCAGGGTGCCGTTCGCGGCGCCCAGCAGCACGCCGGCGAGGGGGGTCCGCAGCCGGGCGAGGACCACCTGGGTCTCGGGGTCGCCGAAGCGGGCGTTGAACTCGATCACCCGGGTGCCGCGGCCGGTGAGGGCGAGCCCGGCGTACAGCAGGCCGGAGAAGGGGGTGCCGCGGTGGCGGAGCTCGTCCACGGTCGGCTGGAGGACGGTCTCCAGGACCTCGTCGACCAGCTTCGGGTCGGCCCAGGGGAGCGGGGAGTACGCGCCCATGCCGCCGGTGTTGGGGCCCTCGTCGCCGTCGAGCGCGCGCTTGAAGTCCTGCGCGGGCTGGAGCGGCAGCACGGTGACGCCGTCGGTGATGGCGAAGAGGGAGACCTCGGGGCCGTCGAGGTACTCCTCGATGACCACGCGGTCGCAGCCGGCCGCGTGCGCCCGGGCGGCCTCGCGGTCCTCGGTGACCACGACGCCCTTGCCGGCGGCCAGGCCGTCGTCCTTGACCACGTACGGGGCGCCGAAGGCGTCGAGCGCCGCGTCGACCTCCTCGGCGGTGGTGCAGACGTAGCTGCGGGCGGTCGGGACGCCGGCGGCGGCCATCACGTCCTTGGCGAAGGCCTTGGAGCCCTCCAGCTGCGCCGCCTCGCCGGACGGGCCGAAGACGGGGATGCCGGCCGCGCGGACGGCGTCGCCGACCCCGGCGACCAGCGGCGCCTCCGGGCCGACGACGACCAGGTCGGCGCCGAGTTCGCCGGCGAGCGCGGCGACCGCGGCGCCGTCGAGGGCGTCGACCGGACGCAGCTCCGCCACCTCGGCGATGCCGGCGTTGCCGGGGGCGCAGTACAGCGCGGAGACGTCGGGGTCGAGGGACAGAGAGCGGCACAGGGCGTGTTCGCGGGCGCCGCCGCCGATGACGAGGACCTTCACGCCGCCCAGGGTAGCCCGGACGGCGTGGCCGGTTTCGTGCGGCCACCCATATACCGGGGGCCTACTCGTTCGTGTATTCCTCCACAACGGTCGCTCCGAGCTCGCGCACGATCAGGTCGTGTCCGGTCAGGGCGCTGTCGACGAGGTCGGGGTCGTCCGCCTCGGGCACGTCGTCCTCGGGGGCCACCGGCGGGGGCGCCTGCTGTACGGAGGGCCGCGGCGCGGGGGCCGCCTGCGGGGGCGGCGGCTGCGGCGACTGCTGCTGGGGCGCGGGGGCCTGCGCCGCCGGGGGCGGGCTGTACGCGGGCGCCGGGGGCGGGCTGTAGGCCGGGGCCGCCGGGGCTCCGTACGAGGGCGCGGACGGCGCGGGGCCTCCGCCGCCGCCGACGACGGCGTCGATCTTCCAGTGGACCTGGAACTGCTCGGCCAGTACCGCCTTGAGGACGTCCTCGCTGCCGCTGCTCGCGAAGTTGTCGCGGGCGCCGGGGTTGGGGAAGCCGAGCTGGAGGGTGGTCCCGTCGAAGCCGGTGACCTGGGCGTTCTGGCTGAGCAGGATCCAGGTGAAGCGGCGGCGGTTCTTCACGGCCTCCAGCACGCCGGGCCACATCGCCTGCACCTGGCCGGCGCCGGCCGCCATCTCGGCGGAGGGCGGGGCGGAGACGGGCACGGCGGGACCGCCCTGCGCCGGGGCGGGAGCGGGCGCAGGGGTCCGTGCGGGTGCGCCGCTGCCGGGCGCGGCCGCCGTGGGCCAGGCTCCGGCGGCGGGAGCGGCGGCCGCGGGGGCACCGGCTCCCGGCCAGGCGCCGGGGGCGGCGGCGGAGGAGGGAGCGGGAGCCGCAGCGGGGGGAGCGCCCGCGCCGGGCTGCGCCGCCCCGGGCCACGCCCCGGGTGCCTGCGCGGGGGCACCGCCGCCCGCCTGGGCGGCGCCGGGCCAGGCGCCGGCCGCCTGCGCCGGAGCGGCGGCCTCGGCGGGCGCGGGCGCCTGAACGGGTGCGGGAGCCGGCACCGGGACCGGGACGGGAGCCGCTGCGGGCTCCTCCGCGGCCGGGCGGACGGCGGCGCGCGCGGCGGCCACCCCGCCCCCCGGACCGGCCGGGGCCATGCCGTGCGCGTCGGGCGCGGGCACGTAGCCCATGGCGGGCACGGCGGCCGGGGCCGCGAAGGCGGCGCCGGCGGGCGGGCCGCTGCGCTCCAGCCGGTCGAGCCTGGCCTGGAGGGACCGCTCGTCGTCGAAGGCGGCCGGGAGCAGCACCCGGGCGCAGATCAGCTCCAGCTGGAGGCGCGGGGAGGTGGCCCCGCGCATCTCCGTCAGGCCGGCGTTGACCAGGTCGGCGGCGCGGCTGAGCTCGGCGGCGCCGAACACCGACGCCTGCGCCTGCATCCGCTCCACCACGTCGGCGGGGGCGTCGATGAGCCCCTTCTCCCCGGCGTCGGGCACGGCGGCCAGGATCACCAGGTCGCGCAGCCGCTCCAGCAGGTCGGCGACGAAGCGGCGCGGGTCGTTCCCGCCCTCGACCACCCGGTCGACCACCTCGAAGGCGGCGGCCCCGTCCCCGGCGGCGAAGGCGTCCACGACGGAGTCGAGCAGCGACCCCTCCGTGTACCCGAGCAGGGAGGTGGCCATGGCGTATGTCACACCCTCCTCGCCCGCGCCGGCGAGGAGCTGGTCCATGACGGACATGGAGTCGCGCACGGAGCCGGCGCCTGCGCGCACGACGAGCGGGAGCACCCCGTCCTCGACCGCGGCCCCCTCGCGCCCGCACACGTCCCCGAGGTACTCGCGCAGGGTCCCGGGCGGCACGAGCCGGAAGGGGTAGTGGTGCGTACGCGACCGGATCGTCCCGATGACCTTCTCGGGCTCGGTGGTGGCGAAGATGAACTTGAGGTGCTCCGGCGGCTCCTCGACCACCTTCAGCAGGGCGTTGAAGCCCGCCGAGGTGACCATGTGGGCCTCGTCGATGATGTAGATCTTGTAGCGGCTGGACGCGGGCCCGAAGAAGGCCTTCTCGCGCAGGTCGCGGGCGTCGTCGACACCACCGTGCGAGGCGGCGTCGATCTCGATCACGTCGATGGACCCGGGGCCGTTCCTCGCCAGGTCGCGGCAGGACTGGCACTCACCGCAGGGGTCGGGGGTGGGACCCTGCTCACAGTTGAGGCAGCGGGCCAGGATGCGCGCGCTGGTCGTCTTTCCACACCCGCGCGGCCCGCTGAACAGGTACGCGTGGTTGACCCGGTTGTTCCGCAGGGCCTGCATCAGCGGGACAGTGACATGCTCCTGCCCGATGACCTCGGCGAACGACTCGGGGCGATAGCGGCGGTACAGCGCAAGGGACGACACGTCTACGAGGTTATCCGGGCCCACCGACAACAGCCGCCCGCCGCCGCCCCCGGAACGCAAAGCGCCCCCCACGCACCCGCCAGAGCCCACTTACCCTTGCTGCCTTCCGGCCCTGGGGGAGTTGGGTGAGATAGCGCCACGTGAGGGGCTGGGCCCCACCCTAGCGGATGGAAGCCCCGGGAATCGAGCCCGCCCCGACCTCCCTCCCCCGCCCCGACCCCCGATCCGGATCGTGTTCGCGAGCACCCCTCAACGTCTTGTATTGTTTGCGGCGGAGGATTCGCCTAGAGGCCTAGGGCGCACGCTTGGAAAGCGTGTTGGGGGCAACCCCTCACGAGTTCGAATCTCGTATCCTCCGCCAGCCCAGAGGGCCGGACCGCGGAAGCGGTCCGGCCCTCTGGCGTTTCCCGTCCCGTTTCCCGTCCCGGTTTCCGTCCCGGCTCCCGTCCCACCCGGATGTGCGGAGCCCTGATCCCGGGCGGTCCCGCCGGCCCCCTCCCCCGCCCTCTAGCGCCGCTCGACGGGGACTCCGGCGCTCGCGCCTAACGTCGGGACGGGATCGCGGTGTCCGCGTCCCCCGCCCTCAGGCGTCTTTTCAACAAGGAGTCCGACCATGACCGTTCGCGTCCTCGCCCTCGTCGGCAGCCTCCGGGCCGGCTCGCACAACCGCCAGCTGGCCGAGGCGGCCGTCAAGCACGCGCCGGGCGACGTCTCCGTCGAGATCCACGAGGGCCTCGCCGAGATCCCCTTCTACAACGAGGACATCGACGTCGAGGGTTCCGTCCCCGCCGCGGCGACGGCCCTGCGGGAGGCGGTGTCCGGTGCGGACGCGCTCCTGCTCGTCTCCCCCGAGTACAACGGCACCATCCCCGCCGTCCTGAAGAACGCGATCGACTGGCTGTCCCGCCCGTACGGGACCGGCGCGATCACCGGCAAGCCGGTCGCCGTCATCGGCACCGCCTTCGGCAGCTACGGCGGCGTGTGGGCGCAGGACGAGGCCCGCAAGTCCGCCGGCGTCGCCGGCGGCGCCGTCCTGGAGGAGGCCCGCCTCTCGGTCGCCGGATCCGTCACCCGCTTCGCCGACACCCACCCCGCCGACGACACCGAGATCGCCACCGCGGTCCTCGGTGTCCTGGAGCAGCTCGCCACCAAGGCCAACGCCTGACGCACCCCGCGGCCGCAGCTCCGTCGGCCGTTCACGCTGCAGCCGGGCGACCGGCCGGAAAGGAACACCGCCATGCTCACCCTGACTCCCCGCGAGGGCGCGGCCCCGAAGGTCTTCGGCCCGGCCCCGCACGGCCAGGGCTCCCAGATCTCCCCGATCATGCTGCAGGAGGAGCTGTGGGAGCGGATGCGCGCGCTGCCCTACGTGTACATGGCGCCCACGCTCGTCTCGGTCCCGCACGCCCGGGCGCTCTTCCTGCCCGAGGGCGTCGGCACGGGCCCGGCCGAGGCCTTCCAGCGCGGTAGGGAGTGGGCCCACATCCACCCCCACCACGACGGCTCCCTCCACCTCACCCTCCCGAAGGAGGCCGAGGAGGAGGTGATCTCCGCGGGCTGGGGCGTGCACCACCCGGTCCAGGCGGTGACGCTCGTCTACGGCCCCCGCAGCTACGCGGAGCTGGAGACGGTCTGGAAGATCGTCCACTTCTCGTTCCGGTACGCCGTCGGCATGAAGTGACGCCTGGGGGACCTCCGCCAGGAGAGGGCCGGACCGCGGCGGCGGTCCGGCCCTCCGGCGTCCACGGTCGGCGAGGCGGACTGGGAGCCCACCGACGGGCTCAAGGTCGAGACGGGGCGCCCCGCCTCCCCCGAACGGCTCGCCCGCGCGCTGGGCGGCCACCGCCTCGTGGTGGTGGGCGGCACGTTCTGACGGCGCGCGAGCGCCCGTCTGACGGCGTGCGAGCGCCCGGCGGCCCCTAGCGCAGCCGGTCGGCCGCCCAGCGGGCCCACTCCCGCTGCATCTCGTTGAGGCGCAGGCCGTACTCCAGCGCGATCCGGCCGTACACCGACAGCTGGTCCTCGCCCCAGTCGATGGACCGCTCCAGCGCGCGCAGGGCCTCGTACTCCTCGTCGGAGTGGTCCATCAGCCCGGTCAGGTAGGCGGTCGCCTGCTCCCGGGGGAGCACGCCGAGGAAGAAGACCCTCAGCAGGGTGTCGCTGCGGGGGGTGCGCTGCGGCCTGGTCTCCGTCAGCCAGTGGCGCAGTTCGGCCATCCCCTCGTCGGTGAGGGTGTACTCCTTGCGGCCGCGCGGACCCTCCGCCGAGACGGTGATCAGCCCGGCGGCGGCGAGCTTGGACAGCTCGCCGTACATCTGGCTCTGGGTGGCGGGCCAGACGTTGGCCAGCGAGGTATCGAAGCGCTTCAGCAGGTCGTAGCCGCTGGCCGGGCGCTCGGCGAGGAGTCCGAGGAGGGCGTGTCGAAGGCTCATACCCCTCACCTTACATTCCATCCTTGACATGTCAGTTTTGGAAGGTCTACCTTCGACGTGTCAGAGCAGGAATGTCAGAGCGGCGAGCAGCACACACCCGGGGGTCTTCGATGTCGTACCTGCGCACCTTCCTTCCGTGGATCGTCTTCGCCGTGATCCCCTCCGCCCAGTGGCAGTGGGGCGCGCTCGCCGCGCTGGCGGCCGCCGTCGCGGTGGCCGTGCAGCAGCGCCGCGAGGGGGCCGGGTTCGACGCGCTGATCATCGAGATCGGATCGGCGGTCTTCTTCGCGGCCCTGGCCGGCATCGCCTTCGCCGATCCGGGGTCGGCCGCGCACGGCTACTCGGCGGCCCTCTCCTCGGCCACGCTGGCCCTGGTCGCCGCCGTCTCGCTGCTCATCCGCAGGCCCTTCACGCTGGGGATCGCGAAGCGCACCACCCCGCGCGAGGTCTGGGGGCTGCGCGCCTTCGTCCGGGCCAACACGGTCATCACCGGCGCCTGGACGGCCGCCTTCGCCCTGACCGCCGGCGCGCTCGCCGTCCTCGCCCACGCCGGCCAGGGCCACTCCACGGCCGCCACGGCCGTCCAGGCCGCCGGCTTCGTCGTCCCGATGCTCTTCACCTCCCGCTACGTCGCCTCCCTCCAGAAGAAGGCCGGTGCCCGATGACCTCCCCCGACACGACCCCCCGCCACCTCTCCGGCAACTACGCCCCGGTCATGGACGAGCTGACGGCGCACGACCTGCCCGTCACCGGCCGGATACCCGAGGAGCTGGCCGGCTGGTACCTGCGCAACGGGCCGAACCCGGCCGACGCCGCCTCCGGCCACTGGTTCTTCGGCGACGGCATGGTCCACGGCGTACGCCTGGAGGGCGGCCGGGCCCTCTCGTACCGCAACCGCTGGGTCCGTACGGCGCAGTTCACCGACGGGGCCCGCATGTACGACGGGCGGGGCCGCCGCGACCTCGCCGCCGGACCGGCCAACACCCACGTCGTCCGGCACGCCGGCCGCACCCTCGCCCTCGTCGAGACGGCCCTGCCGTACGAGCTCACCCCCGCGCTGGACACCGTCGGCCCGTACGACTTCGGCGGCCGGCTGACCACCGCGATGACCGCGCACCCGAAGGCCTGCCCCGTCACCGGCGAGCTGCACTTCTTCGGCTACGGCATCGCCGAGGCCCCCCACCTCACCTACCACCGGGCCGACGCCTCCGGCGAGCTGACGGTCAGCCGGCCGGTGGAGGTCCCCGGGGCGACGATGATGCACGACTTCGCCCTCACCGCCGGCCACGTCGTCTTCCTGGACCTCCCGGTGGTCCTCGACCCCGGCCTGCTGGGCAGCGGCACCATGCCGTACCGCTGGGACGACGGGTACGGGGCCCGGCTGGGGGTGCTGCGCCGCGACGACCCGTACGGGCGGGTGCGCTGGTGCGCCGTCGACCCCTGCTACGTGTTCCACGTGCTGAACGCCTACGACGCCCCGGACGGGACGGTGGTGGTCCACGTGATGCGCTACCCCGAGCACGCCCGGCGCGCCGCGGACGGGACGGTCGTCGGGGGAGGGGAGGCCGTGCTGTGGAAGTGGACGGCCGACCCCGCCACCGGGACGGTCCGGGAGGAGCAGTGCGACGACCGGCCGGGCGAGTTCCCCCGCATCGACGACCGGCTGGCCGGGCTGCGGGCCGAGCACGGGCACGTGACCTGCGGGAACTCCCTGGTCCGCTACGACCTGGAGACCGGGGCGTCCACCGCCCACGACTTCGGCCCGGCCCGGACGCCCGGCGAGGCCGCCTTCGCCCCGGCCGCCGACGGGTCGCCGTCCGGCACGTCCGGCTGGCTCGTGACGTACGTCCACGACGCCGGGACCGGCCGCAGCGACCTGGTCGTCCTCGACGCCGAGGACCTCGCGGCCGGACCGGTCGCCACGGTCCACCTCCCGGCCCGCGTCCCGCACGGCTTCCACGGCAACTGGCTGCCGGACGCGGCGGTGTAGGGGCGGGGCAGGGGCCGCGGAGGCGCTAGGAGCGGCGCAGGGCCTCCTGGGAGGCGACGTACTTGACCATGAGGCGGGCGAGCTCCAGCCGGTCGCGCTCGCTCCAGTCGGCGGTGATGTACTCGTACGCCGAGCGCTGGTGGCGGCGGAAGCGGGCCATCAGCTCCTCGCCCTCGGGGCTGAGGTGCAGGACGGTGCGGCGGCCGTCGCGCTGGGAGGCGGCGCGGACCAGGTAGCCGGCGGAGATGCAGTCGGACACCATGCGGCTGGCCACCGAGGGGTCGACGCCCAGGTGGGAGCCGACGGCGCCGACGGTGACCTCGCGGGCCTCGTCCCGGGCGTCGTCCCGGGCGATCTCCAGGACGACGTTGAGGACGAGGGTCCTGCCGAGGTCCTTCGGGGAGATCGGGTGCTCGACCTCCAGCAGCGAGGAGCGGCGCAGCTTCCCGAAGGCGGGGCCCACGGCGTTCAGCAGCTCTTCGGCCACGGCGGCCTCGACGGCCGTCTCCGCCTCGTGATTCTTCATGGACACCATCGTATCTACGTGACACTCCGCAAGCATGTGTTGACATGAAAACGTGTGCGTGTCAGCATGCATATGTCTTCAGTCAATGAAAAGGCCGAACGGAGCTTCCCATGACCACCCTCATCACCGGCGCCCGCGGCAAGGTCGGCCGGGCCGTCCTCGGCCGCCTGTACTCCGCCGGGCACCCCGTCCGCGCCGCCAGCGCCCACCCGGCCGAGCTGAGCCTCCCGGCCGGGGTGGAGGCCGTCGGGCTGGTCCTCGACCGCCCCGAGACCTTCGCCGCCGCGCTCGACGGCGTCCGCCAGGTCTTCCTCTACCCCGAGCCGTCCGGCATCCGGGAGCTGGTGGAGGCCGCCGAGGCCGCCGGCGTCGAGCAGGTCGTCCTCCTCTCCTCGTCCTCGGTCCTCGGCCCCGATGCGGAGGCCGACCCGCTCGCGAGCCACAGCCTCCGGGTCGAGCGCGCCCTCGCGGCCTCCTCGCTGACCTGCACCTTCCTGCGCCCCGACGCCTTCGCGAGCAACTCCTTCGCCTGGGCGCACCCCATCGGCCGGTCGCTGCCGGTCCAGCTCGCCTACCCCGACGCGCAGACCGCGCCCATCCACCCCGAGGACATCGCCGACATCGCCTTCGAGGCCCTGACCGGGGACTCCCTCACCGGCCGCTCCGTCACCCTCACCGGCCCCGAGTCGCTCACCTTCCGCGCGCAGCTGGCCGTCCTCTCCGAGGCCATCGGCCGGGAGATCCCCGTCGAGCGCATATCCCGCGAGGCCGCCGAGCGGCAGATGGCGGCCTTCATGCCCGCACCGGTGGCCGGCTCGCTGCTCGACCTGTGGGCCGCCGCGAGCCACGGCCCCGCCGCCGTCGCCGACACCACCGAGACCCTCCTCGGCCGCCCCGCCCGCAGCTACACCCAGTGGGCCGCCGAGAACGCCCCCGCCTTCACCGGGCACTGAACGCACCGCCCGGCCCTCCCCGTCGAAGGAGCACGACCGTGAAACCCATCGGCTACTGGCTCAACCGCACCGACGCGGCCCTGACCGCCACCATGGACGCGCTGCTGGCCGAGTTCGGGCTCACGCGCCTCGCCTGGCAGGTCCTCAACGTCGTCGAGGACGAACCCCGGGCCACCGACGGCGGCGTACGGTCCGTCCTCGCGGCCAACGCCGACGCCGAGGCCCTGACCGCCGCCATCGAGGCGGTCCTCGCCGGCGGCTGGGCGCTGCGCCCGGAGCCGGGCCGGCTGGCCCTGACCGAGGGCGGTCGCGCCCGCCTCGACGAAGTCGGCGTGCGCGTCGGGGCCTTCCGGGAGCTGGCGGCGGCGGGCATATCCCCGCAGGAGTACCGGACCGCAGTGGGCGTCCTGGAGCGCATGACCCGCAATCTGGAACGGGCGACGGTCTGAGCGTTCCGGCCCCGGCCGGGGCGCGGGGGCGCCGATAGGGTGGGCGGGTGCCCTCGTACTCCATCGGTCAGGCCGCCGGTCTGCTGCGCGTGAGTCCCGAGACCGTCCGCCGCTGGGCCGAATCCGGGAGGCTTCCCGCCCTGCGCGCGCCCGACGGGACGCGGGCCGTCGACGGGACGGCGCTCGCCGCCTTCGCCAAGGAGCGGGCCGCCGGGCTGCACCCGGTGCCGGACCGGGCCGCGGCCACCTCCGTGCGCAACTCCTTCGCGGGGATCGTCACCGCCGTCCGGATGGACGAGGTGGCGGCCCAGGTGGAGATCCAGTCGGGCCCGCACCGGATCGTCTCCGTGGTGACCCGGGAGTCGGTGGAGCAGCTGGGGATCGCGGTCGGTGTGAGTGTCACCGCCCGGGTGAAGTCGACGGAGGTCTACGTGGACGTGCCCGGCGGACCCGGCGGGCCGGCCGGGGCGTAGGCGCCGCGCTCAGCGGCAGCGGAGGGCGGCGTACAGGTCGAGCTTGTGGTCCAGGCGGGACAGGTCGCGGCCGGTCAGGGCCTGCACCCGCTCCATCCGGTAGTGCACGGTGTTGACGTGCAGGTGGAGCGCCTGCGCGGTCCGGGCCCACGAGCAGTTGTTGGCCAGGAACACCTCCAGGGTCTCGCGCAGCATGCCGTCGCCGAGCGCCCCCAGCACCCGCTCGCCGAACACCGCCCGGACCTCCTCGGGCACGCCCGCCATCAGCCCGCCCAGGGTGTCCAGCTGCTCGACCCCCCGCACCGGGGCCACCGCGTCGGCGGCCGTCAGCGCGAAGCGGGCCTGGGTCAGGGAGGCCCGCAGGTCCTCCGGCCCGACGGCGGTCGCGCCCGCGCCGAGGCGCAGGTCGGCCTCCGGGCCGCCGCAGACCTGGAGCAGCGGCCACAGCCCGCGCAGCCCGGCCGCCGTGTCGACCGGGGCCTGCGGGCCCTCGTGCAGGACGGCCACCGCCTCCCCGCCGGCCGCCTCGCCGAGCGCCCACCGCACCCCCTCCAGGTGCGCGAGCGCTTCGGCCAGCGCCGGGGCCGAGGTGGCCACCAGCACCCGGTAGGGCCCCTGCACCGGGAGTCCGGCGGCGGTGAGGGCCTCCTCCAGGGCGGCGGGCTCGCAGTCCGCCGCCAGCAGCCCGGCCAGCTCCCGCCCCGCCGCCCGCGCGGCGGCGGCCTCCCGGTGGGCCGGGCCGTCGCGGTGCTGGGCCAGCACCTCGGCGATCTCGTGCAGGACGCGCGGCGGCGCCGCGTCCGCGTCGGGCACGTGGAGCTGCCAGGCGTCGTAGGGGGAGCCGTCGGCCTCGATCCGCAGCGTGAGCCCGCCCCGGGAGGGGGAGGCCGCCCGCTGGGCGGGGATCGCGGGGGCCGAGGGCGTACGGGCCACCGTGCGCCCGCTGGCGGTGAGCAGGTAGGCGTCCACCCGGCCCAGGTGGGCGCAGGCCCGCTCCAGCAGCTCGCCGGGCGCGGCCCCGTCCTCCAGCAGCCGGCTCAGCTCGGCGCGCACGTTGGAGGGGAGGGCGAAGGTCCGGGTCGGCCGGCGGCTGAGGTCCCCCCAGTGCCTCAGGTACACGGCCTCGGTGACGGCCCGGAAGCTGGTCCGCGCGGGGACGGCCACGATCGGCACCCGGTGGGCCCGGCAGGCGTCCACGAGGGCGTCGGGGACCCGCCCGTGGGTCTCCTCGCCGGCCAGCAGGGCGGTGGCCCCGGCGTCGGCGAGCGCGGAGACGAAGCGGTCCGCCTTCCCCAGGTCTCCGTCGGCCCACCACACCAGCCCGCTCAGCACGATCTCGCCGGGCCCCAGGAAGCGGCCCGGGTCCTCCAGGTCGGTCGCGGTGACCCCGCTGACCTCCTGGCCGAGAAGGGCTTCCTCGCCCCAGAGCAGGGTGAGGCCGAGACTGTCGGACTGGAGCAGGTCGAGGACGTGCATGGCAGGGACTCCTTGCGGTGGGGGTCACCCACATTCGCCAGGCGAATACGAGGAACCTCATCGTAAATGCAAGGGCATCGCCCGCCTATGCCCCGTCTGTACCCCTTGGTGAATCATCCAGGGCGACACCTTCCGGACTCTCTTGTTTCCGTGGCCTGGACCAGTCGTTTCGCCCCCTTCGCCGTTGCTTCACTGAAGTGCACGCCCCGGACGACAGAGAGGCTGGTGGCGCGAAATGGACCTCAACACGGTGCTCGACGTGCGCGATGCCCGCCGCCGCGAACCCTGGCGCCCCGGCGACGCCTTCCTCGGCGGGGGCACCTACCTCTTCTCCGAGCCGCAGCCCCACATCCGCCGCCTCGTCGACCTCTCCAGGATGGGCTGGCCGCCGCTGTCCTGGCAGCCCGACGGCTCCCTCGACATCGCCGCGACCTGCACCATCACCGAGCTGTCCCGCTTCGGCCGCGGCCTGCCCGCGACCGCCGCCCCGCTGTTCGAGCAGTGCTGCCGGGCCTTCCTGGCAAGCTTCAAGATCTGGAACATGGCCACCGTCGGCGGGAACCTCTGCAACGGCCTCCCGGCCGGGCCGGTCATCTCGCTGACCGCCGCCCTCGACGGCACCGTCCTGCTCCAGGGCCAGGACGGCGCCACCCGCCGCATGCCGGTCACCGAGTTCATCCGCGGCGCGGGCGTCAAGGACCTGCGCGACGGGGAGATGCTGCGCTCGGTCCGCCTCCCGGCCCGCGCGCTCGACGCCCGCACGGCCTTCCGCCAGGCCTCCCTCTACGGGCTCGGCCGCTCCGGCTCCCTGGTGATCGGCACGGGCGACCCGCAGGACGGCTCCCTCGCGATCACGGTCTCCGCCGCGACCACCCGCCCGTTCCGCTTCTGGTTCGCGCTGCCGCCCACCGCCGCCGAGCTGCGCGCCGCGATCGACGGCACCGTCCGCCCCGACGAGTGGTTCGACGACATCCACGGACTGCCCGCATGGCGGCGGCACATGGCCCTGCTCCAGGCCGAGCAGATCCGCCGCGAACTGCTCCCCCCGGAGGGACCCCGATGAGCTACGAGATCGAGATCAACCGGCAGCGCTTCGGGGACGAGCCCCGGGCGGGCCAGTGCCTGCGCACCTACCTGCGCGAACGCGGCTGGTTCGGCGTCAAGAAGGGCTGCGACCAGGGCGACTGCGGGGCCTGCACCGTCCACGTCGACGGGCAGCCCGTGCACAGCTGCCTCTACCCCGCCGTCCGCGCCGAGGGCCGCTCCGTCACCACCGTCGAGGGCCTGGCCTCCCCGTGCGGGGACCTCCACCCGGCGCAGAAGCAGTTCCTGGAGGCCCAGGGCTTCCAGTGCGGCTTCTGCACGGCCGGCTTCCTGATGACCACATCCGCCCTCCAGGCCGAGCAGGGCACCGCCCACGACGACGGGAAGCTCGACGACCTCCCGCGCGCCTTCAAGGGCAACATCTGCCGCTGCACCGGCTACCGCGCCATCGAGGACGCCGTCCGCGGGGTCAGGCACGTCGAGGAGCCCGAGGCCGGCCAGGCCGTCGGCCGCAGCCCGGGCGCCCCGGCCGGCCCCCAGGTCGTCACCGGCACCGCCCGCTACACCTTCGACGTCGAGGTCCCCGGGCTGCTGCACATGAAGCTGCTGCGCTCCCCGCACCCGCACGCCCGCATCGTCGACATCGACATCCGCGACGCCCTCCAGGTCCCGGGCGTGCACGCCGTGTTCACCCATCACGACGCCCCGGACCACCTGTACTCCTCCGCCCGCCACGAACACCCCACCGAGGACCCTATGGACACCCGGGTCCTGGACGACGTGGTCCGCTTCGTCGGCCAGCGCGTGGCGGCCGTGGTCGCCGACAGCGAGCAGGCCGCCGAGGAGGGCTGCCGGCGCGTGGTCGTCACGTACGAGGAGCTCCCGTACGTCATCGACCCGGAGGAGGCGATGCTGCCGGGCGCCCCCGTCCTGCACCCCAAGGGCCCCGAGTCGGGGATCTTCCGTGCCGAGAACAACGTCTGCGGCGAGGTCCACGGCACGATCGGCGACATGGAGAAGGGGTACGCCCAGGCGGACGTCGTCCTGGAGGAGACGTTCCGGACCCAGCGCGTGCAGCACGCCAGCCTGGAGACCCACGGCTGCGTCGCCTACTTCGAGCCCAAGGAGGACGGCGACGGCGAGCGGATCACCGTGCGCACCTCCAGCCAGGCCCCCTTCCTCACCCGGCGGGCGCTGTGCGCCCTCTACGACCTCGACGAGGACGAGGTCCGCGTCGTCGCGGGGCGCGTGGGCGGCGGGTTCGGCGGCAAGCAGGAGATGCTCACCGAGGACGTCGTGGTCCTCGCCGCACTGAAGCTGCGGCGCCCGGTGAAACTCGAATTCACCCGGGCCGAGCAGTTCTACGGGGCCACCACCCGCCACCCGTTCAAGATCACCATCAAGATGGGGGCGAAGGCGGACGGCACGCTCACCGCGCTGCGCATCCGCATCGTCTCCAACACCGGCGCCTACGGGAACCACGGCCCGGCGGTCATGTTCCACAGCGCGGGCGAGTCCTTCGCCGTGTACAAGGCGCCGAACAAGCAGGTGGAGGCGTACTCGGTCTACACCAACGGCGTACCCGCGGGCGCCTTCCGCGGCTACGGCCTGGGCCAGGTCCTCTTCGCCCTCGAATCGATGATGGACGAGCTCGCGATCCGGCTCGGCATGGACCCCCTCGCACTGCGCGAGAAGAACGTCATCGGCGCCGGCGACCACATGGTGACCCCGATCGGCCACGAGGAGGACCTCTTCATCGCCTCCTACGGGATGAAGCAGTGCATGGACATCATCCGCAGGGCCGAGGCCGAGGACCGCAGCCACGAGGACGTCCCCGAGGGCTGGCTCACCGGCACCGGATCCGCGGTCGCCATGATCGCGACCGGCCCTCCGGGCGGCCACTTCGCCGACGCCCGGGTCAGCCTGCTGCGGGACGGCAGGTACGACATCGCGGTCGGCACCGCCGAGTTCGGCAACGGCACCACCACCGTCCACAAGCAGATCACCGCGGGCGCGCTGAACACCACGGTCGACCGGATCACGGTCCGCCAGTCCGACACGGACGTGGTCCGCCACGACACCGGCGCGTTCGGCTCGGCCGGCACGGTGGTGGCGGGCAAGGCCGTGATGCTGGCGGCCGGTTCGCTCGCGGAGCGCCTGAAGGGCTTCGCGGCCCGGCACACGGGCGTGGCCCGGCACCTGTGCAGGCTGGAGGCGGAGGCCTTCGACTGCGCGGGCCGCGTCGTCACCCTCAAGGAGCTCTACGAGGCCGCCCACGACAAGGGCGCGCTGGACGAGGTCGCTGCGGACGGGCACTGGGGCGGCTCCCCGCGCTCGGTCGCCTTCAACGCCCAGTGGTTCCGCCTCGCCGTGGAGCCGGACACGGGCGAGATGAGGATCCTGCGCAGCGTGCACGCGGCCGACGCGGGCAAGGTGATGAACCCGATGCAGTGCCGGGGCCAGGTGGAGGGCGGCGTGGCCCAGGCCCTGGGCGCCACCCTCTTCGAGACGGTACGGGTGGACGAGCGCGGGGAGGTCACCACGGCCGCCTTCCGCCGCTACCGGCTCCCGCAGTACGCGGACGTCCCGCGCACGGAGGTCCACTTCATGGAGACCTCGGACGCGATCGGCCCGCTGGGCGCCAAGTCCATGAGCGAGAGCCCGTTCAACCCCGTGGCCCCGGCCTTCGCGAACGCCCTGCGGAACGCGACGGGGATCCGCTTCACGGAGCTGCCGGTGACCCGTGACGTGGTGTGGCGGGAAATCAACCGGAAACTGCAAGGCGGAAGTGACGAATGATGACACAGGTGCGGCTCATAGGACCCTCTCAACCTGGCAGATGAGGTTCCACCGCGCCTCCGGCGGGGCATGACTGGCCCATGGCCTCACTCCTGCTGCACGGCGACCTCGACCACCCGGCGACCCTGACCGTCGCCGACCTGCGGCGGTGGCCGCAGCACCGGGCGAAGGTCGTCTTCGACTGCGCGACGAACGGCCCGCAGCACCACGTCTTCGAGGGGGCGCTGCTGCGGGACGTCATCTCCGACGCCGGCCCCGTCTTCGACGCCCGCCGGCGCAAGGACCGCAGCCGCTACCTCCTGGCGGTCAGCGGCGGCGACGGCCACCACACCGTCCTGTCCTGGGCGGAGCTGGACGACGACTTCTGCGGGAGCCCCGTCCTGCTGGCCACCCGCCTCGACGGCGAGGACCTCGAGGGCTCGGGCAGCCAGCTGGTGGTCCCGTCCGACCGCTGCGGGGCCCGCTACGTCAGCGCGGTGACGCACGTCTGGTTCGGCACCCTGGACGTCCCGGCTCTGATCGCGGTCTAGCCGGCCGGGAACCGCCCGCCGGGTTCCGCTTCCGCCCGCGCGCGGACCGCGTCCGCCAGGCGGGTGGCCGTCGTGTCGGCGGGGTGGACGAGGCGGGTGCGGGTCAGGGCGAAGGACAGGCGGCGCCGGCGGTCGGCGAAGGCGATGGAACCGCCGCTGCCGTGATGGCCGAAGGCGGCCGGGTCGCCGCCCGCCGGGGGGAGGCCGAGGAAGTAGCCGAGCCCCTTGGCGTGGTGGCGCAGCAGCATCCGGTCCCGGCCGTCCACCGCCGACGCCGTGGCCTGTGCGACCCGGTCCGCGGGGAGCAGCCGCACGCCGTCCACCTCGCCCAGCAGCGCCGCGTACATCCGGGCGGCGGCCCGGGCGGTGGCGGTGGCGCAGGCGGGCAGGTCGGCCGCGAGGTACCCGGGGCGGTTGGCGAGGGAGGCGGTGGTCCACAGGCTCCGGTTCGGGGCGATGAGCCGGACGAAGGGGGCCTCGGGGGGCAGCCCGGCCAGGTACGCCTCCCATCCGCCCTCCACCAGCGGCGCCACCCGGGCCGGCCGGTCGGCGGGCAGCCCGAAGTACAGCTCGTCGGCGATCCCGAGGGGCCCGGTGACGTACTCCCGCAGGGCCTGACCCGGGGTGAGTCCGGTGATGCGGCGGACGGTCTCCCCGAGGATCCAGCCGTAGGTCCAGCCGTGGTAGCCGCTGTCCGTCCCCGGCTCCCACAGCGGGCGCAGCCCGGCGACGACCCCGCACATGTGCTCCCAGTCGCACAGTTCGGCGACCGTGAGGGCGCGCGGCAGCTGGGGGATCCCGGCGGTGTGCGTGAGGGCGTGGCGGACGGTGACGCCCTCCTTGCCGCGGGCCGCGAAGGCGGGCCAGTAGCGGGCGACGGGCGCGTCGTACTCGATCAGCCCGCGCTCGGCGAGCACGTGCACGAGGGTCGCCGTGCACCCCTTGCCGAGGGAGAAGGAGTGCACGGGCGTCGCCGGCCCGGGAACCCCGGCGCACGCCTCCAGGAACGGCCGCCCGTCGCGGTACGCCGCCACCTGGAGCCCGGCCTCCCGCCCGGAGGCGACCAGCTCGTCCACGGTCTCCTGGAGATCCATGCGCCCCTCTTTCGCCACCGCACGCCTCAGCACACACCGTAATCGGAAGGGCTACAGTCCGTCACGACATCCGGTCCGGTCGGGCGAGAGGAACGAGGCGGGCGAATGACGATGCGAACGGCACGGCGTGCGGGGAAGGCCCTGGGGGCGTGCGCGGCGGCCGCGCTGCTGGCGCTGGCCACCCCGGCGGGCACCGCGCAGGCGGCGGAAGGGGTCCTGTCCATCGACGGGACCGAGCACGAGGACCCGTCGGGCTGCTACCGGCTGGGCGACTTCGCCCCGCCGAAGGTCGTCAACCACACGGACGAGGCGGCGTGGGTGTGGTCCGGCCCGGACTGCGACGGCCGGGTGACGCAGCAGATCGACCCCGGCGCGAGCGCCATCGGGCGCGGCCGGAGCCTCTTCATCGAATGAGGGTCCCGGCCGCCGCCCCGGCGGGCCCTACGCGGCCTGGAGGGAGACCTCGGTCGACTTGATCAGCGCGACGACGGAGGAGCCGGCGGCCAGGCCGAGCGCGTCGACGGCGTCGGCGGTGATCGCGGCGGTCAGCCCGCCGCCGTTCACGTCCACCTTGACGGAGGCCATGGCCGGACCGGTGGCGACGTCCACGACGGTGCCGGCGATCTGGTTGCGGATGGACAGCCCCTCGACGGGCCCGGTCGCCAGGGCCACCTCGGTGGCCTTGACCAAGGCCTTCACGGGCGAACCGGCGGCCAGGCCCAGCTCCTTCACGGCGTCGACGGTGATGGCGGCGGTGATGTCCTGACCGCCGTCGAGACGGACCTTGACCGTCGCCATGGCCTCACCGGTGGTGATGGCGGTGACGGTTCCGGCAATCTGGTTGCGGATGCTCAGGCTCATGGGTGATTCGACCTCTTGCGTAGTCACGTCGCGCGGTCCGGGAAGAACCGCGCGGGACCGACCGTAGGGCGGACGGGACCACCCTGCCGGGAGCCCCTCGCATCCACGAACCGGAACCACCCGTGCGCCTCGCCTACGCCGCCAATGACGTGACGAAACCCGCCCAGGCCGAGTCGCTGACCTCGAACTGGGGGCCGAGGGCCTTGGAGTCCCGGACGTGAACCGTGCCCGGGGTGGTCGCCACCTCGACGCAGTCGTTGATGTCGCTGCTGTCGCTGTAGCTGCTCTTGAACCAGTCCAGATCCGACGCGTGGTTCATGTCTCTCCCAGCAAGTGCTCGATGAAGACCCGAGACTCCCGTGGCGTCAGGGCCTGGGATCGGATCATCCCATACCGCAGCTCCAGTATCTGGAGCTGCTTGCGGTCGGAGACGGGGCGTCCGTTGAAGGCACCCTCGGACCGACCAACCGCCGTACCGTCCGCGAATTTCAGCAACTCGATACCGCCCGTCATTCCGGCATGCGATTCACAGTTGAGCGGCATCACCTGGAGGACCAGATGCCTCAACTGCATCAATTCCAGGATCCGTTCGAGCTGCCTGCGCCACACCATTGTGGCCCCGATGCGCCGCCGGAGCGTCGCCTCCTCCTGGACGATGCTGATGGTCGGCGAGGACGTACGCTCGAAGACCGAACGGCGGGCCATCCGCCCGGCGACACCCCGCTCGACCTCCTCCTCCGAGTAGGCCGGCTGCTGCATCTCGAACAGGGCCCGCGCATGCTCGTCCGTCTGGAGCAGCCCATGGAGGTTGTGCGTGCGGTACCCGCAGATCTCGACGGCCTTGGCCTCCAACTTCGCCAGAGCGCGGACCTTCTTGGGGTACCGGACGCCCAGCAGGTCGTCCTTCATGGCCTTGATCAGCCCGCCGGCCTTCAGCGCCTCGTCCACCTCGTCCAGGTACTCCGGCTTCGGAATCCGCTTCCCCGACTCGACCTTGTACACGAGGTCCTCGCTGTAACCGATGCGCCGCGCCAACTGCGCGACCCGCAGCCCCATCGCCTCCCGCCTCGACCTCATCTGGCGACCGAAGGCCGCGACCAGCGCCGCCCCCTGTTCGTCTTCGGGGTCCACGGCCCAGCTGTGCTCTTCGACACCGTCACTGTCCATACGGCTCCCACCTCCTCAACCCGCCCTACCCGGCGGACCTGTTGGGACAGTCCGGACAGCGTTGGACAAGCCTTGGACAAACCCTCTACGGACCGGGCGGGCCACTTCACAGAGATAGCACGCGCCGACACGCTAAGTGACGTGAATCCTCCACTCCACTACGCCGTGCAGCTGTCCGCCACCCCTCGCGCCGCGCGTCTCGCCCGGCTGCTCGCCGTCGAGCAACTCCGCGCCTGGGGGCTGCCCTTCGAGAACGCCGCGCAGGTCGTGGCCGAGCTGTGCTCCAACGCCGTCACCCACGGCCGGGTCCCCGGCCGGGACTTCCATCTGGAGCTGAGCGTCACCGATGCCGGCCGGGTGCGGATCGAGGTGGCCGACACCCGGAGCGACCGGTTCCCCGATGAGCCCCGGTACGGGCTGTCCATCGTGGGCGCCCTCGCGGACCGCTGGGGGAGCTCCACCGGGCCCGCGCCGCGCAAGACGGTGTGGGCCGAGCTCAGTTCGTAGCTAGCCGGGCCGGACGGCGGAGGAGGCGGGCCGGCGTCCGGCCATGCGGCAGCCGAGGCACTCGGCGTGGCCCTCGCGCGCGGTGTGGTCGCGGGCGCCCATGGCCCAGTGCGACTGCGGCCGGGGGCCGGGCCCCTTGCCCCAGCCCGCCAGGTGCAGCACCCAGGTGAGTAGGGCGGCCGCGACCATGACGCCGGTCCCGATCCATATGCCCGGCGTCCAGCCGACCACCCCCAGGCCCGCCACCGAGGCCCCCACGGCGGCGACGGCCGTTCCGGCCCATCCGGCGACCGTGTGCCCCTCGTCGTACCCGTGCGCACTCATACGGCACCCCTTCCCGACCTATGATGTCTTAGTCAGTGAGCAATTTATCTTAGGCACTAAGGGATTTTCAATGGAGGGCACACACCGCCCCGCCGCCTCCGTCCCGGCGGCGATCGGCGCGATGGACGACCTGATCGCGACGAGCATGGTGGCCCAGCAGGAGTTCGCCCGGAACCTGGGCCTGAGCCCGACGGACCTCATCTGCTTCGCGTACGTCCTCCAGGCCGGGGACGCCCCCGTCACCGCCGGCGACCTGGCCGCGCGCGCGCACGTCACCACGGGCGCCGTCACGGGCATCGTCAACCGGCTGGAGCGCGGCGGCTTCGTGACCCGGCAGCCCGACCCCGCCGACCGGCGCCGGGTGCGCGTGGTCGCCGTACCGGAGGCCGCGCAGCGGGTCCGCGCCGTCTACGAGCCGTACTACGCGCTCCTCGCGGAGCTCTTCGCGCGGTACAGCCCGGAGGAGGTCGCGGTGCTCAACGACTGGTTCAGCCGCGCGGGCACCCTGGCCGCCACTTACCTCGCGGAGTCCTGCGGCTCCTGACCCGGCCCGGGCCGTGGCGTTCACATCCCATCCATTGCAACGAAATCCCCCGATTCATTGCGTTAAACCGCAGGCCCACTGCAACGATTTCACGGCTCTGAGCTGCATAAATGAACACCACGCGCAACTCTGCTGTTGCCGCACCCCTGAACGCAACATAGCGTTTCTCTCGTCGGAAACACCGACGGACCACCGCAGAGCACAGGAGCCCACCGTGCAGAAGTTCGCCACCTCCACCCCCGTCTCCGCCGTCCTCGACATCCCGGCCGGACGCATCCAGCTCATCGCCGCCGACCGCGCCGACGCCACCGTCGAAGTCCGCCCCGCGAACCCCGCCAAGAGCCGCGACGTGAAGGCGGCGGAGCAGATCACGGTCGACTTCCGCGAGGGCGTCCTGCGGATCGCGGCCGCCCCGGCGAAGAACCGCCTCCTCGGCCACTCCGGCGCCGTCGAGGTGACCGTCCAGCTCCCCGCCGGCTCCCGCGTCGAGGCGAAGGCGGCCGCCGCCGACCTCCGGGGCGTCGGACGCCTGGGCGACGTCGTCTTCGACGGCGCGCACGCCCAGGTCAAGCTGGACGAGACGGCCTCCGCCCGGCTGACCGTCCAGGCCGGTGACGTCGCGCTCGGCCGCACCGGCGGTCCGGTCGAGGTCAGCACCCAGAAGGGCGACATCAGCATCGCCGAGGCCGTCAGGGGCACGGTCTCCCTCTCCACCCAGTACGGCGCCATCTCGGTCGGCGCCGCCCGCGGGGTCTCCGCCTCCCTGGACGCCGGCACCTCCTACGGGCGGATCCACAACGCCCTCACCAACAGCGGGGGCGGGGACACCGCCCTGAGCATCCACGCGACCACCGCCTACGGCGACATCACCGCCCGCAGCATCTGACCTCTCCCGCTCCGCATGACCGCCGATCATGACCGCCGAGCGCACGTCCGAGCCGCACGTCCGGGCCGCGGGTCCGGGCCGCCGACCGGCGCGCGGGAGAACGCGATCCGGTCCGCCCGTACGTTTCTTCTGCTGCGCAAGAACCGGGAAAAGAACCCTCTCCCCACCCCACCAGCCTCCCGCGGCGGCCGTCTCACTCGCACGGGTGAAGAAGTCCAACTCAGCTGGATTTCGGCCGGGTTGCCGGGCATATGCTCGCCCCGACCAACCCCGGAAACTGAGACGGCCCCCGCCAGGAACGCAAATCCGGACGAGGGCCTGACCAAACAGGAAGTCAGCACACTTCCCATGGCTCCCCAGCACTTTAGCGCCCCCGAGCGCGCCACGTACGGAGTTCATCACTCCAACGTCCGTCACACGACCAGGTTCACCGTCATCGGCAACCACCTGGCCCAGCACCCCCATCTCACGCTGACCGCACGCGGCTTGGGCGCGTACATCCAGTCGCTGCCGTCCGGAACGCCCATCGGCATCAAAGACCTGGCCAGGCGCCTGCCGGAGGGCGAGATCCGCATCGCGTCGGCCCTGCGCGAGCTGGAGGCGTACGGATACCTGAAGCGGGTCCGCGAACAACTGCCCGACGGGCGGTTCGTCACCCACACGGTGTCCTACAACCACCCCAAGGCCACGGCCACCCGCCCTGCCCTGCCGCCGAAGCCCGAGCCGGAGCCCGAGCCCGAGCCGGAGCCCGCCCCACCCGCCGGGCCGGAACGCGCCGCGGAACCCGAACCGGAGCCCGTCCCGCCCCCCGCGCCGGCCCCACGGCCCGCGCCACCGTGCCCCGCCCCGGAGCCGGAACGGCGGCCCCGGCCGCCCTCCCCCGCCCTCCGGGCGGCGAAGACCGTCCTCGCGGAACTGCGCCGCACGGACCACCGCCTCCTCCTCGGCCGCCAGGACATCGAACGCCTCGCCCCGCGGCTGGAATCCTGGCTGGAACGCGGCGTGACCAGGGAAGCGGTGATCTCGGTCCTCACGGCGAGGATCCCCGCCGAACTCCGCAACCCCGCGGGCCTGATCTCCCACCGCCTCGCCGCCCAGGAACCCCCGGACCTGCCACCCGCCTTCCGCAGGCCCGCCTTCGTCCCACCGGACCCCCTGGTCTCCTGCACCAGGTGCGACAGGGCCTTCCGCAGCCCGGTCCCGGGCACCTGCAAGGACTGCTCCCGGCCCGGGCCGGCGGTCTAGGTGAAGTCCGGCATCTCGCCGACCCGGGTGTTCATGTCGATCACCGCGAACACCGCGCCCTGCGGGTCGCCGAGGGCGGCGAAGCGGCCGAAGGGGCTGTCCATCGGGCCGAAGTACACCCTCCCGCCGCGCGCCTGCGCCTTCTCGACCGCCAGATCGCAGTTCGGGACACCGAAGTAGACCTGGAGGTAGGACGGGACCTGCGGCGGGAACTCGTCGCCCATCTTCATCCGGCCCAGCACCGCGTGGTCCGCGCCGCCCACGCTGAAGATCTTGAAGTCCATCCCGGCCGCCTCCGGGTCGTCCCCGACCGCCATCTGACGGGAGGTGTAGGGGAAGACCCGCTCCAGGAACGGGTCCGCCTTGCCCGGCTCGCGGGTGTAGACCTCGGCCCAGGCGTACGAGCCCGCCTCGCCCTGCTTCTCGAAGCCCTTGTGCTCGCCCGGCTGCCAGACGCCGAAGACCGCGCCGCTGGGCTCCTTGGCGATCGCCATCGTGCCGAACGTGCCGACCTGCATCGGCTCCATCATCAGCGTGCCGCCCGCCGCCCTGATCTTCTCCGCGGTGGCGGCGGCGTCGTCCGAGGCGAAGTACAGGCACCACTGGGACGGCGCGTCGCCGCCCGGCATCGGCGGGACGACCGCCGCGACCGCCTTGCCGTCGGAGTAGGCCTGCGTGTAGTTGCCGTACTCGCTGCCGGCCTCGCCGAAGGTCCAGCCCAGCACGTCGGCGTAGAACTCCTTGGCGGCCTCCACATCGGTGAACATCGCGTCCACCCAGCAGGGGGTGCCTTCCGGGAACTCGGCCATGGTCGATCGACTCCTGTGTCGTCCGTCGTCCGTCGTCCGTCGTCCGTCGTCCGTCGTCTTTCGTCTGCCCGTACGTCCCTCCCACGCTAGGGCCGGGGTCCGGCGACCGCGCGCCGAACGGGCGCGGGAACCGGTCCCGGGGGAGGCTGGGGGCATGGACGACATCACCATCCGGCTCGCGCAGCAGCCCGAGGCCGACGCCCTGCTGGCCCGCAGCCCGCTGGCCGCCCTCACCGGGATGCTGCTCGACCAGCAGGTGCCGATGGAGTGGGCGTTCTCCGGGCCGTGGACGATCGCCCAGCGGCTCGGCGCCGACGACCTGGACGCGCACGCCATCGCCGCCTACGACCCGGAGGCGTTCGCGGCGCTGCTGTCGCAGAAGCCGGCGGTCCACCGGTACCCGGGGTCGATGGCGAAGCGGATCCAGCAGCTGTGCGCGTACCTGGTGGAGCACTACGACGGGGACGCGGCGGCCGTCTGGGCGGACGCGGCCACGGGGGCCGAGCTGCTGAAGCGGCTGAAGGCGCTGCCGGGGTTCGGGGAGCAGAAGGCCCAGATCTTCCTGGCCCTGCTGGGAAAGCGGTACGGGGTGCGGCCGAAGGGGTGGCGGGAGGCGGCCGGGGGCTACGGGCCCGCGAACGTCCACCGCTCGGCGGCGGACATCACCGGCCCGGAGTCGCTGGCGAAGGTCCGCGCCTACAAGCAGGCGGCGAAGGCCGCCGCCAAGGCCTCGGGGGGCGCGTAGACCCCTCGGCGCCGGGTCGGCGCGGCAGCCCGCCCTCCACCGCCCCTGCGGGAGGCGCGAGTTGACGGACCGTGGGACCGGGCGGGTCGATGTCCGAGGCCCCGGGTAGCGTCGGCGGGATGACCGAGAACCTCACCCGTGCCACCGCCGCCGAACGCATCTCCGACGGCCCCGGCAGCGTCATCACCCTGCTCACCGACACCGCCGAACTCACTTGCAACACCGCCAGCTTCGAGGTCGGCGCGGTCGGCGCCCCGGTGCACTTCCACACCAAGGCCACCGAGTTCTTCCACGTCACCGACGGCCGCCTCGACGTCCTCGTCGGCGACGAGGTCCACACCCTCTCCAGGGGCGACTTCCTCAGCATCGCGCCCGGCGTGAAGCACGCCTTCGCCCCGGCCGCCGGCCACACCGCCGAGGTGTTCGTCGGGTTCACCCCCGGCATGGGCCGCTTCGACTACTACCGGCTGCTCGGCCGGGTGCGGGCGGGCGAGGCCACCGTGCAGGACATCATCGACAGCCAGCCCACCTACGACAACCACTACGCCGAGAGCGAGGCCTGGGCCGGCCGGCTGCTGCGCAGCGCCGAGGCGTAGACCTCGTCGGCGTCCAGGCGCCGCAGCTCCTCCGCGATCAGCTCCGCCGTGCTGCGGATCTTGAGGGCGACCTTCCGGTCGGGCCACCCCGGCAGGACCAGGGTGGCCAGCGAGCCGGTGGGCCGGTCCACCACGACCTCGCCGGCGGCCGTCTCCAGCCGGACCCGGGTGATGACCGGCCCGCCGGTGGCCACCCGGGCCACCGGCGCGCCCAGCCGGTCCTCCAGCCAGCGCGCCAGCAGCTCGGCACTGGCGTTGTCGGGCTCGCTCTCCACCGCCGCCGCGGTCACCGGCAGGGCCTTCTGGTCGAAGGCGCAGGCCAGCAGCGAGCGCCACGGCGTGAGCCGGGTCCACGCCAGGTCGGTGTCGCCGGGGGCGTAGGCGCCGGCACGGGCGGCCAGGGCGCCGACCGGGTCCACGGCCGCCTGCGCGTCGGTGATCCGGCGCTGCGCCAGCGCGCCCAGGTCGTCGCGGGCCGGGTCGGCGGGGGCGTCGGCCGGCCACCAGGCCACCACCGGCGCGTCCGGCACCAGCAGCGGCAGCACGATCGAGCCGGCCTGGGTGGTGAGGTCGCCGTGCAGGCGCAGGATGACGATCTCTCCGGACCCGGCGTCCGAGCCCACGCGCAGCTCGGCGTCGAGGCGGGTCCGCCGCCGCCGCTCCGGGCCGCGGTGGGTCCGCTTGATCACCGCGATGATCCGGCACGGGTGCGCGCGGGCGGCCTCGGAGGCCGCGCGCACGGCGTCGTAGGCGTTCTCCTCGTCCGTGACGATGACGAGGGTCAGCACGAGCCCCATGGTCGGGCTGCCCACGGCTCGACGGGCCGCCAGCATGGCCCGGTCGATCTTGCTGGACGTGGTGTCGGTGAGTTCGGTCCGCATGCCTACGAGTCTGTCAGCGGCTGCCGCAACGCGGACAACCGGTTCGCTCGATTCCCCCTGGAGCACCGCGTCTCATCGGCGCCGGCGGGCCGTGCCGAAGAGGGAGCGGGAGATCTCGCGCCCCAGCTGGGTGCCGATCGAGCGGGCCAGCGAGCGGAACAGCCCGCTGCCGACGACCTGTTCGGCAAGCGAGGGCTCCGGCTTCGGGGCGCGGCCCGCGGGCCGCCGCGCCGCCCCGGCCTCCCGTCCGGCCTCCCTGCCGGCTTCCTTTTCGGCCTCCGCCGCCGCGGCGGCCGCCTCCGCCTCGGCCTCCGCGGCCGCCTGTTCGGCGGTGATCTTCTCGTAGGCGGACTCGCGGTCGACGGGCTGCGCGTAACGCGGGTACAGCGGGGAGGCCTTGACCGCCGCGTCGAGGGCCGCCGCGTCGATGGGGCCCATCAGCGACTGCGGGGCGCGCAGCCGGATGGCCGCCACGGGGGTGGGGGCGCCCTTCTCGCCGAGCACGGTGACGACGGCCTCGCCGGTGCCGAGGCCGGTCAGCAGTTCCTCCAGGTCGTAGGCGGAGTGGGGGAAGGTCCGGACGGTGGCCTTGAGGGCCTTGGCGTCGTCGGGGGTGAAGGCGCGCAGGGCGTGCTGGACCCGGTTGCCGAGCTGGCCCAGGACGTCGGCGGGGACGTCCTTGGGGGTCTGGGTGACGAAGAAGACGCCGATCCCCTTGGAGCGGATCAGGCGCACGGTCTGGGTGACGGATTCCAGGAAGGCCTTCGAGGCCCCGTTGAAGAGGAGGTGGGCCTCGTCGAAGAAGAAGACCAGCTTCGGACGCTCCGGATCGCCGACTTCCGGAAGGTCGGCATAGAGGTCGGCGAGCAGCCACATGAGAAATGTAGAGAAAAGCTGCGGTTTGTCCTGGACGGCGGGGAGTTCCAGTACGGAAATCAGCCCGCGCCCGTCCGGGGCCGTTCGCAGGAATTCACCGGTGTCGAATTCGGGTTCGCCGAAGAATTCCGAGGCGCCCTGCTGCTCGAATGCGGTGAGCGACCGCAGAATCACCCCGGCGGTGGCGGTGGAGAGTCCGCCGATCCCCTTCAGCTCCGGTTTTCCCTGGTCGGAGACGAGGAAGGCGACGACCGCCCGCAGGTCCTTGAGGTCGATCAGTTCCAGGCCCTTGGAATCGGCGTAGTGGAAGATCAGGCCGAGCGACTGCTCCTGCGTCGGGTTCAGCCGCAGCACCTTGGACATCAGGACCGGTCCGAAGGCGGTCACGCTCGCCCGGAGCGGGATTCCGGGGCCGATGCCGCCGAGCGCATAGAAGGCGGCGGGATATCCGGCGGCCTCCCACGCCTGGCCGACCTCCGCCGCCCGCTCCGCGGTCCTGCCCCCCGGCGCGCCGGGGGCGGAGATCCCCGAGAGGTCCCCCTTGACGTCGGCGAGGAAGACGGGGACGCCGTTCGCGGACAGCTGCTCGGCGATCAGCTGGAGGGTCTTGGTCTTGCCGGTACCGGTGGCGCCCGCGACGAGCCCGTGCCGGTTGAGCACCGAGAGCGGGACGCGGATCCGCCGCTCGGGCAGGCAGGCGCCGTCCCAGAGCAGGGCCCCCAGTTCCAGCGCGGGCCCGGTGAAGGCGTACCCGGCGGCGATCCCGGCGGCCGGACTCTCCGGGTCCGCTTGGCCCACCGCGGCGGCCGTCGGCTCGGGCGGGTCGGTGCTCTGGCTCATGCGTCACTCCCGGAATAGCCCTGAGTGCCACTTTTGCACCGCCGGAGCGAGGCTGCGCCCGGAGGCACGGGCCCGGTAGGCTTTCCGTGTGATCTTCAAGCGCATCGGAAGCGGACGGCCGTACCCCGACCACGGCAGGGAAACCACCCGTCAGTGGGCGGACGTCGCCCCGCGCCCGGTCCGGCTGGACCAGCTCGTGACGACCAAGGGACAGCTGGACCTGGAGACGCTGCTCGCCGAGGACTCCACCTTCTACGGCGACCTCTTCGCGCACGTCGTGAAGTGGCAGGGCGACCTGTACCTGGAGGACGGGCTCCACCGCGCCGTGCGCGCGGCCCTCCAGCAGCGGCAGGTGCTGCACGCCCGCGTGCTCGAAATGGACTGACCGGGGGCCCTCCGAGAGGCCCGCACGGGGCCCGGCCGGGCGCCGGTTGCGCCTTTCGGGTCTGCCTTACCCGATCAACAGATCATTTAGTAGGCATCGTTCCGGTACGGCACTACGCTGCGCCCATGAGCATGCTCACTCCCCCCGGCATGGGCGGAAAGTACCGCGTCACGGGGACTGCGTACCCCCGCATGAGCCGGCCTCGGCGACGCCGGAAGATCGTGTTCGCCCTGCTCGGATCGGTCCTCGCGCTGGCCCTGCTCGGCTACGGGGCACTGCAGCTCATCGACGTGTTCCGGGGCGGCGACGGCGACCGGCGCGCCGCCGCGGCCGCGAAGGACTGCCCGACCAAGAGCCCCGCGGCCTCCGCCCGGCCCGCCGAGGCGGCGAACCCCGGCCCGGCCGCCTCCGGCGCCCCCGCGGCCGCCCTGCCGCAGCCCGGCCAGATCACCGTCAACGTCTACAACGCCACCCCGCGCGCGGGCCTCGCCAAGGCCGTCGGCGACGAGCTGAAGAAGCGCGGCTTCACCATCGGCCACGTCGGCAACGCCCCCGCCGACTTCGACAAGAAGGTCCCCGGGCCCGGGATACTGCTCGGCTCCCCGCGCACCGACAAGGCGGTGTACTCCGTCCTCGGCACCCAGCTCACCGGCGTCACCCAGCAGACCGACACCCGCGAGGGCGCGGACGTCGACCTGATCCTGGGCGACTCCTTCAAGGAGCTGAACACGAAGGAGGACGCGGACAAGGCGCTGGCCGTCCTGGCCAACCCCGCGCCCGCGCCCTCCCCGAAGTGCTGAAGGCGGGCCTGCGCTACTCGGCCGAGCCGTACATGCGGTCGCCCGCGTCGCCCAGGCCCGGCACGATGTAGCCGTGCTCGTTGAGCCGCTCGTCCACGGCGGCCGTCACCACCGTCACCGGCGTGCCCGCCAGCTCGCGCTCCATGACCTCGACGCCCTCGGGCGCGGCCAGCAGCACCACGGCGGTCACGTCGTCGGCGCCGCGCTTGATGAGCTCCTGGATCGCGGCGACCAGCGTGCCGCCGGTGGCCAGCATCGGGTCCACGACGTAGACCTGGCGGCCGGAGAGGTCCTCGGGCATGCGCGTCGCGTACGTGGAGGCCTCCAGGGTCTCCTCGTTGCGGACCATGCCCAGGAAGCCCACCTCGGCGGTCGGCAGCAGCCGGACCATGCCGTCCAGCATGCCGAGGCCGGCGCGCAGGATCGGCACGACCAGCGGGCGCGGGTGCGACAGCTTGACGCCGGTGGTCGGGCCGACCGGGGTCTCGATGTCCGACTGCTCGGTGCGCACGTCACGGGTGGCCTCGTACGCGAGGAGCGTCACCAGCTCGTCGGCGAGCCGCCGGAACGTGGGGGAATCGGTGCGCTTGTCGCGCAGCGTGGTGAGTTTGTGCGCCACCAAGGGGTGATCGACGACCTGCAAACGCACAACATCCTCCAAGACTCAGCCGGGCTTCGACCTGCGATCCGCGACCTGCGACCCTGCTACCTGCGATAAACGGCCGCTGTTCGCGACCTGCTGCCAAAAGGCTACGCGGTGGAAGGGGCGCGGCGCGTCCCGCGCACGCCCCGGGCCCATGAGATGCGGGCCGCCGCGACGACCAGCACGCTGGACGGGTGAGCAACGGCCCAGCGGGCGGCGGCCTCGTGATCGCCGCCGTCGACGGATCCGAGCACAGCCTGCGCGCCCTGGAATGGGCCCGTCTGGCCGCCCTGCGCCACGGCGCCGGCCTGATGGTCGCGCACGTCCTGCCCGACGTCTCCCAGCTCTACGCCGGGCGCCGCTCGTCCCTGCACGACCCCAACGAGCCCGAGGAGTACGCCGACCCCGTGGGCGACCGCGTCCGGGCCCTGCTGGCGGCGGGCCCGCAGTACCCCGCCCACGTCCGCTACGAGGCCCTGGAGGGCTCCGTGCCCGAGGCGCTGCGGGTCGTGGGCGCCGAGAACGCGCCCCTGATGCTGGTCATGGGATCGCGGGGGCGCGGCGGGTTCGCCACCCTGATGCTCGGGTCCAGCAGCCGGGCCGTGGCCGGCAGCGCGAAGTGCCCGGTGGTGGTCGTCCCGCACGAGGACCGCGCGGTCGAGGACCCCTGGGGCGCTTCCGCCGGGCGGGTGGTGGTCGGGCTGCACGCCGCCGAGACGCCCGAGGACGTGCTGCGCTTCGCGTTCGCGGAAGCCGCCGCCCGGGGGACCACCGTCCAGGTGGTCTCCGCGTACGCCGTGCCGCCCGGACCGACGGCGCTGGTCGACGCCCCCTTCGAGGTGGTCCCGCCCGAGGGCCTCGCCGACGGCGGGGACGGGGTGCCGGCCGAACGGGAGATGCTGCGGGCCCAGACGGAGCGGCTGGCCCCGCTGCGGGCCCGCCATCCGGACGTACCGGTCGAGCAGGCCGCCGTGCCCGGGGACGCGGCGGGGCGCCTGGTGGAGGCGTCCCGGTCGGCCGCGCTGGTCGTGGTCGGCCGCCACCATCCGCGCCGGCGGTCGCTGCTGATGGGATCGGTGGCGCACGCCGTCCTCCACCACGCGCACGGCCCGGTGGCCGTCGTCCCGGCGCTCACGGACGACGGCGCGGACTGAGGCGGGCCGCGGCCCGAGGTCACCGGGCGTGATCTGACCCTTCAGGGGTTCCCCGTCCTGACCTGGGCCTATCCGGAAGAGGGTGGCATCAAACGCGCCGGCGGGGGGAAGGTGGGAGCCGGGGGGTCTGCTTCGCGCCGGCGGAGGAGGACGACCCGGACCAGCCTGGGGTGGTGCCGATGCCCGAGACGCAGCCCGAGAACGACGGCAAGGGGAGCGAGGCGGACCGAGCGCCGGAGACAGCGGCGCAGCGCAGGGCGCGACGCGCCCAGTTCCTGCGCGACCTGATGGAGGCCCGGGCGCTGCGCGACCGGGTCCAGCCCCGCCGCGCCCGCGCGGCACGGATGCGGCAGCAGATGCGGATGCGTACGTTCCGTTGGTGAGGGGCACGATGCCCACGGCAGCGACCGGCCCCCGACCGGCCCTCCGCCCGGCGCCGCGACACGGCCGCCGCGCGGAAGACCTCTCGCAAAGCCGCTGTTTCTGCCACGATGCCGATTGGGCGGGGTGCGAACAGCTTGTGTCACGACCGTTCACACCCCAACCTCCGGCCGGGGGGACCTCCAACCGGCACGCCTATGACCAGTGGGAGAGTCACGGTGTATTTCGCCGCACTGCTCGCGCGCACCGAAGACGGGTGGGAAGCGAGCGACCTGGAACTCGACGACGTCGAGTCCCTCAGTGATCTGATCGATCTCGCACGTTCCGCCGCTGTCGACGACGACACGGTGGTCGCCCTCATCGAGCAGGAGGACGCCTGGTTCGGCGTCATCCGCGTGGACGGAGAGGAGGACCCCCGGTACTTCGTGTCGAACGCCTCCGCCGCCGACCGGAGCTCTTACGGATCGATGCTGACCAAGGAGCTGCTGGGCAGCGTCGACGAGGACGACGAACTCGACGAACTGGACCTGGACGGCACCGAGGACGGGGAGGACGAGCCCGTCGCCGCCTACGCGGACGAGGACGACGGGGCGGAAGCCGGGGCGGGGTCGGGCTCCGAGCCGGTGCCGGCCGGCCCGCTCGGCGATCCGCGCCTGCTGGACGACCTCGGCGTCGGCCACAAGGAGCTGATGTCCCTCGACGGGGAGGCCCTCTCGGAGATCGCCGACGCGCTCGGAGCCACCGAGGTGCTGGAGGCCGTCCGCTAGTGATCGCCGCGCACCACCTCACGTACGACACGCACGACCCGCAGGACCCGCACGGCACCGGGGACGGGCCCGGTGTCGGCCCCGACCCGGTCCGGGACCCCTGGCGCGACTCCATGCGCCTGGCGCTCCGGGAGGCCGCCCTGGCGGTGCCGGCCGGCGACGTGCCGGTCGGCGCCGTCCTGCTCGGACCGGACGGCGCCGTCCTCGCCACCGGCCACAACGAACGGGAGGCCGTCGGGGATCCCACGGCGCACGCCGAGGTGCTGGCGCTGCGCCGGGCGGCCGCCCGGCTCGGGGAGTGGCGGCTCACGGGGTGCACCCTGGTGGTCACCCTGGAGCCGTGCGTGATGTGTGCGGGCGCGCTCGTCCAGTCCCGGGTGGCCCGGGTGGTCTACGGCGCGGGGGACGAGAAGGCGGGTGCGGCGGGATCCCTGTGGGACCTCGTGCGGGACCGCCGGCTCAACCACCGCCCCGAGGTGATCCGCGGGGTGCTGGAGGAGGAGTGCGCGCGGCAGCTGACGGAGTTCTTCCGGGAGCGGTGAGCGGGCGGCGGGCGGCGGGCGGCCGGTGGGCGGGCGGCCGGTGGGCGGGCGCCGCGACCGGGTGGTGAGGGGTGAGCAGGGCCACTCGACCGGAAGTTGCGAAGCACTCCCCACCATCGGCTAGGATCTCTCTCGGTGGTGTGTCCGAGTGGCCGAAGGAGCTCGCCTCGAAAGCGAGTATGGGGCAACCCATCGGGGGTTCAAATCCCTCCACCACCGCTCTGGAAACGAGAGCCCCGGTTCGTACGAACCGGGGCTCTCGTGCGTTCCCGCCGTGACCGGGCGTCGGCTCGGCCGTTGGACACGGCATGACCAAGACCCAGCGCCTCCTCGCCGCCTTCGCCCTCGCGGGGGCCGCCGCGGGCCTCGCCGCGCCCGCGGCCTCCGCCGCGCCGCTCGCCCCGCTCACCCTCCCCGACCTGCCGACGGCCGCCCCGGGCATGCCCGCGGGCGCCACGCCGTCCTCGGTCCAGGAGATCGGCGGCAAGATCGGCGAGGGGGCCAACCAGCTCAACCAGCTCATGACGCTGCCGGACCAGCTCCAGCCCGCGATCGCCCCCGTCGCGCCCCTCGTGGACCTGCTGGGCGCCGTCCAGTAGGCCGGCCCGGGGCTCCGTCCGGCGCGCGCCGGGGCACGCGAAGAAGGCCCCGGCCGGAGCCGGGGCCTTCCACGCGGACGGGGGAAGTGACATCGGGGGGACAAGCCACTTCCCCCGGTGAGGACGGAACCCGCCAGCCCGGGCCGCGGTCAGGGGGGGAAGCCCGCGGCTCGGACCCCGCAGTGAGGCCCTGTCCCTCACCCACCGGTTTCCTGCCAGAACCGGTGGGCTCGTGTTCCATCCTGCTCCTCCCGCGCCCGGACGCCTACCGGCAAAAGACCTGTCCGACAGGGTCATTGGTCCTTAAAGGACAGGTGAGTGTCCAAACCTGACCGGTTAGACTCACCCGACTTTGCAGTACCGGTTGGGGAGGCCGACACCGTTCATGGACACCAAGAAGCTCATCACGGGCGCCCTCACGGTGTTCGTCCTCTTCGTGATCATCACCCAGCCCAAGCGGGCGGCCGAGATGGTCGGAATAGGCTTCCAGGGCATATCGGATGCCGCATCCGGCATCGGCGAGTTCATCACCGAACTGGTGACCTGAGCCCGTACGCTGAAGCGATTTCCGGACATCCAGGCCCCTCACTCCGCGGGTGGGGGGCCTTTCGCGTTCTCACCGGTAAAAAGAATACCCCTAAATGCCCAACTTGCCCTCAACACGGCTATATACGGTGCTTGCACACAGTCCACATCTCTTGTGATGCTATGACCACTTTTGACGGATGAGACGGATGAGTTGACCGAAGGGGTGGCGTGACCGTGCCGGCCAGTACTGCGCCTCAGGTGCCTCCCCAGCATGAGCCCCGGCAGGAGCCCAGGCCGGAGCCGCCGCACGAGCCGCCCGCCGACCTCCAGGAGCCCGTGGCGGCCACGGCGAGACCCCAGGGCCGGGGCGCCGACACCCGGGCCCTGACCCAGGTCCTCTTCGGCCAGCTGAAGGGCCTGGAGCCGGGCACCAGCGAGCACAACCGGGTGCGCGGGGCCCTGATCGAGGCCAACCTCCCGCTGGTGCGCTACGCGGCCGCCCGCTTCCGCAGCCGCAACGAGCCCATGGAGGACGTGGTCCAGGTCGGCACCATCGGGCTGATCAACGCGATCGACCGGTTCGACCCCGAGCGCGGGGTCCAGTTCCCCACCTTCGCGATGCCGACGGTCGTGGGGGAGATCAAACGATACTTCCGGGACAACGTCCGCACCGTCCACGTCCCGCGCCGCCTCCACGAGCTGTGGGTGCAGGTCAACGCCGCCACCGAGGACCTCACCACCCTCCACGGCCGCACCCCGACCACCCCGGAGATCGCCGAGCGGCTGCGGATCAGCGAGGACGAGGTGCTCTCCTGCATCGAGGCGGGCCGCAGCTACCACGCGACCTCGCTCGAAGCCGCCCAGGAGGGCGACGGGATGCCCGGGCTGCTCGACCGGCTCGGCTACGAGGACCCCGAGCTGGCCGGCGTCGAGCACCGCGACCTCGTGCGCCACCTGCTCGTACAGCTGCCCGAGCGGGAGCAGCGGATCCTCCTGCTGCGCTACTACAACAACCTGACGCAGTCGCAGATCAGCGCCGAGCTCGGGGTCTCCCAGATGCACGTCTCCCGGCTGCTGGCGCGCAGCTTCGCCCGTCTGAGATCCGCAAACAGGATCGAGGCGTAACCGGATCGGGTGGAGCCCGGCCCGCGATTCCCTACAGAACCGGCTCATTCCGCTCGGTCGGCCGTCTGTCGCTGGAGATACTTGTCGACATGACGCTACAGCGTGTTGCCGACATGTGACATTCTGCTGGAACCGCGTTTGCCGCAGCTCCGCCTCCGGTATTCAGGTGGAGGCTGCGTTCCTCCGACGGACGCGCCGATACGCGACCGTCCGCGACCTCAAGGGGGTGGCATGTCCGTAGACCAGGGCAGCTCCAAGGTGCTCACGCTCGACGAGCGTGAGCTGCCGGCAGTGGCCGACCGCTCGGAAGCCATCGACACCCGCACCCTCTCCCGCTCCCTCTTCCAGCGACTCGCCACCCTGGACCCGGACAGCCCCGAACGGGCTTACGTGCGCGACACCCTGATCGAGCTGAACCTGCCGCTGGTGCGCTACGCGGCAGCCCGGTTCCGCAGCCGCAACGAGCCGATGGAGGACATCGTCCAGGTCGGCACCATCGGCCTGATCAAGGCGATCGACCGCTTCGACTGCGAACGCGGAGTGGAGTTCCCGACGTTCGCGATGCCGACCGTCGTGGGCGAGATCAAACGATTCTTTCGGGACACCTCCTGGTCCGTCCGCGTCCCGCGCCGACTCCAGGAGCTGCGCCTCGCGCTGACCAAGGCCAGCGACGAGCTCGCCCAGCGCCTCGACCGGTCTCCGACCGTGCCGGAGCTGGCGGCCGTCCTCGGCGTCTCCGAGGAGGAGGTCGTCGACGGGCTCGCCGTCGGCAACGCCTACACGGCCTCCTCGCTGGACTCCCCCTCCCCGGAGGACGAGGGCGGCGAGGGCTCGCTCGCGGACCGGCTCGGGTACGAGGACACCGCGCTCGAAGGCGTCGAGTACCGCGAGTCGCTCAAGCCGCTGCTGGCCAAACTCCCGCCCAGGGAGCGGCAGATCATCATGCTGCGCTTCTTCGCGAACATGACCCAGTCGCAGATCGGCGAGGAGGTCGGCATCTCGCAGATGCACGTCTCCCGGCTGCTGACGCGCACGCTCGCGCAGCTGCGCACGGGCCTCATCGGCGAATAGTCCCGCCGGCCGGCCCGACACCCGCCGGACCGGCCATCCGCAGGCGCGGGGTTCACATTTGACAGGGCGTCAGGAACACTGGCGCGATGCGAACGGGATCCCGCGCGGCGCGCACGCTCGCCCTGGCCCTCTGCTGCACGGCCGCCGCCACCCTGACCGGTTGCGGCGGCCCGGACCGCGACGGCTACGCCGCCGTCGGCGCCGCGGCCGCCGGGCCCGAGCGGGGTGCGGGGGAGAACGTGCCGCCGCAGGGGCGGGTGGAGTACCAGCCGATCGCGTCGGCGGGCTCGGCCCCTTCCACGAGCGCCTCCGGCTCCACGGCGTCCGGCGCACCGGGGTCACCGGCAGCCGGCGGCTCCGCACAGGGGGGCTCCGGCCCCGCACCCGGCACCCCGCCGGTCCCGGGCACCCCCGGGACCGCCCCCGCCCCCGCCCCCGGCGCCGGGGGCTCGGGCGGCGGGAACGGCGGCGCGGCGGGCGGCACGGGTGGCCCCGGCACCCCGACGCCCCGGCCGGGCGGCTCCGGCGGCACGGACGGCTCCGACTCCACAGGCGGCTCCGGCGGCGGCACGGCCGGCGGCAGCACCGGCGGCCCGGGAGGATCCGGGGGCTCCGGCGGCTCCGGTGGCACCACGCCCCCGCCCGCCACCCCCGCCGCCCTCACCCTGGGCACCCCGGTCCGCGCGGCGGCGTCCGACCGCTGGTGCGAGCGCGTCACGGTGACCTTCACCAACACCGGCACCACCGCGGCCCGTTCCGGCACGGTCGGCTTCGCGACGCACGTCATCGGCGCGCTGGGCATCGACTGGGCCACGATCACCACCACCCAGCCCCTGCCCGCCCCCATCGCGGGCCGGACCTCCAGGACGCAGGCCTACACGGTCTGCGTGGAGGCCTGGCGGGTCCCCCTGGGCATGCGCGTGGAGACCCGCGGGGTCACCGCGAGCTGGAGCTGACCCGCCCGGGCCCGGCCGGTCAGTGCAGGACCACCCACAGCGCCGCGCCGAGCACCAGCGCCAGCGCGAGGACCAGGGCGAGCCGGCCGGCGCCCTTCGAGCCGGACTCCTTGGGCCGGCGGCGCGATCCCGGCACGGACGGGGTGCGCGCCGCCTGGTCCTCGCCCTCCGCCACGAACGCGCGGAACATCTGCGTGCTGCCGGCGGGGTCGTAGGAGCCCTCGGCGCCGGATGAGTTGTGCTGTGCGGACATGGCTGGACCCTAGCGGGTTTTCCGATTCCTTTACCGCTCCACCCCCGGAATTCATTTGCCTGTAGCAACCATGCTCTTCTATGGTTGCCCTAAGCAACGAGATGGGGGCGGTCCGGTGGGCACGCAGACGACGCAGAGCACCCGGTACGAGGAGCTGGCCCGCCAGCTCACCGGCATCGGGGCGGTCAAACGCGACCTCGCCCGGATCCTGCCCCCGCACTGTCCGCCCGGCGCCGCCGCCGTCCTCACCGTGCTCGACCGGCACGGCGAGATGCGGCTCAGCCGGCTCACCGAGTTCATGGCCGTCGACATCTCCGTCAGCAGCCGGCACGTCGCCCACGTGGCGCAGCGCGGCTGGATCGACCGGGAGACCGACCCCGGCGACGGCCGCTGCCGGATCCTGCGCCTGACCGACGAGGGGCGCGCCGTGCTCGCCGAGCTCGGCGCCCGCTACACGGACGCGCTGGAGAAGGCCCTGGCCGACTGGTCGGCCGAGGACATCGACGCACTCAACACCCTGCTGGCCCGACTCCGATCGAGCTTCTAGGCAAAGGAAACCCATGGCTACGACCACACCCTCCGGTGTGCGGGGAGGCGGCCAGTCGGAGACCACGTCCGACGGCGCCCCCATGACCCACTCCCAGATCATGAAGGCGCTGTCCGGGCTCATGCTCGGCATGTTCGTGGCGATCCTGTCCTCCACGATCGTCTCCAACGCCCTGCCCCAGATCATCAGCGACCTCGGCGGCACCCAGTCCTCCTACACCTGGGTCGTCACCGCCGCCCTGCTGTCGATGACGGCCGCGACCCCGCTGTGGGGCAAGCTGTCCGACCTCTTCAGCAAGAAGCTGCTCGTCCAGATATCCCTGGTGATCTACGTCCTCGGCTCCGTGGTCGCGGGCCTGTCCCAGAACACCGGCATGCTGATCGCCTGCCGCGTGGTCCAGGGCATCGGCGTCGGCGGCCTCTCCGCCCTCGCCCAGATCGTGATGGCCGCGATGATCTCCCCGCGCGAGCGCGGCCGCTACAGCGGCTACCTCGGCGCGGTCTTCGCCGTCGCCACCGTCGGCGGCCCGCTGCTCGGCGGCGTCATCACCGACACCTCGTGGCTCGGCTGGCGCTGGTGCTTCTACGTCGGCGTGCCCTTCGCGGTGATCGCCCTGATCGTCCTCCAGCGCACCCTGCACCTGCCGGTCGTCCGCCGGGACGTGAAGGTCGACTGGCTGGGCGCCTTCCTGATCAGCGGCGCCGTCTCGCTGCTGCTGATCTGGGTCACCCAGGCCGGCGACTCCTACGACTGGATCTCCTGGACCACCCTGGCCATGACCGGCGGCGCCGTCGTGCTCGGCCTGCTCTTCCTCCTCGTGGAGTCCCGCGCGAGCGACCCGATCATCCCGATGCGCCTCTTCCGCAACAAGACCATCAGCCTGGCCTCGGCCGCCTCGCTCTTCGTCGGCATCGCGATGTTCTCCGGCACGGTCTTCTTCAGCCAGTACTTCCAGCTGGCCCGCGGCGAGTCCCCCACCATGTCGGGCATCCTGACCATCCCGATGATCGGCGGCCTCTTCGTCTCCTCCACGGTCTCCGGCCAGATCATCACCAAGACCGGCCGGTGGAAGGCCTTCCTGGTCTCCGGCGGCGTGCTGCTGACCGCGGGCCTCGGCTTCCTGGGCACCCTGCGCTACGACACCCCGTACTGGCGCATCGCCCTGTTCATGGCGCTGACCGGCCTCGGCCTCGGCATGATGATGCAGAACCTGGTCCTCGCCACCCAGAACCAGGTCGCCCCCGAGGACCTCGGCGCGGCCAGCTCCGTCGTCACCTTCTTCCGCTCCCTCGGCGGCGCCATGGGCGTCTCGGCGCTGGGCGCGGTCATGGCCAACCGGGTCACCCACTACGTCAAGGACGGGCTGGCCGCCCTCGGCCCGAAGGCGGCGGCCCTGGGGCACGGCGGCTCCGGCGGGGGCGGCATCCCCGACCTCGACAAGCTCCCCGCGCCGCTGCGGCAGGTCATGGAGTCCGCGTACGGGCACGGCGTCGGCGACGTCTTCCTCTACGCCGCCCCGAGCGCGCTCCTCGGACTGGTGCTGGTCGTCTTCATCAAGGAGGTCGCGCTGAAGTCGAAGCCGGCCGCGCACGCCCCGAGCGCGGAGGGCACCACCGCCGGGATCCCGGCGCAGTCGTCCGGCGAGGACTCCGAGGCCTCCTCTCAGGCCCCGTCCCAGGCCTGAGTCCGGCGGTCTGCGGCCTTGGCCTCGATGCCCGCGATCAGGACGTCGAGGGCCAGGGCGAAGTCCGCCTCGGGCGCCCGCCGGACCGTGCCCCCGCAGCCGTGCAGCGCGCAGCCGTTCAGGAACTGCGACACGGCCAGGTGGGCGCCGGTCCGGCCGGCGTCCGCCAGGCCGGCGGCCTCCAGCAGCCGCTGCAGGGCGGCGTCGAAGGCCCGCGCGTGCGGGCCGATGTTCGGGTAGACGGCGCTGAGCGGGGCCACCCACGGGTGCTCCGCCAGCAGCCTGCGGTAGCCGCAGGCCAGTCCCCTCAGCCGGCTCGGCCAGGACTCCCCCGGCGGCGGGCCGGCCGGCAGCGGCTGCTGGCCCAGGGCACTGTCCAGGGCCAGTTCGAGCAGGTCGTGCTTGGTGTCCACGTACCAGTACAGGGACATCGCGGTGACGCCCAGCTCGGCCGCCAGCCTGCGCATGGAGAAACGGCCGAGCCCCTGCGCGTCCAGCAGCCGCACGGTGGCGGCGGTGATCCGGTCCCGGTCCAGCCCCGAGGGGGCCTCGGTACGCCGTCTGACGGGGGCGGCGGGCCTCACGGCCAGCCACACACTGGTCCTGGCCTCGCCCGGATCAGCCTCGGTCACCATCGAGGTGCCCTCCTCATCACAAGGGGATCAGCCCGGAATGCCCGGTCCGCCCTCTTGATGCTAGGGGGTGCCGCGTGGATCGGGGCGGGTTCAGGACGTGCCGGTCGAAGGGGCCGTCAGGTCGTAGAAGGTGGCCCCGCCGATGGTGGTGGGCTTGAACGTCGCCCGCACCCAGCTGTCGATGGCGGTACTGGTCGACCCGCCCGGGCCGCCCTGCCCGCCCGCCCGGCCCGCCGTCCGGGACTCCCCGCCGCCCGCGCCGCCTTCGAGGCCGCCCTGGGCGATGAACCAGTGGATCCTGCCGGCCTTCACGTAGGCCTTGAACTGCTCCAGCGTCGGAGAGGGGTCACTGCCGTTGAAGCCGCCCAGGGGCATCACGGGCCGGCCGGAGGCCAGCTGGTAGCTCGCCGCGTTCTGCGAACCGATGGCGGCCGCCGCCCAGGTGTGGCGGTCGGCGTCGGCGCGCAGCGCGGCCTTGGCCCCGGCGGAGACCCGGGCCCCGTCGAGCAGTCCGCCGGCGCCGCCCCGCATGCCCGGGCCGCCGCCGCGGGCGCCCCGGCCGGATCCGGACCGGCCCGCGCCGCCCGTACCGCCGGCGCCGCCCGTACCGCCCGGCTGTCCGAAGCCCGGTGCGCCGCCCGGCGGGAAGCCCTGGGGCCCGCCCTGCGGCACGCCCCCCTGGCCGCCCTGCGGCGCCCCTTGCGGCGCGGCTCCGCCGGGACCGCCTCCGGGAAGGCCCGGCAGGCCGCCCCCGAACCGCTCCCCGCCCGGACCGAAGCGCATCCCGCCGGGACCTCCCCGCCCGCCGGCCACCGCCGGACCGGCCGTGACGATCGACCCCGTGTGACCGGTGGAGACCGTGGTCAGGCAGTACGCGAACGGGCCCGCCAGGGCAGCTCCCAGCCCCAGCGCCGCCACACCGAGCAGCACCCGGCGTCCCAGGCGGGCGGCGAACGGCAGCGCGACGGCGGCGAGGAGGCCGGCCACCAGCACCGCCCAGCGCAGCCACGGCACATAGCCGGAGGAGCGGCCGAGCAGCACGTACGACCAGACGGCGGTCAGGGCGAGGGTGCCGGACAGGGTGAGCGCGGCGGCCCGGCCGCCCCGCTCCTCCCACAGCACGGCCACGCCCATGCCCACCAGCGCCGCCACGAAGGGGGCCAGCGCGACCGTGTAGTACTGGTGGAAGATGCCCTGCATCCAGCTGAACACCGCGGCGGTGATCAGCAGGCAGCCGCCCCAGGCCAGGAAGGCCGCGCGGGCCATGCTCTGGAGGGAGTCGGCGGCCCGGCCGGCCCGCCAGGTCACCACCAGCCCCGCCACGAGCAGCACGAGCGCCGCGGGCAGCAGCCAGGAGATCTGACCGCCCACATCGGCCGAGAACAACCGGCCCGCGCCGGTCTCCCCCCAGCCCCCGCCGCGCAGGCCCGGCCCGCCCTCGGGCAGCCCGTACGCCCCGGAGCCGCCGGGGGCCCCGCCGGTCCGGCCGCCGCCCACGCTGCCGGTCTCGTTGCCGTTCAGCCGGCCGAGCCCGTTGTAGCCGAAGGTCAGCTCCAGGAAGGAGTTGTGCTGCGAACCGCCGATGTACGGGCGCGAGGAGGCGGGCCACAGCTCCACGACCGCCACCCACCAGCCTCCGGCCGCCACCATCGCGGCCCCGCCCAGCAGCAGCTGCCCGAGCCTGCGGCGCAGCCGGGTCGGCGCGCAGACGGCGTACAGCACGGCCAGCGGCGGCAGGATGAGGAAGGCCTGGAGGGTCTTGGTGAGGAAGCCCAGGCCGATCGCCGCCCCGGCCGCCACGAGCCACCCGGTCCGTGCCCCGTCGAGGGCGCGCAGCACGCAGTACACGGTGACGGTGAGCAGCAGCGTCAGCAGCGCGTCGGGGTTGTTGAAGCGGAACATCAGCGCGGCGACGGGCGTGAGGGCGAACGCGGCCCCGCTCAGCAGCGCGGCCGCGGGCCCGAACTGGCGGCGCACGGCGGCGTACAGGACGGCGGTGGTGCCGACGCCCATCAGGGCCTGCGGGACGAGGATCTGCCAGGAGCCGAGGCCGAACATCCGGACGGACAGCATCATCGGCCACAGCGCGGCCGGGGGCTTGTCGACGGTGATGGAGTTCCCGGCGTCGGAGGAGCCGAAGAAGAAGGCCTTCCAGCTCTCGGAGCCGGCCTGTACGGCGGCGGAGTAGAAGGAGTTGGCGTATCCGGACGCGCCCAGGTTCCACAGCAGGAGGACGGCGGTGGCGAGCAGCAGCGCCGCGTACGCGGGCCGCTCCCAGCCGGGCCGGCCGGCGGCGGTCCGGTCCCCGGCCGGGGACGCGTCCCGGACGCGGGCGCGGTCGGGGAGCGGGGAGTCGAAGGGTGGGAGGGCCGTGGTCATCGCTGGTCGTCCTTCACGGGAACGGGAGTGGTGCGGCGCTCGGGGAACACCCAGGCGCGGAAGAGCAGGAACCGCAGCACGGTGGCGGCGAGGTTGGCCGTGATGAGCACGGCCAGTTCGGTGCCGTGGGCGGGGTCGTCGGTGGCCGCGCCGAGGGCGGCGAGCGAACCGCTGGTCAGGGCGAGTCCGATGGCGAACACGACCAGGCCCTGGGCCTGGTGGCGCAGGGCCCGGTCGCGGCCCCGGACGCCGAAGGTGAGCCGGCGGTTGGCGGCGGTGTTGGCCACGGCGGAGACCAGCAGGGCGGCGGCGTTGGCGGCCTGCGGTCCGGTGCCGAGCCGGAAGAGCGAGTACAGGGCGAGGTAGCCGAGGGTGGAGAGCACGCCGACCGCGCAGAAGCCGAGCAGCTGGCGGGCCAGCCCGCGCGGCACGCCGGGCAGGGCGGTGCGGTCGCGCGGGTCGTCGCCGAAGGGGCGGGCCAGCCGGTCCAGGGGGAGCGCCCCCAGGGCCAGCGCCCGGCCCACCCGCCAGACGCCCTTCAGGTCCTCGGCGGCGGTCTTGACGAGGTGCACCGTGGAATCGGGGTCGTCGACCCAGTCCACCGGCACCTCGTGGATGCGCAGCCCGGCCCGCTCGGCGAGCACCAGCATCTCGGTGTCGAAGAACCATCCGGTGTCCTCGACGAGCGGCAGGAGCCGCTGCGCCACCTCCCGCCGGATGGCCTTGAAGCCGCACTGGGCGTCGCTGAACCGGGCGGCGAGCGAGGAGCGCAGCAGCAGGTTGTAGGCGCGGGAGACGAACTCCCGCTTCGCCCCCCGCACCACGCGCGAGGAGCGGGCGAGCCGGGTGCCGATGGCCAGGTCGGAATGGCCGGAGATCAGCGGGGCGACCAGGGGCAGCAGGGCGTTGAGGTCGGTGGAGAGGTCCACGTCCATGTACGCGAGGACGGGTGCCTCCGAGCCGCTCCACACGGTGCGCAGGGCGCGGCCGCGGCCCTTCTCCTCCAGCCGGACGCTGCGTACGCCGGGGATCCCGGCGGCGAGCTCGGCCGCGCACGCGGGGGTGCGGTCGGTGCTGGCGTTGTCGGCGATGGTGATGCGGAAGGGGTAGGGGAAGGTCCGGGTGAGGTGGGCGTGCAGCCGGCGCACGCAGGGGCCGAGGTCCCTTTCCTCGTTGTAGACCGGGATCACCACGTCGAGTACGGGCTCGCCGGGCACGGGCGCGAGGGGCGCCCGGGCCGGGAGGGCGTCGGAAGAGGTGTCGGTTGGCATGCTCCGACCCTCGCCGGGCGCCCTGTCACCTCGGTGTGCTGAGCCTGTGGCCCCTCTGTGAGTCCGCCGGTGTCAGGGGACGGTGGTCCGCGGTGAGGGGGAACAGCACCTCGAAGCAGGTCCGTCCGGGCTCGCTGCGCACCTCGACCCGGCCGTCGTGCGCCGTGACCACGGCCTGGACGATGGCCAGGCCCAGGCCGGTGGAGCCCGCCGCGCGGGAGCGGGAGGCGTCGCCCCGGGCGAAGCGCTCGAAGACGTGCGGCATCAGCTCGGCCGGGATCCCGGGACCGTCGTCCTCGATCCGCAGCCGGACGGCGGATGTTTCACGTGAAACACGGGCCGTCACGGTGGTCCCCGGCGGGGTGTGGGTGCGGGCGTTGGCGAGGAGGTTCACCAGGACCTGCTGGATCCGGGCCGGGTCGGCCAGGACGGGGGCGGGGTCTTCGGGCAGTTCCAGGCGCCAGTGGTGTCCGGGGCCGGCGGCCCGGGCGTCGCTGACGGCGTCGACGACGAGCGGGGCCAGGTCGGTGTCCTCGCGGGACAGCGGGCGGCCCGCGTCCAGCCGGGCCAGCAGGAGCAGGTCCTCGACCAGACCGGTCATCCGGGTGGCCTCGGACTCGATCCGGGCCAGCGCGTGGCGGGTGTCGGGGCCGGGCTCCTCCCTGCCCCGGCGGGTGAGTTCGGCGTAGCCGCGGATGGAGGCGAGCGGGGTGCGCAGCTCGTGGGAGGCGTCCGCGACGAACTGGCGGACCTGCGTCTCGCTCTGCTGGCGTGCCGTCAGCGCGGAGGAGACGTGGCCCAGCATCCGGTTGAGGGCCGCACCGACCTGCCCCACCTCGGTACGGGGGTCGGCCTCGGCCTCGGGTACCCGTTCGTGCAGGGCCGGTTCCCCGCTGTGCAGGGGGAGTTCGGAGACCCGGGTGGCGGTGGCGGCGACCCGGCGCAGCGGGCGCAGGGCGACCGCGACCAGGGCCTGTCCGGCGAGGGAGGCGGCGATCAGCCCGGCGAGGGTGACGCAGACCTCCACGGCGATCAGGGTGTTCACGGTGGAGTCCACACCCCTGAGCGGGAAGGCGAGCACCAGGACCCCGTCGGGCGCGGCCAGCGCCCGGTAGGCGCCGAGGCCCGGCAGGTCCACGTCCACCGTGCGGGGCCGGCCGGGGCCGGCGGTCCGCGCGACGTGCTCCAGCACGGCCGTCTGCGCCTCGGTGAGGACCTCCCGGTGGTCGAGCCCCGGTCCCTCCACGGGGGCGATCCTGGCGCCGCCGATCACCTTCCCGACCGGGTCGAGCCGGATCCCGGCGGCACCCATGGGGGAGCCGGGGGCGAAGACGAAGCCGAGGCTGCCCTCGCGGGCCGCCTTGCCCGCGCCCGGTCCCCGGACGGCCATCCCCACGGAGTTGTCCAGCTGCTTGTCCAGCTCGCCCATCAGGCGGGAGCGCATGGCGAGGGTGGTGACGGTCCCGATGGCCGCGCCCACCACGGCGATCAGCGCCACCGCGGACACGACCAGCCGGGTGCGCAGCGACCACGGCCGCCGGCGGCGCGGTCCGCGGCGTCCGGACCGCGGCCGTGTGAGGCGGAGTGCCACTACTCGGCCGGCTTGATCAGGTAGCCGGCGCCGCGCCGGGTGTGGATCATCGGGGGCAGCCCGGTGCCGCCCTCCAGCTTCCGGCGCAGGTAGGAGATGTAGAGCTCGACCACGTTGGCCTGGCCGCCGAAGTCGTACGACCACACCCGGTCCAGGATCTGCGCCTTGCTGAGGACCCGGCGCGGATTGCGCATCAGGTAGCGCAGCAGCTCGAACTCGGTGGCGGTCAGATGGACCTCACGGCCGCCCCGGACCACCTCGTGGCTGTCCTCGTCGAGGCTCAGGTCACCGACGGTGAGGACCGAGCCGCCGCGCGCGGCCTGCGCCGCTCCGGAGCGCCGGACCAGTCCGCGCAGCCGGGCCACGACCTCCTCCAGGCTGAACGGCTTGGTGACGTAGTCGTCGCCGCCCGCCGTCAGGCCCGCGATGCGGTCCTCGACGGAGTCCTTGGCGGTCAGGAACAGCACCGGGACCTGCGGGATCTCCCGGCGGAGCAGGCCGAGCACGGCCAGCCCGTCCATGTCCGGCAGCATGACGTCGAGGACCACCACGTCCGGCCGGAACTCCCGCGCCGCCCGGACGGCGCCCGCTCCGTCACCGGCGCTGCGGACCTCGCAGCCCTCGTAGCGCAGGGCCATGGACAGCAGCTCGGAGAGGGAGGCCTCGTCGTCGACGACGAGGACCCGGCAGGGACCCCCGTCGGGGCGCCGCAGCGCCGTCGGGTTGGCGGTGGACGTGGACGCGTGGGAGGTGGTCGTCGCTGTCATGCCCCCACGCTGGCCCGCGCCCGTGAGAGCGATCTTGCCCCAACCTGTGAATCTCCTGAGAAAGGGATCGGGGCGGACCGGGCCGTCAGCCGGGCAGGGAGAACAGCCGGGCGCCGTTGTCGTGGCAGACCGCGCGCAGCCAGTCGTCGCCGAGCCCGAGGCGTTCCAGGGCCTCCAGCTGGTGCTCGTAGGGGTAGGGGATGTTGGGGAAGTCGGTCCCGAGCAGGATCCGGTCCCCGAGGTCGGCGAGCCGTCCGAGGTCCCCGGGCGGGAAGCCGCTGAACTGCGCCGAGAAGTCGGTGAAGGCCATGGTGGTGTCCAGCCGCACCTCGCGGTGGCGGTCGGCGAGGTCGAGGAAGTCGGCGTACTCGGGCATCCCCATGTGCGCGACGACCAGCGGCAGCCGGGGGTGGCGGGCCAGCAGCCGGGCGATCGGCCCGGGCCCGGTGTACGCGGCCGCGACGGGCCCGGAGCCGCAGTGGACCACGACCGGGATCCCCGCCTCGGCGAGCAGCCCCCACACCGGTGTGAGCAGGGGGTCGTTCGGGTCGTACCCGCCGACCTGGAGGTGGGCCTTGAAGACGCGGGCGCCGCGCTCCACGGCCCGCCCGACGTAGGCGGCCGCGTCCTCCTCCGGGAAGAAGGTCGCGGTGTGCAGGCAGTCGGGGGTGCGGGCGGCGAAGTCCTCGGCCCAGGCGTTGAGCCAGGCGGCCATCGCGGGCTTGTGGGGGTACAGCATCGAGGTGAAGGCCCGCACGCCGAACTCCCGCAGCAGCGCGACCCGCTGCTCTTCCTCGTGCCGGTAGGTGATCGGCCACTCGACGCCGGTCAGCGGGCCGGCGGCGTCGAAGTAGTCCCACACCTTGCGCATCACCCGGTCCGGCATGAAGTGCGTGTGCACGTCCACCAGTGCGGGCAGGCCCAGCCGGTCGCGGAAGGCCCGGACGGCCTCAGCCGTGGCGGGCAAAGCCGTGGCTCCGCTCGACGGTCGCGACGTGCAGGGTGTAGCTCTCGTACCAGTGGTCGCGGCCCCGGCTCATGGCCGCCTGGTGCTCCAGGTCCGTGCGCCACGCGGTCAGGGAGGTGTGGTCGCGGAAGTAGGCGACGGTGATGCCGAGGCCCCCGGGGGTGCGCGCGGACTCGTACCCGAGGAAGCCGGGGTTGTCCCGGACGAGCTCGTTCATCCGGGCGTTGACCTCCGGGTAGCCGGTGTCGTCGGGGGTGCGGACATTGCTGAATACGGCCATGACGTAAGGCGGTTCGAACGCCGGAACGGGCTGGATGCTCATGACCGCCACCCTCTGCGGAAGCCCCTCGGCATGTCCACCGGAAACGGCCCCGGGCGTCCAAAGGGATCCAAGTCTTGACCTTCGGGGGCCCCGCGGCTCCCGGTCAGAACAGCCCGTCCTGCCCGCCCGGCCGGGCGGGCGGGGCGGCGGCCGCCGTCGGGGCGTCGGTCGCCGCCCGGTCGGGTGCGGCGGCCAGCTCCCAGCCGGCCAGCAGCCGGGTGTCCACCACGAGCCCGTCCGCGAAGTGCAGGTCCGGTCCCGCGGCGCCCGCCAGCCGCCCCACGACGGCCGCGCCGGGCAGCAGTTCGGTGACCACGCGGGCCGGGGCGGGCAGTGCGGCCAGCCCGAACGGACCGGCGTGGTCGGTGGTCGCGCACCCCAGCCGCTCCAGCGACTCCGGCCACCCCGGGAGCCCCGCCGCCCGGGCGTGCAGTTCGGCCACCTCCCGCGCCCGCTCGGCCTCCGGCGGCAGCCCGGCCCGCACGGCGCGCTTGCGGGCGTAGGCGATCCGGTCCGGCACGCCGAGGGCGGCGCGCAGCAGCTCCTCGGTCCGGCGCGCCGCCATCAGCGGCCCGCGCCCCAGCCAGGTCCAGGTCACCGCCCCCTGCTCCAGCAGCCGTACCGCACCGCGCTCCTCGGCGGTGATGCCGACCTTGACCATCCCGGGCCCGAACCACGCCAGGTACACCCGGTACGGGCGCGGATCGGCGGCGTTGGTGTCGGCCGCCACCGAGAAGGACCGGTCCAGCCGGGCGCACTCGGGACACTGGGCACTCCCGGCCCGCCCCGGCACCGTCCGGCCCGCCGGGCACGGGGTCCGCTTCCCGGCCCGCCGCACGCCGAGGCAGTGCCGCTCGCCCCGGGCGGCGAAGGCCAGCCGCTGCCCGTAGCTGAGCGGACTGCGGCGCTCGCCCCGCCCGGGCCCGGACCACCCGATGGCGGGCCGCCCGTCGCTCCACCGGATCCCGGTGCACCACCAGCCCCCGGCGGCGGTCACAGGGGCAGCGGCCGCTCGAAGAAGGTCTCCAGGACCACGGTCGCCTGCGTCCCGCTGACCCCGTCGATGGCGTAGAGGCGGCGCAGCACGTCCTGGAGCTGCTCGGTGGTGGCCGTGCGGACCTTCACCAGCACGGAGGCGCTGCCGGCGATGATGTGCGCCTCCTGGATCTCCGGGATCGCCGCGAAGTCCCCGGCCGACTCGCCCATCCAGGCGTTGGAGTCGACCATCACGTAGGCCAGCACCCCGCTGCCGACGGCCGCCGGATCCACGTCGACCGTGGTCCGTCTGATCACCCCGCGCTCGCGCAGTTTGCGCACCCGCTCGTGGGTGGCTCCCGCCGAGAGCCCCACGGCCGTCCCGAGGGCGGCGTAGGACTGCCCCGCGTCCTCCTGGAGGCGCAGGAGCAGCGCCCGGTCGATGTCGTCCACGCGTTCTTCCTCCCAAGTGCCCGCCCGCCCTTGCGAAGACGGTACCTGATCCTGCAATCTCACCGTCAAGCCGAATGACATTCGGCCTTCCACTCTGATGGGGGAACCATGTTGGGTATTGCCGACCTCGCCCTGTACGAGATCCTGGACGAGCGCTTCCGGACCGGCCGCTGCGCCAACGGCGACCTCCGCCTGGAGCGGCTCCACGACGGCTGCCGCTGGGCCGAGGGCCCGCTGTACCTGCCGGCCTGGCGGCAGCTGGTGTGGAGCGACATCCCCAACGACCGGATGCTCCGCTGGGACGAGGCGACGGGCGCGGTGTCCGCCTTCCGCACCCCGGCCGGCCACCCCAACGGCAACACCCTCGACCGCGAGGGCCGCCTGATCACCTGTGAACAGGGCAACCGCCGCGTCACCCGCACCGAGCCCGACGGCAGCCTCACCGTCATCGCCGACCGCCACGACGGCAAGCGGCTCAACAGCCCGAACGACGCGGTGGTGCGTTCCGACGGGTCGATCTGGTTCTCCGACCCCGACTTCGGCATCACCAACGACTACGAGGGCCGGCGCGCCCCGAGCGAGATCGGCTCCTGCAACCTCTACCGCGCCGACCCGGCCACCGGCGAGGTCCGCCTCGTGGCCGACGGCTTCCTCGGGCCGAACGGGCTGGTCTTCTCCCCCGACGAGAGCGAGCTGTACGCGGCAGACACCCGCGCGGGCCACATCCGCGCCTTCACGGTCGGGGACGACGGCACGCTGGGCGGGGACCGGGTCTTCACGGCGTGCCCCTCGGTCGACAACATCCGCTTCGACGACGAGGGCCGGCTCTGGGCGGCCGCGATGGAGTCGGGCGTGCACTGCTACGCGGCGGACGGCGACCTCATCGGCCGCCTGCGCGTCCCGGAACCCGTCTCGAACATCGCCTTCGGCGGCCCGAAGAACAACCGCCTCTTCATCACCGCCACCACCTCGCTCTACTCGCTGGTGATGTCGGTGACGGGCCTCCCCCGCGTCCTGCCCGCCCGCCGGCCCTAGCCGACGGGGACGGCCCGTCCGGACATACGCGAGAGGCCCTCAGGATTTCTCCTGAGGGCCTCTCGGGCTGTGCACTCGGCAGGATTCGAACCTGCAACCTTCTGATCCGTAGTCAGATGCTCTATCCGTTAAGCTACGAGTGCTTGGCTTCCCGGCGTTTTCTGCCCGGTTGGCCTTGCGAGAACAACAATACATGGACCTCGCCGGGACGCGAAATCCATAAGCCGCAACGCCTCTGACCTGCGGAAACATGCTGAACGAAGATCGTCGGACCTGTTCCGGGCGGAGCGCGGGAGCCCCGGCGGTTACCCACGGAGGGCCGTCCCAAACGCCAAGGCCCGCCTTCGAGCCCCGAACGCACCGAAGCCCCGGTCCGTCAGGACCGGGGCTTCGGTGAGGTGCGGAGGCGGAGGGATTTGAACCCTCGATGGGGTGTAAGCCCCAAACCGCATTAGCAGTGCGGCGCCATAGACCGGACTAGGCGACGCCTCCAGCACACCCCCGTAACGAGGGCGCGTGCAGATGATGACACAGCCGCGGGGCCGGTCACCAATCCGCTCCCACGGTACAAGGAGCCGGGCCCACAGGGCAAAGCCTTAAGCCCTCTTCCTTGATCCCTTTCGCCCGGACCCTCCCCGTCGCAACGTCCGGGCGGGCGGGTCGTTGGTGAGGCGTACGACGTACGGACGACCTGGAGTGCCCCATGCTGCGTCTCGCCGCCTTCGCCGTCACCTCCGCGCTGGCCGCCGCGGCGGCCGGACCGCTGCCGCCGCTGCCCCTGGGCCGGCTGCTGGCTTCCCCCGACCGGCTGACGATCGACATCTCCAAGGCGGGCGGCCTCGACGGCCGGTACCGCCTCGACTGCCGGCCCGTCGGCGGCGACCACCCCAAGGCGGAGGAGGCCTGCGCCCGCCTCGACGCGCTCACGAGGCAGGGGAAGGACCCGTTCGGCCCCGCGCCGAAGCCCGGCGTGTGCACCTTCCAGAGCGGCGGACCGGCCACCGCGCACATCACGGGAACGTGGCACGGACAGAAGGTGGACAGCTGGTTCGGACGCGAGAACGGGTGCGACATCGCCCGCTGGGACAACCTGGAACCTGTCCTTCCGACTGCGGGTGCCTGACCTGGGAGGATGCGGCGGATGCGCGGTTTCCCCCGTTCATCCGCCCCCTCTCGGCGGGACGGTGCCCTTAGACTCCTCCCGTGACATGCCGGTAGTCGTGGTCAGGGAGGACGCTCGTCGTGAGCAGCAGGCCATCCCGAGGCGCTGCTCGCCTCGCAGCAATACTCGACGCGCTTCCGGACGCGCTGTTGCTCGTCAACGCCAACGGCACGGTCGTCAACGCGAATTCGATCGCCCTCGAGGTCATGGAGAGCCCCGGCACCGGTCTCGTCGGCCGCGGTGTGCTCGACCTCTTCCCCGAGTTCGACTCGAAACTGATCCCCGGTTCGATGCGCCGTCCCGGCGACGAGCTGACGGGCCGCTCCAAGCCGAAACGGATGACCGCGCGCCGCACCGACGGCACCGAGTTCCCCGTCGAGGTCACCAGCGCCCACCTCGACGGCCGTGACGCCTACCGCGAGCCCCAGCCGTACACCGGCGACGAGCTGCTGATGCTGGTCGTGCGCGACCTCACCGAGGCCGTGGACACCGAGGCCGAGCTGGCCCGCTCCCAGCGGCAGACCGAGATGATCCTGCGCGCCGCCGCCGAGGGCGTGGTGGGCACCGACACCGACGGCCGCGTGGTCCTGGTCAACCCGGCGGCCGCCCAGATCCTCGGCTACCGCGCCACCGACCTCGGCAACCGCGAGCTGCACGGGCTGATCCAGCACTCGCGCGCCGACGGCTCGCCCTTCCCCTTCGACGAGTCCCCGCTCGCCGACACCCTGCGCAGCGGACGCAAGCACCGGGTCCGCGGCCAGGTGCTGTGGAACAAGGCCGGCCAGGCCGTGGCCGTCGACCTGACCACCTCGCCCGTACGGGACGGGGACCTGCTCGTCGGCGCCGTCATGACCTTCACCGACCGGCGCCCCTACGACGCGCTCGCCGCACGCCACGCCCAGCTGGTGGCCGTGCTCGGGGACGCGCTGCGCGGGCCGCTGGAGGAACTGCGCGGGGAGCTGGCCACGCTGGCCGCCGACGACGGCGGGCAGCTGTGGCCCGAGGCCAACCAGCTGCTGCACCATCTGGCCGCCGGGTACTCGCGGATGACCACCCTGGTGGACAACGTCCTCGGCTACCAGCGCCTGGACGCGGGCAGCGAGAAGCTCAAGAAGCGGAACGTCCTCATCAACGAGGTCGTCAAGACCGGCATCGACGGGGCGGTCGAGCTGATCGGCCCCGGCCGGGCGCAGTTCGCCGTCCACGCCCCGACCATCGAGGCCGAAGTGGACCCGGAGCGGGTCGCGACCGCCCTGGCCCATCTGGTCGCGGACGTGGCCGGGGTGGACGCCACCGGCAAGACCCGTCAGGGCAGCGGGTACAGCGACTCCACGATCGTGGTGGCCGCGGCCCAGCGCGGCGAGGTCGTACGGATCGAGGTGCGCGGCCCCTACGAGGGCGGCAACCCCGTGCACGAGCCGATCGTGCGCGGCGTGGTCACCGCGCACGGCGGGCTCCTGCAGACGGTGGAGGTACCCGGCGCGCCGGGCGGGGCGTACGTCCTGGAGCTGCCGCTGGGCGCGGGGGCCGGGACGGTGGAGCTGCCCGAGCCCGAACCGGAGGCCGCACCGGAGCCCGAGGCCGCACCGGCGACGGTCTCCGGCGGCCGACGGGGCCGGCGCGGGGTGGACGCCTTCCTGGAGGACGGCAACGGCGAGGCGGACGGCGCCGGGGGCCGCGAGGCCGGAGGCGCGCTGGCGCTGCCGTCCGGGCGCCGCCGCGCGGACGGTGAGGCCCCCGCCCAGGACGCCGAGGGGTCCGGCCCGGCGGAACTCGCCCAGTCCCCGGTGAACCCGGCGGGGCTCGGTACCGGGCGCCGGCGCGGACGTGACGGCGACGACGGCCCGGGCTCCGGGCGGGCGGACGGCGGACGGCCCGTGCCCCCGCAGGGCACCGCCCTGCCGGCGCTGCCGCCCGTACCGGCCGTTCCCCCCGTTCCGGTGACCGAGCATCCGGCCGGGCGCCGGCGTGCGCTGGGGCCGGTGGCCGCACCCGCGCAGCCCGGCGGTCCGGTGCCCGCGGCCGGTCGTGCGGCTCCCGCGGGATCCCGCGTCGCGCCCGAGGGCGGCTTCGCGCTGCCCCCGGGCCCGTCCGCCGCCGCCCCGGCCGGCGCCGCCGAGGCCGACGCCGACGGCCCGGGCGGGCGCCGTGCCCGCCGCGTGCTCGGCGCGCCCGCGACCCCCGACCCGCAGGCCCCGGCCGCCCCCGGCGGCGGCGAGGACCCCGCGCTCCCGACCGGGCGGCGCCGTGCGCTGCCCGCGACCCCCGCCTGGCCCGTCCCGGCGGCCCGGACCGCGCCCGAGGACACCGGGTCCGCGGCGGCCGCCGTGCCCGGCGCCCGGCAGCCCGCGGACGCCCCGGCGGGCGGGCAGCCGATCAGCGTGCGCGCGCTCGGCACCCTGGGCCAGGGCATCTCCGTGGACCCGGGTGCCGCGGGACCCGGCGGGTCCGGCTCCGGCCGGCGCCGCCGGCTCTCCGAACCCGCGCCCCAGGGCCGTGCCTTCGCCATAGGAGCCCCGGAGGCGGGAGCCGCCGAGGGTCCCGAGCCGCTCGACGGCCCGGGCGGTGCCGTCGAGGTGGTCAACCGCCCCGTGCCGCGGCCCGTGGACGACGAGCTCCCGCCCGAGCCGCTCGACAACCCGCGCCGGCTGCTCGTGTGGCCCGCGCCGGACGCGCAGACGCAGCAGGCGCTCAGCGACCGCGGCTACCGCCCGGTGATCGTGCACTCCCGCGAGGAGGTGGACGCGCAGATCGCGGCCTTCCCGGCAGCGCTGTTCGTCGACCCGCTGACCGGGCCCATCACCCGGACCGCCCTGCAGGCCCTGCGCCAGGCCGCGGTGGCCGCCGAGGTCCCCGTCCTGGTCACGGCCGGGCTGGGGCACGCCACGCGCGAGGCGGCGTACGGAGCCGATCCGGCCGTCCTGCTCAAGGCGCTCGCGCCGCGCGACAGCGAGCAGCACCCTTCGCGCGTCCTGCTGATCGAGGAGCACGAGGAGGTCGCCACCGCGCTGACCGCCGCGCTGGAGCGGCGCGGCCTCCAGGTCGCCCGTGCGGGCGCGGACACCGACGCCGTGGAGCTGGCGACCCGGATGCGGCCCAACCTGGTGGTCATGGACCTGATGCAGGTGCGCCGCCGGCGGGCCGGGATCGTGGACTGGCTGCGTGCCAACGGCCTGCTGAACCGGACCCCGCTGGTCGTCTACACGGCCACCGGGATCGAGCCGTCCGACCGGCCTCGGCTGGCCTCCGGGGAGAGCGTGCTGTTCCTGGCCGAGCGGTCCAACACCGCGGACGTACAGGGCCGCATCGTGGACCTCCTGGCCAAGATCGGCACCAACTAGCCATCCTGGTCCGATGGCCCTCACCGACACGACCGAGCGCAGCGTCCCCGCCGACAACGGGGAGGTGAGCCTGCTCATCGCGCGTCAGGTGGAGCCGGGCTACGAGGAGGCGTTCGAGACCTGGGCGCGCGGCATCCTGGAGACCGCCGCGCGCTTCCCGGACCACCTCGGCTACGGGCTGTTCCGGCCGGCGGCCGAGGGCGCCCCCTGGTTCCTCGTGCATCGCTTCCGCGACCAGGAGGCGTTCCAGCGGTGGCAGGACTCGCCCGAGCGGGCCGAGTGGTTCGCGCACTGCGAGGGCCACCACCACACCGAGATAGCCCGGCGCGAGCTGCACGGCATGGAGACCTGGTTCGCCAAGCCGGGTACGACCCGGCCCGCGCCGCCGCGGTGGAAGATGGCCATCAGCTCGGGACTGGCCATCTTCCCGATCTCGCTGGTGGGCAACGCGGTGCTCGGGCCGTACCTGGTGGACCTCGGCTCCGTGCTGCGGACGGCCGTCTTCGCGGCCGTCTTCAGCACCCTGATGACCTACGCGGCCATGCCCGCCGTCAGCCGGCTGCTGCGGCCGTGGCTGACCCGCGGCTGACGTCCGGCCGGCCGCCGCGGTCCTAGGCGAGGGTGGTGACCTCCAGGTCGCCGTCGGCGTACTGCTTGCGGATCACCTTCTTGTCGAACTTGCCGACGCTGGTCTTCGGCACGGTCGCGACGAACGTCCAGCGCTCCGGCAGCTGCCACTTGGCGATGGACTCGCCGAGGAACGCGCGCAGGGCGGCGTAGTCGGCCGTGGCGCCCTCCTTGAGGACGACCGTGGCCAGCGGGCGCTCGCCCCACTTCTCGTCGGGAACGGCGACCACGGCCGCCTCGGCGACCTCGGGGTGGGCCATCAGGGCGTTCTCCAGTTCGACGCTGGAGATCCACTCGCCGCCGGACTTGATGACGTCCTTGGCCCGGTCGGTGAGGGTGAGGAAGCCGTCGGCGCTGATCACGCCGACGTCCCCGGTCTTGAGCCAGCCGTCGGCGCTGAACTTGTCCTCGGGGCGCAGGGGTTCGCCGGACGCGCCGCCGTAGTAGGCGCCCGCGATCCAGTTGCCGCGGACCTCCAGCTCGCCCGCCGACTCCCCGTCCCAGGGCAGGACGTCGCCGCCGGGTCCGATGAGGCGGGCCTCGACGCCGGCCGGGAAGCGGCCCTGGGTGACCCGGTAGGGCCACTCCTCCTCGGCGGTGAGGCGGGCCGGCGGGTGCGCCATGGTCCCCAGCGGAGAGGTCTCGGTCATGCCCCAGGCGTGGCAGAGGCGGACGCCGAGCTTGTCGTAGGCCTCCATCAGGGAGGGCGGGCAGGCGGCGCCGCCGATGGTGACCTGCTTCATCGAGCTCAGGTCGCGCGGGTGCGCGGTGACCTCGGCGAGCAGCCCCTGCCAGATGGTGGGGACGGCCGCGGCGTGCGTGGGCTTCTCCCGCTCGATCATTTCGGCGAGCGGGGCGGGCTGGAGGAAGCGGTCCGGCATCAGCATGTTGATGCCGGTCATGAAGGTGGCGTGGGGCAGGCCCCAGGCGTTCACGTGGAACTGCGGGACCACGATCAGGCTGGTGTCGTGGTCGGTGAGGCCCATCGACTCGGTCATGTTGACCTGCATGGAGTGCAGGTAGACCGAGCGGTGGGAGTAGACGACGCCCTTGGGCTCCCCGGTGGTGCCGGAGGTGTAGCACATGGCCGCGGCCTGGCGCTCGTCCAGCTCGGGCCAGTCGTAGTGGTCGGGGCGGCCTTCGAGGAGCTCCTCGTACTCGTGCACCCGTACGTCGAGCCCGTCGAGGGCGGAGCGGTCGCCGACGCCGACGACCACGACGTGCTCGACCGTCGGCAGGTGCGGCAGCAGCGGCGCCAGCAGCGGCAGCAGGGTGCCGTTCACCAGCACGACCCGGTCGGCCGCGTGGTTGACGATGAAGACCAGCTGCTCGGGGGGCAGCCGCAGGTTGAGCGTGTGCAGGACCGCGCCCATGGACGGGATCGCGAAGTACGCCTCGACATGCTCGGAGTTGTTCCACATGAGCGTCGCGACCCGTTCGTCCTGCTGGACTCCGAGTCCGTCGCGCAGGGCGTGCGCGAGCCGCGCGGCGCGGACGCCGATCTCGGCGAAGCTGCGCCGGTGCGGCTCGGCCTCCCCGGTCCAGGTCGTGACCTGGGAGTCCCCGTGGATCGTCGACCCGTGGGCCAGGATCCGCGAGATCAGCAGCGGTACATCCTGCATGGTGCTCAGCAAAGCGTCCTCCCGGTGAGCGCTGCGGCGCTGCGGCGGCTGTCGGATGCTGCCGATTCTGCGCACGTACCGGTCGGCATGTCACTACCCGGGAGTACAAACAGGCTGGTCGATCACTGTCCGGGCCCGTGGTCTGGCCGATGTTTCACGTGAAACAGGGTCAGCGCACCGGGGTGAGTTCGGGGTCGTCGCGGAGCTTGACCAGCGCGCGGGAGACGGCGCTCTTGACCGTGCCCACCGAGACTCCGAGCAGCTCGGCGGTCTGCGCCTCGCTCAGGTCCTCGTAGTAGCGCAGGACGACCATGGCCCGCTGGCGGTCGGGCAGCCGGGTCACCGCCCGCCACATCGCGTCGCGCAGCACCTGCGCCTCCGCCGGGTCGCCGGAGGACGGCTCCTCGGTCTCGGGGACCTCCCCGCAGGAGAACTCGTCGACCTTCCGCTTGCGCCACTGCGAGGTGCGGGTGTTGACCAGGGCCCGCCGGACGTAGCCGTCCAGGGCCCGGTGGTCCTCGATGCGGTCCCAGGCGACGTAGGTCTTGGCGAGGGCCGTCTGGAGCAGGTCCTCGGCGTCGCACGGGTTGGCCGTCAGGGAGCGCGCGGTGCGCATCAGGGCCGTGCCACGGGTCCGGACGTACGCCGAGAACGACGGGTACGGCGTCGGGTTCGAGGCGAGCGTGCACACAGGCGTGGTCATGGCTCCACGCTAGGAGCGCGGGGCGCGTCTGGGATCGCCCGCAGGTGCCGAAGCGGGGTCCCCCTCAGGTTGTACGGCCCGGCCGCGCCCCACCTCCTGAAGGTGGAGGAGGGGGCGCGCGACCAGGACCGCGGTCAGAGGTCGGCGCCCAGGACCAGGCCGGAGGTCGGTACGCCGGTGCCGGCCGTGACGAGGACGTGCTCGGCCCGCGGGAGCTGGTTGACGGAGGTGCCGCGCAGCTGGCGGACGGCTTCGGCGATGCCGTTCATGCCGTGCAGGTAGGCCTCCCCGAGCTGGCCGCCGTGGGTGTTGAGCGGGAGCGCGCCGGCGGCGGTGAAGTCGGCGGCCTCGCCGGGTCCGCAGAAGCCGAACTCCTCCAGCTGCATCAGGACGAAGGGCGTGAAGTGGTCGTAGAGGATGGCCACGTCGATGTCGGAGGGACGCAGCCCGCTGGTCCGCCACAGCTGGCGGGCGACCACGCCCATCTCCGGGAGCCCGGTGAGCCCGTCGCGGTGGAAGGAGGTCATCGCCTCCTGGCGGCGGCCCGCCCCCTGGGCGGCCGCAGTGATCACGGCGGGTTTCCGGCGCAGGTCGCGGGCCCGCTCGGCGGTGGTGACGACGAGGGCCTGGCCGCCGTCGGTCTCCTGGCAGCAGTCCAGCAGCCGCAGGGGTTCGACGATCCAGCGGGAGGCGGCGTGGTCGGCGAGGGTGATGGGCTTGCCGTGGAACCAGGCGGCGGGGTTGGTGGCGGCGTACCTGCGGCCGGTGACGGCGACGTGCCCGAAGGCCTCCGGGGTGAGCCCGTAGGCGTGGAGGTAGCGCTGGGCGGCCATGGCCACCCAGGACGCGGGGGTGAGCAGGCCCCAGGGCAGGGACCAGCCGAGGGCCGCGCCCTCGGCCGAGGGCTCGCGCTGCTGGACGCCGGAGCCGAAGCGTCGGCCGGAGCGCTCGTTGAAGGCGCGGTAGCAGACGACGACCTCGGCGACCCCGGTGGCGACGGCGAGGGCGGCCTGCTGGACGGTGGCGCAGGCCGCGCCGCCCCCGTAGTGGATGCGGGAGAAGAAGGAGAGCTCCCCGATGCCGGCGGCCTGGGCGACGGTGATCTCGGGGCTGGTGTCCATCGTGAAGGTGACCATGCCGTCCACGTCGGCGGGGGTCAGCCCGGCGTCGTCGAGGGCCGCGTGCACCGCCTCGACGGCGAGTTTGAGCTCGCTGCGGCCGGAGTCCTTGGAGAACTCGGTCGCGCCGATGCCGGCGATGGCGGCGCGGCCGCCCAGGTCGTCGCGGGTACGGACGCTCATGCCCCGGCCCCCAGGGTGACGGTCACGGTGCCCGTGACGTGGTGGCCGAGGCCGTTGGCGCCGAGGACCCGGATCTCGGCCGTGTCCCCGTCGAGGGCGGTGACGGTGCCGGTGAGGGTCATCGTGTCGCCCGGGTGGTTGGGGGCACCGAGGCGGATGGCCACCTTGCGCAGGACGGCCCGCGGCCCCAGCCGGTCGGTGACGTACCGGCCGACGAGGCCGTTGGTGGTCAGGATGTTCATGAAGATGTCCGGGGAGCCCTTCTCGCGGGCGAGTTCCGCGTCGTGGTGGACGTCCTGGTAGTCGCGGGAGGCGATGGCGCCCGCGACGATCAGGGTGCGGGTGACCGGGACCTCCAGCGGTGGCAGTGCGTCGCCGACGTTCATGCGTCCTCCCCCTCGAATATGAGTGCGCCCAGCTCGGACAGCAGCTCGCTGCCGCAGCCCAGGTGGGCGTCCAGCTGGCGCCCCCACAGGAAGTGCCGGTGGACGGGGTGGTCCAGGTCGGCGCCCATGCCCCCGTGCAGGTGCTGGCCCGCGTGGACGACCCGCTTGCCCGCCTCGGAGGCCCACCAGGCCGCCGTGAGGGCGTGCTCGCGCGCCGGGAGGCCCTCGTCGATGCGCCAGGCCGCCTCGTACGCGGTGACCCGGATGGCCTCGGTGTCCATGTACGCGTCGGCCGCCCGGAGCATGACCGCCTGGTTCGTGGAGAGCGGGCGGCCGAACTGCTCGCGGGTGGAGGTGTACGCGACGGCGCGGGCCAGCGAGCCGGCGCAGACGCCCGCCTGGAGTCCGGCGAAGGCGGTCCGGGCGGAGGCCAGCACCGCGTCGTGCGCGTCCGGGCCGCCGAGCCGTTCCGCCGGGGCGCCGGCCAGGGTGAGGCGCCCCGCCGACCAGGGGGCGGTCGTCTCCACCGGCCGCGTGCCGACGCCGGGGGCGTCCGTCCGTACGAGCCACAGCGCCCGGTCGCGGTCCGGGACCAGGACGTGCGTGGCGTCGCGCAGCCAGGGGACGGCCGGGACGGTGCCGGTGAGGCGGCCGTCGGGGGCGGCGGTGACCGCCCGGCGGGCGGGGAGGGCGCCGGTGGCGACCGCTTCGCCGGAGCCGAGGGCGGGCAGCAGGCGGGTGCGCTGTTCGGGGCTGCCGTGCGCGGCCACGGGCAGGATCCCGTAGGCGCAGGTGGCGGCGTACGGGACCTGGGCGGTGGTACGGCCCTGCTCCTCCAGGAGGAGGACGAGGCCGAGGAGGCCGACCTCCTCGACGGCGGCGGTCAGGCCGGCGGCGGTGAGGGCCTTCCACAGTTCGGCGTCGCTGCCGGTGCCGGCCGCGGCGAGGCGTTCGTGGGTGGCGAGGTCGCGGAAGATCCGGGCGGCCAGTTCCGCCGCCGCTGCCTGTTCCTCGGTGGGGTGGAAGTCCATGTCAGCCCGCCTCTGCGCGGAAGACGGGGAGTTCGAGGGTGTCGTCGACGCGCAGGAACTCCAGCCGGACGGGGAGGCCGATGCGCACCTTGTCGTACGGGACACCGGTGATGTTGCCGATCATGCGCACGCCCTCGGCCAGCTCGACCAGGGCGACCGCGTAAGGAGGGTCGAAAGCCGGGAAGGGCGGGTGGTGCATGACGACGTACGAGAAGACGGTGCCGGCTCCGCCGGCCTCGACGGTGTCCCAGTCGGGGGAGGAGCAGGCGTTGCAGCCGGGCAGCCAGGGGAAGCGCAGGGTGGCGCAGGCGGTGCACCGCTGGATCAGCAGCCTGTGGTCCCGGACCCCGTCCCAGAAGCCCTGGTTGTCGCGGTTGACCACGGGGCGGGGGCGCTGCGGCCCCGCCGTGCCCGGAGGCTTCGGAGGTGCGGGACGTTTCGCCGCCGGGGCGTACTTGAGGATGCGGAAGCGGTGGGTTCCGGCGGGTTCGCCGTTGGCGCGGACGTCCATCCGGGTCGTCACGAAGTGCCCGGTGCCCAGCTTGGTCGTCTTGCGGGCGGAGACCGACTCGATCACGGCGTCGAAGGTGATCTCGTCGCCGGGGCGCAGCGGGCGCAGGTACTCCTGTTCGCAGTCGGTGGCGACCACGGAGGTGCAGCCAGCGCCGTCGAGGAGCGCGAGCAGTTCGTCATAGGCGGAGGATCGGCCGGTGTGGCCGGAGAGGCCGCCCATCGTCCAGGCCTGGAGCATGGTGGGCGGGGCGATGGCGTCGGGGCCGGTGTAGGCGGGGTTGGTGTCGCCCATGGCCTCGCACCAGTGGCGGATCATCGGCGCGTTGACCGGGTCCTTGCCCCGGCCGGCGGTGGCGGCGGGGCGGCCCTCGAAGGCCCTGAGGCGCCGGAGCAGCTCCGCTTCCTGCGCGGCGGCCTCCGGCGCGTCGGCGGCGGCGGTCCGGTCGGCGGTCTTCCGGTCGGCGGTGGTCCGGTCGGCGGTGGTCCGGTCGGTGCTCATCGCTTCCTCCCCTTCATGCCGAGCCGCATCATGGCGACGATCTCGCGCTGGACCTCGCTGACCCCGCCGCCGAAAGTGTTGATCTGGGCCGCGCGGTTCATCCGCTCCAGCTCGCCGCCGAGGAAGGCCTCCGGGCCGCGGAGGAGGGCCTCCTCCCCGACCACCTCCTGGCAGATCCTGTACACCTCGACGGCCGACTCGGTGCCGAGGAACTTCACGCCGCTGGCGTCCCCGGGGGCGAGGGTGCCGGCCCCCACGTCCTGGACGAGGCGCCAGTTGAGGAGGCGGACGGCGGCCAGCCGGGCGTGCGCCTCGGCGAGCCGGGCCCGGACCCAGGGCAGGTCGGCCGGGCGTTCGCCGGTGACGGGGTCGGGGGTGCGGGCGTGGGCGCGGGCGGCCTCGTAGAAGTCCTCGGCCTGCATGCCGATGGCGGCGAGGGCGACGCGCTCGTGGTTGAGCTGGTTGGTGATCAGGCCCCAGCCGCCGTGTTCGGGGCCGACGAGGTGTCCGGCGGGGACCCGGATGCCGTCGTAGTACGTCGCCGTGGTCGTGAGGCCGCCGACGGTGTCGATCGGGGTCCAGGAGAAGCCGGGGCTGTCGGTGGGCACCAGGATGATGGAGATGCCCCGGTGCTTGGGGGCATGCGGGTCGGTGCGGCAGGCGAGCCAGATCCAGTCGGCGTTCTGGGCGTTGGAGGTGAAGACCTTCTGCCCGTCGATCACCCAGTCGCCGCCGTCGCGGACGGCCCGGGTGCGCAGGGCGGCGAGGTCGGTGCCGGCCTCGGGCTCCGAGTAGCCGATGGCGAAGACGATCTCGCCCCGCAGGATCCGGGGCAGGAAGTGGTCCTTCTGCTCCGGGGTCCCGTATTTCATCAGGGTGGGGCCGACGGTGTTGAGGGTGACCATGGAGACGGGGGCGCCGGCCCGGTAGGCCTCGTCGAAGAAGACGAACTGCTCGTCGGGGCCGCGGCCCCGGCCCCCGTACTCGACGGGCCAGCCCAGGCCCAGCAGCCCGTCGGTGCCTATGCGGCGCAGCAGGGCGCGTTGGGCTGCCGGGTCGTCGGGGACCCCGTCCGGCAGCAGGTCCCGGAAGTACTCGCGCAGTTCGGCGCGGAGCCGTGACTGCCCTTCGGACGGAGCGAGGTGCACGGCGCTGGCCTCCCGGCATCACATCGGACGAGTGGAACTGACTGTCCGTCAGATTTACCGGGGATGTCAAGGTCGGGAAGCCGGGCGGTCGCCGTACGCCGGGGACGCGCGGCGGACCGCCCGCAGGGCCGGGGGGAAGGGCGCGCGGAAGGGCGCCCGCACGCCGAAGCGGGCCGCACCGTCCGGGAACCCCGCCGTCTCCCGGCCCTGCGACCCTGCCGTACGTACCGGGCTCCACGCCCCCGTGCGCCCCCGCAGCCCGCCGGAGCAGGCCCCCTGCACCCCGCCCCGGCTACGCGGCGAGTGCGACCGACTCCCGGTCCGGGGCGGGCGCCAGGGCGGCGGCGGTCGAGGACCGGCGCACGGACGGGCTCTTGCCGTGGGCCTCGGCCCGGATCCGCTGCTTGATCGTCGGCGGGAGGGAGCAGCCCCGCATCATCGCCCGCCACGTCCGCCGCGCAACCCGAGCCGTCCGCCGCACGGCGGGGGCCGAAGGAGTGGCCACCGCGGCCGGCGCAGCCGCCGCCGGAACCGTCCTGCCCGCAAGGCCGAGAGCGGCCAGGAGCGCCACGAGGGCGGCGAGGAAGGAGGTCCAGATCGACGTGGTGCTGCTGCGGTGGGTCATGACGAACGCCTCGATTCGCGATGTTCCGACGGGCGGATCTGCATACATTCGTCATGATGCGACCGCAACCGCCCGCCCCCGGCGACGCGCGCCGATCTTCAGACAAACACCACCCGGACGGACCAGGGCCCGCCGGAGGGGCTGCGGGAACGCAGAAGGGGCGCCCCTCCCTGAGGGGCGCCCCTTCCCGCCGGCGCATGCGCCGGCCTGTGGCGGTGGGTGTGGGATTTGAACCCACGGTGACTCGCGCCACGACGGTTTTCAAGACCGTTCCCTTAGGCCGCTCGGGCAACCCACCTGGCCGGTACAGAGTACCGGGATGTGGGGGTGCCTGGGGTGGGTGTTGCGGTGGCGGGCGTCAGGACGTCTGGGCCTTGTCGTAGGCCGCCTTGGCCTCGTTGCCGAAGTACGGGCCGAACATCGTGTTCGGCAGGAAGTTGTAGCCGAAGCTGTTCACCGAGACCTGCGTGCCCAGGCCCGTCGACTCGTCGAAGTCCTGGAACCAGGGGCCGCCGCTGGAGCCGCCGGTCATGTTGCAGGACATGCTGTGGTCCTTGGTGAGCAGGAAGTCCTTGCCCGTGTTGGCGCTGCAGTAGACGAGTTTGGTGCCGTCGTAGGGGGCGGCCGCCGGGAAGCCGAAGGAGTACGTCTTCTTGTTGTAGGCCCCGTTGAACCGGATCCCCTGGGCCCCGACGACCTGGCTGAGCTTCTGGCCGTTCAGCGGGGCGACGACCGCGAGGCCGACGTCCGTGTTCATGTCCTCGCTCGCCGCCCACTGGTCGGTGGCGAAGGTCTGGGTGGCCGGCCACTGGCCGTACGGGGCGTTGCCGTTGTCGTACCCCGGCACGAAGATCCAGTTGGTGTGCCAGGCGCCCTGGTACTTCACGCAGTGCCCGGCGGTGATGACCGTGCTGCCGTTCTGGCTGGTGATGGAGTCGCCGGAGCAGGAGGCCGTCCGGCCCTGGAAGGTGAAGAACACCCGGCCCGAGGTCTTCACGACCGCCCCGCCGGACGTCCAGGCCCCGCCGGCCTGCGGGAACGCCATGGGAGAGGTCGGCGGCACCCGGGTGGGCAGGGCCGTGGTCGCGGGCACCGCGCGGACCCCGGCCGGGGACGCCGCCACGTCGAGCGGTGTCGCCCGGCGCATCCGCTCGGCCGTCCAGAAGCCGGCGGTCTGCCCGGGCCGGAACGAGGAGGGGGACTCCGCGGCCGCCGAGGGGGAGGCGGCCGTCACGGCGGCGGCGAGCAGGGTGCCCGCGGCGAGGAGGACGGACAGCGCCGTGCGATGACGATTCACGCAGGACTCCTTCTTCCGTGCCCGGACCGGACGGAACCGGGCAGGGTGGGGTGAAGAGCTGTCGGTGCGGATCGGCTGTTCGACTTGCCGGGGCAGAGTCGCACGGGGACCCCGAGATGTCAGGGGGCAGTCCGGACGTTCGTTCGGTTCCGGCCAGGAAATGGCCAACTCCCCCTGGGTCCGGCCGTCATGCGGTCACGAGCACCCCGGCGTAGGAGACCCCCGCCACCACCACCCAGGCCCCGAGGCCCAGCAGTGCGGCACGACCGCCGGTACGGGCCAGGGTCGGCAGGTGGACGGCGCTGCCGAGCCCGAAGAGGGCCGCCGCCAGCAGGGCCTCCTGCGCGGTGTGCGCCCAGTCCAGGGCCGCGTGGGGGAGCAGGCCCGTCGCACGGACCGCGGCCGCCACGAGGAACCCGACGACGAACAGCGGCACCGGCGCCGGACGCTTCCCCGAGGCGGTGCGCACGCCGCGTCGGCGGGCCCGCATCGAGAAGGCCACCGCGGCCACCAGCGGGGCCAGCAGGGCCACCCGCATCAGCTTGACCAGCACCGCCTCGCCGAGCGCGCCGGGTCCGGCAGTCTGGGCGGTCGCCACCACCTGGCCCACGTCGTGGACGCTCGCGCCCACCCAGCGCCCGAAGGCCAGGTCGGAGAGGCCCAAGGGGCCCTGGAGCAGGGGGAGTACGGCGATCGCGAGGGTGCCGCAGAGGGTGACCAGGGCCACCGAGGCCGCCACGTCCTCCTCGTCGCTGCCGGACACTTCGCTCACCGCGCCGATGGCCGAGGCGCCGCAGATCGAGTACCCGGTGGCGATCAACAGGGGCTGGTCGCCGGGGAGTCCGAGACGGCGGCCCAGCCAGATCGTGCCGAAGAAAGTGGCCGCGACCACGGCGCTCACCATGGCCACCGTCGCCCAGCCCAGCCGGAGCACCTGGTCCAGCCCGAGTCCGAGACCCAGCAGGACGATGCCGATCCGCATCAGCCGGCGCCCGGCCAGCGACAGGCCCGGCCGGGCCGGCCCGCGTACGACGGTCCGTACACCGGGGAGGTGGGCCACTGCGATGCCGAGCACCACCGAGGCCGTCAGCATCGGCACGCCGGGAACCAGCCGGTGCACGCACCAGGCCACCAGCGCGCCGCCGGCGGCCAGTGCGAGGCCGGGCCAGGGGGTGGGTGTTTCACGTGAAACACCGTGGGCCGCCTCGGTCTGCGGGCGGTGGAGGAGGGCCATCAGTCGACGGGGAGCGTGTAGACGCGGCGGATGCTGCTGCCCAGCCGGGAGACGTCGGCTCCGTAGACGTGGATCGATATGGCCTTGTCGGTACAGGAGTTGCGCACCTTGTGGATGTCACCGGGCGGGGCGAAGCCGCAGACCTCCCCCTGGGCGTTGACCACGTCCTCGGTGGCCACCAGACGGGCGGCGTCCGCCCCGGGCGCGAGCCGGTAGCGGCGCTCGCTCTCCTCGCCCTGGTGCACTCCGGCCACGCACCACGACACGTGGTCGTGGATGCAGGTCTCCTGGCCGGGCATCCAGACCAGGGCCACGACCGAGAAGCTGCCGTCGGGCTCGGCGTGCAGGACGTGCTGCCGGTAGCGCTCCGGGTCGCCCTCCTGCTGCTCGGCGGTGAGCAGGTCGGACGCGCCCAGGTGCGGGGAGAGGCGCTCGCCGACGAGGTAGGCGGTCAGGTCGGGGGCCAGCCCCCGGTCGACGACCGTGCGGATCTCACTGACGAGGGCGGCCATCCTCGTGGTCGTACGGGCCGGCGTGGTGGTGGTCATACAAGCAGCGTCCGACGGCCGATCCATCACGTCCAACGACAGTTGTGACCTGAAATCCCAACCACAGCTTATGGATCGGGGACGGCGGGACGCCGCCGGAGGTCAGCAGCCGACCCGGTTCGACGCGACCCGCTTCAGCTCGTCCAGCACCACCGCCGTCGCCGGGATCCTCAGGTGGTCGCGGTAGACGTACGCGGCGATGTGACGGCGGGCGGCGGGCTCCAGCACCCGGCCGCAGACCCGGCTCAGCGAGAGCGAGGGCAGGACCAGCGCGGGCATCATCGCCACCCCCAGCCCCTGGGCGACCAGGCTCTGGACGACGAGGTTGTCGTCGGTGGCGAACCGTATGTCGGGGACGAATCCCAGCTCGGCGCACTCGTGCAGCAGGTTGGCCCGGCAGCGCGGACAGCCGGCGATCCACTTCTCCTCGGCGAGGTCGGCCAGCTGCACGGCCCGGCGGCGGGCGAGCGGGTGTCCGGTCGGCAGCAGCACCGTGAGCTGGTCCTCCAGCAACCTGACCTCGGCGACCTCCTCGGGGACCTCCTCGTGCAGCCCCGGGTAGGTGAAGGCGAGCGTGATGTCGCACTCGCCGCGCTGGAGCCTGCGCAGGGACTCCGGCGGCTCCCCTTCCAGCAGCTCGACCTGTACCCCGGGGTGGTCCTTGGCCAGGCCGCTGAGGGCCTCCGGCACCAGGGTGACGTTGGCGCTGGGGAACCCGCAGACCCGTACGCGCCCGGTGCGCAGCCTCGTGTACGCCTTCAGCTGGGCCTCGGCGGCCGAGAGGCTGCCGAGGATGGACTCCGCGTGCCGGGCCAGGGACTCCCCGGCCTCGGTCAGCTTCATCCGGCGGCCCACGCGGGTGAACAGCGGAGTGCCGACGGCGCGTTCGAGCGCCTTCATCTGCTGGGTGATCGCGGGCTGGGTGTAGCCCAGGACGCGGGCGGCGGCCGAGTACGAGCCTGCGGCGACCACCTCGTGGAATGTCCGTATGTGCCGTGAATCGAACACCAGCGAAGCATAAGCGGATGTTGGGAGGGGCCGTAGCCGGATTCCCGGCCACGGCCCCTCCCATCAAGCCACCGTCGAGCGGCGCCCCGGTGCGCGCTACTTGTCGCCGACGCGCGAGCCGAGCGTGATGTCGACCGTGGTCGGCTTGCCGCCGCGCAGGTAGGTCAGCTTCACGGTGTCGCCCGGCTTGTACGTCCAGATCAGACTGATCAGGGTCGGGCCGCTGTCGACCTGCTTGCCGCCGAACTCCGTGATGATGTCGCCGGGCTTGAGGCCCGCCTTGCCGGCCGGGCCGTTCGGGTCGACCAGCTCGTTGGCCGGGGCGCCCTGCTCCGAGATCTTGGCGCCGTCCGACTTGGCCTGGAGGTCCACGGAGACCGAGATCACCGGGTAGACCGGCTTGCCGGTCTTGATCAGCGATTCGGCGACGTTCTTGGCCTGGTTGATCGGGATGGCGAAGCCGAGGCCGATCGAGCCGGCCTGGCCTCCGCCGAACCCGCCGTTGCCGGCGGACTGGATGGCCGAGTTGATGCCGATGACCGCCCCGCGGCCGTCGAGCAGCGGACCGCCGGAGTTGCCCGGGTTGATGGAGGCGTCCGTCTGCAGGGCGCTCATGTACGAGTTCTTGCCGCCGGAGCCGTCGCCGGAGGCGACCGGGCGGTTCTTGGCGCTGACGATGCCGGTGGTGACCGTGTTGGACAGGCCGAAGGGGGCGCCGATCGCGATGGTCGGGTCGCCGACCGCGACCTTGTCGGAGTCGCCGAGGGCCAGCGGCTTCAGGTTCGCGGGCGGGTTCTTCAGCTTGATGACGGCCACGTCGTAGCCCTGGGCCCGGCCCAGGACCTCCGCGTCGTACTTCTTGCCGTCGGAGAAGGTGGCGGAGATCTTGCCGCCGTTCGCGGCGGAGGCGACCACGTGGTTGTTGGTGAGGATGTGGCCCTGCTCGTCGTAGACGAACCCGGTGCCGGTGCCGCCCTCGCCGTCCCCGGCCGAGGCCTCGATGGTGACGACGCTGGGCAGCGCGGAGGCCGCGAGGCCCGCGACGGAGCCGGCGTCCCGCTTGAGGTCCTTCGGGGTGTTCGTCGCGCTGATCGTGGTCGAGCCGGTGCCGTCGTGGTCGCGCTGGGCCGCCCAGTAGCCGATGCCGCCGCCCACGCCACCCGCGAGCAGGGCCGCCACCAGGACCGACGCGATTAGCCCGCCCCGGCCCTTCGGCTTGGGGTGCGGGGCGCCGTCGGCGGTGAGCGGGACGCCCCAGGCGCCGCCGCCCTGGCCGCCGGCCGCCCCGCCCGCACCGTAGGCGGGGACCGCCGGCGGCGGCGGGGGCCAGGCCTCGGCGCCGTACGCCGCGGCGGGGCCGGCCGGCTGGGCGGCCGGGGGCTGCTCGTGGCCGTACGCCGGGGGCGCGGGCGGGGCCGGCGGGGTGGGGGGCAGCTGCTGGGTGTGCTCGGCGCCCGGGGCCGGAGCCGGGGCGTCCTGCGGTACCGGCGGCGCCGCCGGGGCGTCCTGGGCCGGGGCGGCGGGCGCCGCCGGTTCGGGGGTGGAGGCGGCCACCGGCACGGGAGGTGCGGACGGGGCCGCGGGGGGCGTCGGGGCCGCGGTGCCCTCGTTCTCGGTGCTCACAGCTCTCTCTCCTCGTCACACACGGCTTGCACGGCCAATACGGCTGCTGGAAATATCAGGCGATATCGACCCGACACCCTCCGGGCATCGGTCCGACTGAACGTTCGATGCACCGTAGAAGTTCCAGGGCGAAGCCTTTCCCATGACCCGTCAGAGCACTGTAAGCCGGACCTGTGCGTCTACCGCTCTCCTTTATATCCGACATATCGGACGCACCTCCAGGAGTTACCCCGCCACACGGGGACTCCTCGGTGGCACCATGACCGGGTGACCCACGCAATGCCGCGCCCCATCCAGGTCGTCGCCCACCGCGGCGCCTCGGAGGACGCCCCCGAGCACACCCTGGCCGCCTACCGGAAGGCCATCGAGGACGGCGCCGACGCCCTCGAGTGCGACATCCGGCTGACCGCCGACGGCCATCTCGTGCTGGTCCACGACCGCCGCGTGAACCGCACGTCCAACGGCCGGGGCGCCGTCTCGGCGCTGGAGCTGGCCGAGCTGGCCGCCCTCGACTTCGGCTCCTGGAAGGACCGCGAGGAGTCCCCCGACTGGGTCGGCGACCCCGAGCGCACCTCCGTGCTCACCCTGGAGCGGCTGCTGGAGCTGGTGGCCGACGCCGGCCGGCCCGTGCAGCTGGCGATCGAGACGAAACACCCCACCCGCTGGGCCGGACAGGTGGAGGAGCGCCTCCTCTTCCTCCTCAAGCGCTTCGGACTGGACGCCCCGCCCGCCGCCGGCCCCCACCCCGTCCGGGTCATGAGCTTCTCCGCCCGCTCCCTGCACCGGGTGCGCGCGGCCGCCCCGACGGTCCCGACCGTCTACCTGATGCAGTTCGTCTCGCCCCGGATGCGCGACGGCCGCCTGCCCGCGGGCGTGCGGATCGCGGGACCGGCGATGCGGATCGTCCGCAACCACCCCGGCTTCATCCGCAAGCTCCAGACGGCGGGGCACTCCGTCCACGTCTGGACCGTGAACGATCCGGACGATGTTCAGCTTTGCGCTGATCTGGGTGTAGAAGCGATCATCACGAACCGGCCGCGCCAGGTTCTGTCACAGCTCGGACGCTGACGTCCCGATTTGCGCACCCGCCACAGGAATCCCACCCGTGACAGGGCGTGCCCCGGCGCATCCGCTCCGCATCCGTTGGTCATGAATGCGTCAGAGCTGTGTGTGCCGGCGGTTTCCGGTCCAGGCCAGTGGGGCATCCAGACCATGGCGTGGGGCTAAGGAGGTTCCGGGGGTGGCGTTGGTGATGGCACAGGAAGTGCCCACGTCGTCGTGCATGGACATTCGCCATGGTCCTGCGGGCGTGGGCGAGGCGCGACACCGCATGCGCGAACAGCTGCGCATCAGCGGAGTGTCCGAATCGGTCGTCGACGATGCCGTACTGATCCTTTCCGAACTCCTCAGCAACGCCTGCCGGCACGGCAGGCCGCTGGGCGCCCGGGACGTCGGTGACGGCGAAGTGCGCGCCGCGTGGCGCGTCGACAAGGCGGGACGGCTGACCGTCGAGGTCACGGACGGTGGCGGTCCGACCCGCCCGGTCCCGGCCACCCCCTCGGTCACCGCGCACGGGGGCCGGGGGCTGAACATCATCAGCGCGCTGGCCCAGGACTGGGGCGTCCGGGACGGAGCGGCCGGGGAGGTCACCGTCTGGGCGATCGTCGCCCGGGGGCACCGGCACGACGACTTCGCTACGCGCGTCGCTCCCCCGGCGATCGACTTCGCCGCCGCCTTCGACGATCTCGACGCCTGACGGCACCCCCGGCCCCCGGCACCCCCGGCCCCGGCCCCCGGCACCCTCGACCGGCGGCACCGGCCGTCCGCGCCCGCGGCCGTCCGGGAGCGCACGCCGACCGTGCTCCCGGCCGCACCCCGCCGGTTCCGGCGGTACGAACGGCTAGGCTCGCGCCCAGAGACACCGCCGTACCGCCGCAACCGGGAGACACCCACGATGGCCAAGAAGCGCCCCGCCGCGAAGACCGCGAAGCCTCAGCTCGACAACGGGGAGATCCCGGTGGTGGGCGCGCGCGAGCCCTGCCCCTGCGGTTCCGGGCGCCGTTACAAGGCCTGTCACGGAGCGGCCGCGGCGCACGCCGTCACCGAGCACGTGCGACGCCCCTTCGAGGGACTGCCGGGCGAGTGCGACTGGGTGGCGCTGCGCGAGCTCGTCCCCGCGGCCACCGTGCCGCTGAACCTCAAGGGCGGCCTGCCCGAGGGCGTCCCGTCCGTCACGCTGGTGACCGTGCTCCCCATGGCCTGGCCCGCCCTGCGGCGCGAGGACGGCTCCGTCCTGCTCGGCCTCCAGAACGAGTCCACCTCCGGGGACCTCGCCCGCGACATGGCCGACACCCTGGAGCGCGCGCTCGCCACCGAGCCGGGCAACCCGGTCGCCGCGCGCCGTGTGCCGGCCGAGGGGCCCCGACTTCAGGATCTCCTCGACCTGGACGGCGTTTTCGAGCCGGTTGTGCACGCCGGCTTCGAATTCTGGATTCCGGACGCGGAGAGCGCCCAGAACGCCTCCCCGGAGATCGCGGCCTCGCTGGAGCGCGCCAACGCCGCCGCCATCCCGACCGTCAAGCTGGCGGGCGTGGACGCCGCCTACTGGTGCGAGACCCCGGACAAGAACCACCTGCGCTGGGTCATGCCGCACGCGGAGGAGAAGCTGCTCGACGCCCTGGCGCGGCTGCACGCGGCGGGCACCTCCTCCCTCGGCGAGGGCACCAAGCTCGTCGGCTCCTTCCGCGCCCACGGCCTGATGGTCCCCGTCTGGGACCTGCCCACCGGGGTCACCGCCGAAGACGTGGAGAAGCCCGCCGCCGAGTTCGCGGAGCGCCTGGCCACGGCCCTGGCCGCCGACGCCCCGCTGACCGCCGAGGAGCGGCGGGCGCGCGGCGGACTCACCAACCGCCAGGTGACGCTGAGCTGACGCCCGACCGGCGCGGGAGTGGACCGCGTACGGCGCACGAGCCGGGCGCGGTCCGGTGACCGGTGTCACAACTCCCGCTAATCGCCTGCAAATCGATGTCTGAATATCAGAGATCGAATTTGCGAACAGGCGATCTCTTGTTACCGTTCTTGTAGCCCGGTCGCTGGTGCATCCCCCGTCGCCAGCGACCGGGCCTCTGTCTTTCGGCGGTGCTCAACCGCCCGTCGGTGCCGGTGAGTTGCTCCCGGACCGCAGCAGCAGCCGCCCTTCATCGTCCGGAACTGCAAACTCCGCCACGGCCGAGTAGGCGCCCGGCGCCCCCGCCGACTCCTCCCGGGGCGTCTCGCACAGGCCCGGTTCGTCACCCGCCGCCACCGCGCAGTGGATCTGCACCGTCCGCCCCGCCGGCCCCATCACGGTCAGCACGGCGTCCAGCGCGCGGCCGCCGGTGTTGCGGTAGTAGCTCCGGCCCCAGGTCCGCCCCTCGCTCACGAGCACGCACGTCTGCGCCTCCAGGCCCTGCGGGGCGGAGAGTTCGGGACCGCACCGCGCATCGGTGCGGGGCTGCTCGGGCGGGCCGGGCCGTGCGGGGTCGCCGGCGGGGTGCGCCGCGTCCGGCGCGCCGGAGTGGGAAAGGCCGAGCGAGGCGAGCAACCCCCCGCCTTTTCCGTCGCCCTGACCGGCGAAATCCGGCCCGGCGATCGCTCCGGCCAGGGGAAGCGACAAGATGATCAGCACACCGGCGCCGATACCGATCAGGCGGAGATTCATTCGCCGAAGATAGCGACGCGGGAATGGGGCACGGAGATCCCCGCGCCCAATTCCCTTGGAAACTCGCCGTGGTGACACCCGTACGAGTGATGTGCCGGGCGCTCGGGCTCAGTACGCGAGCCGGCTGCCGCCGCCGGGAGCACCGCTGCTCGCCTCGACGAGCGCGTCCACGACCGCCTCCACCTCCGGCAGCCACAGGCCGTCCGAACCGGGGTGCCGCGGCTCGGGCTCCCGCTCCCAGCGGACCTGCCCGCCGCCGGACGCCGGGGACGGCGGCAGCAGCAGGTAGCCGCCCTCACCGTGGAAGCGCAGCGAGGAGGGCACGTGGTCCTTGGCGTACAGGAGTTCGCCGAGCCGCTCCAGCGAGTAGGGCGCCACGAGCAGGGACCAGCGAGTGGGCGTGGCGACGATCGGACCGAGCCGCATGCCCTGCGCGTCCAGCCGTACGACCGCACGCGCGGCCGCCTTGGCCGGCAGGCTCACCGCGCACGGGGCGGCCCCGCCGGTGGCCAGCAGCACCGGGGCCGCGGGCCGTTTCCCCCACCACCAGGCCACCATCCGGGCGTCGGTGGTGGCGGCGAGCAGCCCGGGGTCGAAGGGATGGGCTCCGGGCACCACGCAGTCGGGGTCGGGACAGGCGCAGCGCCGGCTGTCGGCGCCGGCCCGGCCCACGCCCGGCAGTACGGGCCACTGCCGGACGGTGGCGCAGGTCAAAGCCGCGTCGAGGAGGGACGGAGCCGCGCCGGCACCGGCCTCCACGGCGGTACGGGAGGCGCCGCGCGGGAACTTCAAGCGATCGCGGAGCCGCTGGAGACGCCTTCCGAGGATCTCGCGCATGAGCGCTCGTTCCTTTCCGTTGAACGTCGAGGGCCACATCACACCACGTGAGCGGTGCTTCACCACACGTACACGTTTCGCGTCACTGATCCGCCAGAAGCAGGTTCACACGGTTCGTGCAGTTGTCTTACGGGTCCGTCAAACGTCCGGCGGGGGCCCGGAGCGAGCGGTCCGAGCGACCCGCACCGGTGTCGAGACCGGCTGCCGCCGCTTAGGACGACGGCCCGGGCCGGGCGGTTCCCGGCGGTGCCGGGGGCGCCAACTGGCCCCGGGCACTAGCGATTACGTACCCGGACCCCTGGAAGCGCCTGTCCAGTCGATCGCAAAAACCGTCCGCTTCCAGCTTTTTCCAGCCAAGTTTTACCCCTGGCTGGACAGTGAGTTGCCGTCCCACGGACACCAGGATTCCCACTGGGACAATGCTGGACATCGATCCTCGGGTGCGTGTAGATGTGGATCCATTGATGGCGGCGCAGCACGATCTGGGGGTTTGCGATGCTATATGGCGAATCGCACCAGGTGGAAAGGCGGACGCCATGAGCGCCCCGCATCTGCCGAAAGTGGCTGGAATCGATCCAGCAGTCAACGGGTCGGCGCACACTGTCGCGCCCGCGCCCGGCTCCCTGTCCGCCGCGGCGGCCACCTCCGCCCGGACCGCCCCCGCACAGGCCGCCCCGCCTGCCGCGAGCAGCGTCATCCAGGACCGGCTGGCGGGCATGGTCTCCGACCTCACCACCCTCCACGAACTCACCGAACGCCTCGCCCGGACCCGCGACCTCGACTCCTCCCTGCGGGAGTTCCTGCGCGCCGGGGCCGCCCTCGTCGGCGCCCGCCGCGGACTGGTCGTCCTGGAGCCCTCCGACGGACTCGGCCCCGCCTCCACCATCGGCCTGGGCCTGGGCCGCGCCGACCTCGGCCACATCGAGACGGTGCCGCGCAGCGCCACCTCGTACGGCCGCATCCTGGACGGGCTCCCCGACGCCCACGGCGGCTCCGAGGTGCTCCCGGAACCCGGCGCGGCGGCCGCCCCCGGCGCCGCGGGCCACGAACCCCCCGTCGACCCCCGCCACCGCGAGGTCGCCGCCCGCCTCGGCTACGCCGCCAGCTACGCGCTGCCGCTGACCGCCGACGCCACCGGCCGGCTCGGCGCGGCCGTCTGGCTCTACGACGAACAGGCCGAACCGAACGACCGCCAGCGCGACCTCGTCGGCCTCTACGTCCGGCACGGGGCCGAACACCTGGCCCGGATGCTGGAGGTGGACCGCTCCCGCACCCGCCTGGCCACCGTCTCCGAGGAGCTGCTGCCCAGCCGGCTGCCCAGGATCCCCGGGGTGCGGCTCGCCACCCGGCACCGCAGCGGCCCCCTCGGCGGGGGCGACTGGTACGACGCGCTGCCGCTGCCCGAGGGCGCCATGGGGCTCGCCGTCGGATCGGTCAGCGGATCCGGCCCGAGCGCCGTGGCCGCGATGGGACGGCTGCGGGCCTCGCTGCGCGCGTACGCCGTCATGGAGGGGGAGGACCCCGTCGCGGTCCTGTCCGACCTGGAGCTGCTGCTGCGCCTGACCGAGCCCGCGCGCTCGGCCACCGCCGTCTTCGCGTACTGCGACACCGCCGCCCGCAAGATCCTCCTGGCCGGCGCGGGACACATGCCGCCGCTGCTGATCGGCGAGCGGCGCACCGAGTACGTCGAGACCTCGCTCTCGGCGCCGCTGGGGATGCTGGCCTGCTGGGAAGCGCCCAGCGTGGAGATCGAGCCCGCATCCGGAGAAACGGTGCTGCTGTACACGGACGGTCTGCTGCGGCGTACCGGCGACCCCATGGACCGGGCCTACGCCCGGCTGCACGCGGCGGCCGCCGGGGCTCCGCGCGGCGCCCGGGAGGACCCGGCGGCCCTCTGCGACCACATCCTGCGCACGCTCCTCCCCGAGGACGGGCCGGGCCCGGCCGCCTGCGACCCGTACCGGGACGGCGAGGACGTCGTCCTGCTCGCGGCCCGCTTCGACTGAGCGGCGGAGGCCCACCGACAGGCGCCCGTTTTGACTGGTATGTCACAGGACTGGCCGGGCGCCTCCTCCTCACACATACGATGAACGGGGTTCGCACCCGGACCCGTGCGTGTCGTAGCGGCTGAGGAGATGACGTGGCTGACGAGCTCACCCCGGAGACCCCGGAAGAAGAGCAGCCCCAGAAGAAGCACAAGCAGCGCAAGAACGGGCTGTACCCGGGCGTCAGCGAGGAACTCGCGGAGAGCATGCGCACCGGCTGGGCCGACACCGAGCTGCACGGGCTCGAGCCCCTCGCCCAGGCCGGCCACACCGCCGACCGCCGCGCCGCGCTGTCCGCCCGCTTCCCCGGCGAGCGCCTGGTGGTCCCCGCGGGCCGGCTGAAGACCCGCTCGAACGACACCGAGTACCCCTTCCGCGCCTCCACCGAGTACGCGTACCTCACCGGCGACCAGACCGAGAACGGCGTCCTGGTCCTGGAGCCCACGGAGACCGGCCACGAGGCCACGGTCTACCTGCTGCCCCGCTCGGACCGCGAGAACGGCGAGTTCTGGCTGTCGGGCCAGGGCGAGCTCTGGGTCGGCCGCCGCCACTCCCTCACCGAGGCCGAGCAGCTCCTGGGCATCCCGGCCAAGGACGTCCGCGAGCTGCCCGAGGCCCTGACCGAGGCCACCGGCCCGGTCCGCGCCGTCCGCGGCCACGACTCCGTCATCGAGTCCGCCCTCACCGACAAGGTGACCAAGGAGCGCGACGAGGAGCTGCGGGTCTACCTCTCCGAGGCCCGCGCCGTGAAGGACGCCTTCGAGATCGGCGAGCTGCAGAAGGCCGTGGACTCCACCGTCCGCGGCTTCGAGGACGTCGTGAAGGTCCTCGACAGGGCGGAGGCCACCTCCGAGCGCTACATCGAGGGCACCTTCTTCCTGCGTGCCCGCGTCGAGGGCAACGACGTCGGCTACGGCACCATCGCGGCCGCCGGCGCCCACGCCTGCACCCTGCACTGGGTCCGCAACGACGGCGCGGTCCGCTCCGGCGACCTCCTGCTGCTCGACGCCGGCGTGGAGACCCACTCCCTCTACACCGCCGACGTCACGCGCACGCTGCCGATCAACGGCACGTACACCGACATCCAGCGCAAGGTCTACGACGCGGTCTACGAGTCCCAGGAAGCCGGCATCGCCGCCGTCAAGCCGGGCGCGAAGTTCCGTGACTTCCACGACGCCGCCCAGCACGTGCTGGCCGAGAAGCTCGTGGAGTGGGGCCTGCTGGAGGGCCCGGTCGAGCGCGTCCTGGAGCTCGGGCTGCAGCGCCGCTGGACCCTGCACGGCACCGGCCACATGCTCGGCATGGACGTCCACGACTGCGCCGCCGCGCGCACCGAGGCCTACGTCGACGGCACGCTGGAGCCGGGCATGTGCCTGACCGTCGAGCCCGGCCTGTACTTCCAGGCCGACGACCTGACCGTGCCCGAGGAGTACCGGGGCATCGGCGTCCGGATCGAGGACGACATCCTCGTCACCGAGGACGGCAACCGGAACCTGTCGGCCGGGCTGCCGCGCACCTCGGTCGAGGTCGAGGCCTGGATGGCGCGCCTCAAGGGCTGACGCCACCGCCGTACCGACGGGGCGGGGACCGGATCGGTCCCCGCCCCGTCGGCGTTCCTAGGACACCCTCAGCAGTGCGTCGTCACGCCACTTCAGCATCCGCTCGAAGCTCACCACCGCGCCCCGGCCCGGCCGGTTGCGCAGGCGGACGTCGTCGGCGAGCTCCGCGATCAGGTGCAGGCCCCGGCCGTGCTCGGCCAGGGAGGGTCTGCGGCGGGCCACCGTCGAGGGCGGGAACCCCGGACCCGAGTCGGCGACCTCGATGCGGCAGCGGTCCCCGTCGAGGTAGGCGGTGACGTGGTACGCCTCGGTGCCGTCCAGGACGTCGTCGGCCGGGACGCCGACCGGGCCCCCGACCGGACCGCCGCGGCCGCCGTGCTCCACCGCGTTGGCACACGCCTCGCTCAGCGCGACCGACAGCTCGTAGGAGATGTCCGGGTCCACCCCCGCGGTCTCCATCGTCCCCAGCAGCAGTCGCCGGGCCAGCGGCACGCTCGCGGCTTCGCGCCGCAAGTGGAGAGACCACCAGATGCTCATACGGGTACCTATTGCCGCCCCCGGTGGCGCGTAAGCCCCCGGCGGCCGGCACAGCCCTCATTCGGCCGATGCGGCATGTGCGTCCGGCGTGTATCAGCTGCGTAGGCGCACGGTCCGGCCGAGCCGGGACGGGAGCCGGCCGAGCCCGGGCAGTACGGCCGGAGCCCCTCGTCAGCGGGCCGTCAGCCGGCGGCCGGCGCCCGGCGCGGACGCCGTCAGGGCCCGGTCCGGGCCCTGACCACGCGCTGACCGCGCACCGACCGGGCACCCGTCGCACACCGGAACCATAGGGTCCCTCCAGCACCTGCCGTAGGCAGCGCCCGGGCCCAGTGCGATGATGGCCCGGCCATGTCTGCCACCCACACGACGCGCGCCGGAGCGGGGCTCCGGACCACACGGGCCGCGGTGTTCACCGCGGTCTGCGTCGTGCTGTCCGCGGCAGGCCACGCCGTGGCCTCCTGCGCGACCGTGCCGTGGTGGGCGCTGGCCCTGGCCTTCGCCGCCGTCTTCGCGATCGCGGCCCCCCTCGCGGGACGCCGCCGTTCGCGGCCGGGCATCGCCGCCGGACTGGCCGTGGGCCAGCTCGGGCTGCACACGCTGTTCGGCCTCGGCCAGCACGGCGCCGCCGTCGCACAGGCCCCGGCCGCGGGCTCCGACACCTCGCTGGCGGCGCTCGCCGCCCAGCTGGTCTGCGGGGGCAACTCCGTACCGCTGAGCCCGGCCGACGCCCGCCGGATCCTGGAGGCCGCCGGGCTGGACCCGGCCGCCCTGGCCGCGCAGACGGCCGCGTCGGGGCACATGGGCCACATGCACCTGGCCGGAGCCTCCGCCGGAGCCCCCGAGATCGGGCTCTTCAGCCCGGCCATGCTGCTCGGCCACCTGCTGGCCGCGCTCGCGGCCGGCTGGCTGCTGGGCCGGGGCGACGCCGCGCTGTTCCGGCTCGTCGAGCTGTCCCGGCTGTCGGGCGAAGCCGACCCGATACGTCCGCTGCGCGCCGCGCTGGCCTTCGTACGGGTCCTCACGGCCGGGCTCCTCGGCGCTCCCGCGCGCGGCCCCCGGGCCCGCCGGACCGCCTCCGCGCCCGCCGTGACGACCGGCCGGGACGCACTCCTGCACACCGTGATCCGGCGTGGGCCGCCGGCTGCGCTCGTCCTCGCAGCCTGACGCGGCACCTCCACTCCCCGGGACACCCGGCGGGAGCACCGGTGCCGTGACCTCCGCGCGCGCCCGCGCGTGCGGACCCACCGTTCACCACTGCTCTGTGGAGTGTTTCTGCCATGAAGACCTCTCGCGTCTCCTTCGCCGCCGCCCTCGCCGCCGGCGCCGTCCTCGCCCTGTCCGGTACCGCCTTCGCGCACGTGAGCGTGCAGCCCGGCGAGGCCGCCAAGGGCGGCTACGCGACGATCAACTTCAAGGTCCCCAACGAGCGCGACAACGCCTCGACCACCCAGCTCGAGGTCAACTTCCCGGTCGACCAGCCGCTGACCTCCGTCATGCCGCAGGACATCCCCGGCTGGACCTCCACCGTCGAGAAGACCAAGCTCGACAAGCCGCTGAGCGTGCACGGCAAGCAGGTGAACGAGGTGGTCACCAAGGTCACCTGGACCGGCGGGAAGATCGAGCCCGGCAAGTTCCAGCAGTTCCCGGTCTCCGTCGGCAAGCTCCCCGACAACGCCGACAAGATGGTGTTCAAGGCCATCCAGACCTACGACAACAACGAGGTCGTCCGCTGGATCGAGGAGTCCAAGGACGGCGCCCCCGAGCCGCAGACCCCCGCGCCGGTGCTGAAGCTCACCGCCGCCAAGCCCGCGGACGGCCACGACGACGCCAAGCCGGCCGACGCCAAGGGCGCCGGCAAGGACGAGGCGAAGCACGACGAGGCCGCCCCCAAGAGCGGCTCCGACACCACCGCGCGCGCCCTCGGCATCGCGGGCATCGTCATCGGCCTCGGCGGGGTGGCCTTCGGCATCGCCTCGCGCCGCCGCTCCGCCTGACCCACCGGGCCCGCGGGGTCTGTCGTCACGGGCCCTACGGGGCCCGTGGACAGGCCTCTCCCGGCCCGTCGAGAACATCCGTAGCACCCCCGATCCCAGGGACATCTCCATATGCGCACCCCACGTGTGACAGTCGCCGCCCTCGCGGCGGCGGCCGCGCTCACCCTCACCGCCTGCGGCGGTGGACCGGCCAAGAACAACGGGTCGGTCACGCAGATCACCGGCGAGAAGAAGGCCGGAGCCGCGACCGTCCTCGACCGCCCCTTCGACAAGCCGGACCTCGTCCTCACGGACACCACCGGCAAGCCGTGGAACCTGCGCGAGCAGACCAAGGGCCGGCCGACGCTCATCTACTTCGGCTACACCAACTGCCCCGACGTGTGCCCGCTGACGATGAGCAACATCGCCGTCGCCAAGAAGGCGCTCCCCCAGGCCGACCGGGACAAGCTCCAGGTCGTCTTCGTCACCACGGACCCCGAACGGGACACCCCGGAGTCCCTCGGCGCCTGGCTCAGGGCCCAGGACCCGGCGTTCACCGGGCTCACCGGCGACTTCAGCACCATCCAGGCCGCCGCCCGCTCCCTCGGCATCGGTATCGAGGCCCCGAAGAAGGAGGCCGACGGCAGCGTCGTCTCCATGCACGGGGCCCAGGTCATCGCGTTCTCGCCCAAGACCGACGAGGGCTACGTCCTCTACGGCGAGGGCACGACCGTCGACGACTACACCAAGGACCTGCCGAAGATCATCAAGGGAGAGAACCCGTGAACGCCCGCACCACCCGCACCCTCGCCGCCGCCCTCTCCCTGACGGCCGCGCTCGCCATATCCGGCTGCTCCTCCTCCACGGATTCCTCCTCGGGCTCCGGCTCCTCGTCGAACGCGAGCGCAGGTGCGCAGGCCGGGGAGTCGGCCAAGCCGAAGATGACCGTCAGCGGCGGTTACATGCCCGAACCGGTCAACGACAAGATGGCCGGCGCTTTCATGGTCATCAAGAACGACTCGAAGACCGCCGACAAGCTGGTCGGCGTCACCAGCCCGCTCTCGGACGACCTCCAGGTCCACGAGACCAAGGACCAGAAGATGCAGCAGGTCCAGTCCATGGACGTGCCCGCCGACGGAGAGCTGAAGCTGGAGCGCGGCGGCAACCACATCATGTTCATGGGCCTCAAGAACAAGCCGAACGTCGGCGACAAGGTCACCGTCGAGCTGCGTTTCGAGAAGGCCGATCCGGTCAAGGTCGAGCTGGACGTCAAGGAACGGACGTACAACGCCCAGAACTCCACCGCCCACTGACGGACCGAGGAACTGACACGCCATGACGGCCACCGCCCCCGCTCCCCCTCCCTTCCGCGTCCGCGCCACGGCATCGCTGCCGCGGCTGGCGCTGGTTCTCGCAGCCCTGCTGGCAGCCCTGTTCACCGCGGCCGCCCCGGCCACGGCGCACGCCGCACTCACCGCGAGCGACCCCAAGGACGGGGCGGTGGTCGCCACGGCGCCCGCCCAGGTGACCCTCTCCTTCTCGGAGGAGGTCGCCATGGGTGACGACTCGATCCGCGTCATGGACCCGCAGGGCAAGCGCGTCGACACCGGCGAGCTGCGGAACATGTGCAGCGGATCGGTCATCCGCTACGGCACCGCCCTGCACTCGGGGCTGCCCGACGGCACCTACACCGTCGCCTGGCAGGCCGTGTCGGCCGACAGCCACCCGGTCTCCGGCGCCTTCACCTTCTCCGTCGGCGCCCCCTCGGCGACCTCCGTCTCCCTGCCCGCGCAGAAGGCCGGCGGCGGCCCCGTCGGCATCGCGTACGGCATCGCCCGCTACGCCGCCTACGCCGGCTTCACCGTCCTCGTCGGCGCCTCCGCCTTCATCCTGCTGTGCTGGCGCCGGGGCTCCGCCGAGCGCCCGCTGCAGAAGCTGGTGGTGCGCGGCTGGGTCACCCTCACCGCCGCCACCCTGGCGATGCTGGTGCTCCGCACCCCGTACACCGGGTCGGGCAAGGTCGCGGACGCCTTCGACCTCGATGGCCTCAAAGCCGTCCTGGAGACCAAGACCGGCGCCTCCTTCGTGTCCCGGCTGCTGCTGCTCGGCGCGGCCGCGCTGTTCATCGCCGTCCTCTTCGGCGCCTACGCGCGCCGCCAGAAGAACGCCGGCGCGCAGACCCCCGAGGAGGCCAAGGACACCGGCGACCTGGCGTTCGGGCTCGGTATCGGCGGCACGGTCGTGGCCGCCGGCATCGCCGCCACCTGGGCACTCGCCGAACACGCCTCCACCGGTATCCAGACGGGCATCGCGATGCCGGTCGACATCCTGCACCTGCTGGCCGTGGCCACCTGGCTCGGCGGTCTCGCCGCCCTGCTCGTCGCCCTGCGCACGGCGCCTGACATCGAGCGGTCCGCCGTCCGGCGCTTCTCCCGGGTCGCCTTCATCAGCGTCCTGGTCCTCACCGCCACCGGCGTCTACCAGTCCTGGCGGCAGCTCGGCAGCTGGTCGGCGCTGACCGGCACCAGCTACGGACGGCTGCTGCTGATCAAGGTCGCCCTGGTGGCCGTCCTCGTCACCGTCGCCTCCTTCTCCCGCAAGTGGACCGGCAAGCTCGCCGACACCGTGGTGGAGGAGCGGGTCGCCGAGCCGGCCGCGGTGGGGGCGGGGAGCGATGTTTCACGTGAAACGTCGACCGGGAGCGCCTCCGCCGGGTCCGCCGGGTCGGCCGGGTCGGCCGGTTCTGCCGGTTCTGCCGGTTCTGCCGAGGGCACCGAGCCGGCCGAGCCCGCCCAGGCCGGCGAGCCCGTCGACCCGAAGCGTGCCGCACAGCTCGCCCGGCAGGCCGCGGCCCGCGAGAAGGCCCTGGAGAACCAGGTGCGCGACGCCGACCCCGGCCGCTCGGGCCTGCGCCGCTCCGTGCTCGCCGAGGCCGGGGTGGCCGTGGTGCTGCTCGCCGTCACCACCGTCCTGACCGGCACCGAGCCGGGCCGCGCCGTGGAGCAGGAGGCCGGACGGGGCTCGGCCGCCACCGCCGTGCCCGACCGCGCGATCAAGATCACCCTGCCGTACGACACCGGCGGCCAGAACGGCAAGGGCAGCGTCCGGGTCGAGCTCGACCCGGGTCGGGTCGGCGCCAACACCCTCCACCTGTGGGCCGACGGCCCCGACGGGAAGCCCGCCGACCTGCCCGAGATCAAGATCTCCTTCACCCTCCCGGCCAAGGAGATCGGCCCGCTGCCGGTGACCCCGGACCGCGCCGCTCCCGGACACTGGACGGCGTCCGGGGTGCAGCTTCCCCTCACCGGCGAATGGCGCATCGACGTGACCGTCCGCACCTCCGACATCGACCAGACGACCGTCCAGAAGAACGTGAAGATCGGCTGAACAGCGTGACCGACAGCACCACCGCGAGCACCCCCGACATCGAGATCTCCCGGCGCCGGCTGCTGGGCACGGTCGGCGCCGCAGGCGCCGTCGGGCTCGCGCTCGGCGCCACCGGGGGCGCCCTCGTGAACTCGGCGGTCACCGACACCCCGGCCGCCGCCCCCGGCGCGGCCGGGTCCCTGGCCTCCCTCGGCGCCACCGCGGTCGCCTTCGAAGGGGACCGCCAGGCGGGCATCACCACCCCGCTCCAGGCCAAGGGCCACGTCCTCGCCTTCGACCTGGCGCCGGGCGCCGGGCGCACGGAGGCGGCCGCGCTGATGCGCCGCTGGTCCGAGACCGCCCGGCGGCTGATGGCGGGGGAGACCGCCCCCACGGCGGACAGCGGCATCGCCCTCGACGCGGGCCCGTCCTCCCTCACCGTCACCTTCGGGTTCGGCCACTCCTTCTTCGACCGCACGGGCCTGGCCGCCCGCCGCCCGACCGCCCTCGACCCGCTGCCCGACTTCTCCTCGGACCGCCTCGACGCCCAGCGCAGCAACGGCGACCTGTGGGTGCAGATCGGCTCGAACGACGGCCTCGTCGCCTTCCACGCCCTGCGCGCCCTCCAGAAGGACGCGGGTGAGGCCGCCCGGGTGCGCTGGCAGATGAACGGCTTCAACCGCTCCCCCGGGGCCACCGCCTCTCCGATGACCGCCCGGAACCTCATGGGCCAGGTCGACGGCACCGGAAACCCGAAGCCCGCGGACCCCGATTTCGAGAAGCGGATCTTCGTTCCCGTCGCCGGACCCGGCCCCGCCGAGCACGCCTGGATGGGCGGGGGCTCGTACGCGGTCGTCCGCCGGATCCGGATGCTGCTGGACGACTGGGACAAGCAGTCCCAGGCCCAGCAGGAGCAGGTCATCGGCCGCACCAAGGCCCACGGTGCGCCCCTGACCGGCGGCGGCGAGACCACCCCGCTGGCCCTGGACAAGCTCGGCCCCGACGGCAAGCCGGTGATCCCGTCCAACGCGCACGCGCGGATCTCCGCCCCGGCGCAGAACGGCGGCGCCGCCATGCTGAGGCGGCCGTTCTCCTTCCACGACGGGATCGCCCCGGACGGCACCCCGGACGCCGGTCTGCTCTTCATCTGCTGGCAGGCCGATCCGCTGCGCGGGTTCGTCCCGGTCCAGCGCAAGCTCGACCGGGGCGACGCGCTGTCGGAGTTCATCCGGCACGAGTCGAGCGGGCTGTACGCCGTACCGCCCGGCCCGCGCGCCGGGGAGTACGTCGGGCAGCGGCTGCTCGAAGGGTGAACAGCGCCACGGCGGCCGGCGGCCCGGCATTAGGCTGACCGCATGTCGGCCACGCGCTTCACCTATCTCGGTCCCGAGGGCACGTTCACCGAAGCGGCCCTCCGCACCCTGCCGGAAGCCGCCACCCGGGAGCTCGTCCCGATGGTGTCGGTCCCGGCCGCCCTGGACGCCGTGCGGGCCGGCGAGGCCGCGGCCGCGCTGGTGCCGATCGAGAACTCGGTGGAGGGCGGGGTCACCGCCACCCTCGACGAGCTGTCCTCGGGCGAGCCGTTGATGATCTACCGCGAGGTGCTGCTGCCCATCGCGTTCGCGCTGCTGGTGCGGCCCGGGACCGAGCTGTCGGACATCAAGACCGTCACCGGGCACCCGGTCGCCCAGCCGCAGGTGCGCAACTGGCTGCGGACGCACCTGCCCGACGCCGTGTGGGAGTCGGCGGCCTCCAACGCCGACGGGGCACGGCTGGTCCAGGAGGGCCGGTTCGACGCGGCCTTCGCGGGAGAGTTCGCGGCGGCCACGTACGGGCTGGAGGCGCTGGTCACCGAGATCCACGACGCGCAGAACGCGGAGACCCGGTTCGTACTGGTCGGGCGGCCCGCCCGACCGGCCGCCCCCACGGGCGCCGACAAGACCTCCGTCGTGCTGTGGCTCGGCGACGACCACCCCGGCGCCCTGCTGGAGCTCCTCCAGGAGTTCGCCGTCCGCGGGGTGAACCTGATGCTGATCCAGTCCCGGCCGACGGGCGAGGGGATCGGCAACTACTGCTTCGCCGTGGACGCCGAGGGCCACATCTCCGACCGCCGGGTGAGCGAGGCCCTGATGGGGCTGCGGCGGACCTGTCCCCAGGTCCGCTTCCTGGGCTCCTACCCGCGCGCGGGGGTCGCTCTGAGTGAGGTGCGCGCGACGCGGCCGGGGACCTCGGACGGCGATTTCACGGAGGCCTCCGACTGGCTGGCGCGCTGCCTCGACGGCCGGGCCTAGCGCGTCCCCCGTTCCGTCCACTTGTCCACAGAGTTATCCACAGGGCGAGAGGGGAACCTGGGGACAAGTCGACAGAGCGGCACGACAAGGTCGACAAATCGGTCGGGCGACTCAGGTTTCGCGCTGGGAAGCGAGAGGTGAACGGCGTCACCCCCGTATCGCCGATCAACTCTTTGGAGCGAGCCATTCCCACCCGAATGAGTGTGTGAGGGTGGTTTGGACCCCGAACCGCGCTGCCCGCTCAAGGATCGCTATTGATCTCATTCCGTGTCCACAGATACGGCGCACAGCCTGTGGATAAAGGGGGTGGGGAGGGAATCTCTGTGGACAAGGCAGCATCCCCCGACGCTGCTCAAGCCCCGCCCGCCGCGCCCCACGGTGCCCCTTTTTCGGAGAATCGGGCCGGTTTTATCAGCGCCCCTCAGCGATCCCGAGGGGCGTCATCCGGCCATCGGGGCGAGGGATTTGCTTTCAGTCCAATCGGGACATAATGACACGCAGCGTGATATCGGTGTGATCCACGGAAGCCCAGACCGGTAGCCTGGAGGGGTGATTGACCTCCGGCTGCTCCGTGAAGACCCTGACCGTGTGCGCGCCTCGCAGCGCGCCCGCGGAGAGGACGTCGACCTCGTCGACGCACTGCTCTCCGCCGACGAGCGCCGCAGGTCCTCCGGCATGCGCTTCGACGAACTGCGCAATGAGCAGAAGTCCCTCGGCAAGCTCATCCCCAAGGCCACTCCCGACGAGCGGACCGAGCTGCTGGCCAAGGCCGAGCGGCTCAAGGCCGACGTCAAGGCGGCGGAGGCCGAGCAGAACGAGGCGGACGAGGCTGCCAAGCAGCTGCTGCTCAAGCTCGGCAACATCGTCCACGAGGACGTCCCCGTCGGCGGCGAGGAGGACTTCGCCGTCCTCGAAACGCACGGGACGATCCGCGACTTCGCCGCCGAGGGCTTCGAGCCCAAGGACCACCTGGAGCTCGGCGAGGCGCTGGGCGCCATCGACGTCGAGCGCGGCGCCAAGGTGTCCGGCTCGCGCTTCTACTACCTGACGGGCGTCGGCGCCCTGCTGGAGCTCGCCCTCGTCAACGCCGCGATCGCGCAGGCCACCGAGGCCGGCTTCATCCCGATGCTCACCCCGGCGCTGGTCCGCCCGCGCGCCATGGAGGGCACCGGCTTCCTCGGCCAGGCCGCGGAGAACGTGTACCACCTGGAGAAGGACGACTACTACCTGGTCGGCACCTCCGAGGTCCCGCTCGCCGCGTACCACATGGACGAGATCATCGACGCCGACAAGCTGCCCCTGCGGTACGCCGGCTTCTCGCCGTGCTTCCGCCGCGAGGCCGGTACGTACGGCAAGGACACCCGCGGCATCTTCCGCGTCCACCAGTTCGACAAGGTCGAGATGTTCTCGTACGTCGCGCCGGAGGACGCCGAGGCCGAGCACAAGCGTCTCCTGGAGTGGGAGAAGCAGTGGCTGACCAGCCTGGAGCTGCCGTTCCAGGTGATCGACGTCGCCACGGGCGACCTGGGCGCCTCCGCCTCCCGCAAGTTCGACTGCGAGGCCTGGATCCCGACCCAGGGCAAGTACCGCGAGCTGACCTCCGCCTCGAACTGTGACGGCTTCCAGGCCCGCCGCCTGCAGATCCGCTACCGCGAGGACAAGAAGACCGCTCCGCTGTCCACGCTGAACGGCACCCTCTGCGCCGTCCCGCGCACCATCGTCGCCATCCTGGAGAACCACCAGCAGGCCGACGGCTCCGTGCGGGTCCCCCCGGTGCTCCGCCCGTACCTGGGCGGCCGTGAGGTCCTGGAGCCGATCGCCAAGTGAGCCCGGCCCCGTTCCCGTACAAGCTCGTCGCGACGGACCTCGACGGCACGCTCCTGCGTGACGACGACACCGTCTCGGAGCGCACCCGTGAGGCGCTCGCCGCGGCCACCGCGGCGGGCGCGGCGCACATCATCGTCACCGGCCGGGCCGTGCCCTGGACCCGGAGCGTGCTGGACGACCTCGGCTACAAGGGGATCGCCGTCTGCGGTCAGGGCGCTCAGGTCTACGACGCGGGGGCGCACCGGCTGCTGACCTCGGTGACGCTGGACCGGCAGCTGGCCGGTCTGGCGCTGTCGAAGATAGAGGCCGAGGTGGGACCGCTGGCGCTGGCCGCCAGCCGGGACGGGGTGGACGGCGAGGTCCTGTTCGGCCCCGGCTACCAGGTGCAGGAGGGCCTCCCGGCGCTCTACCTGGAGGACACCACGGCCGTCTGGAGCGCACCCCTCAACAAGCTGTACATCCAGCACCCGGGGATGGGCGACGACGAGCTGGTGAAGGTGGCCCGGGAGACCGTCGGCAGCCTGGTCGACATCGTGATGGCCGGGCCGGGGATAGTGGAGATCCTGCCGCTGGGGCTGAGCAAGGCCACGGGGCTGTCGCTCGCCGCCCGGCGGCTGAAGGTGAAGGCCGCCGAGACGATCGCCTTCGGCGACATGCCCAACGACATCCCCATGTTCGGCTGGGCCGCGCACGGTGTCGCGATGGCCAACGCCCACGCCGACCTGAAGGCCGTGGCCGACGAGGTGACCACCTCGAACCAGGAGGACGGCATCGCGGTGGTGCTGGAGCGCCTTCTGGGCGCCGCCTGACGTTCCGCCATGCAGAGGGTCCGGAACAGCCCGCGCCGTGAGGCGCGCTCGAAGTGGCTGTCCCGGACCTTTTGTTGCTCCCCGCGGTTCCCACTGTGCCGGGGCCGCACGCCCCTTACCAGCGAATTTCCGCGGGCGCGGCCGGTCGGGAGGACCGGCTCATGTTTCACGTGAAACACGGTCCCCCTGGGGCTCCGGGTGGAGGGTCAGCGGCCAGGCCAGCAGCCCGACGGCCAGCGAGATGGCGTGGCCGAGGTCGGTGAAGGTGCCGCCGGTGACGAGGGGAATCCCGAAGAAGGCCACGACCCCGGCCAGGTACAGCCATCTCCAGGGGTCCGGGAGCCGGTAGGTCAGGACGCCGGCGGAGGCCGCGAGCCCGTAGCTGACGCCGATGTCCACGACGTGGGTCATGCTGTGCGGCGCACGGTTGTCCTGGATGGCCATCAGGAGGACCTTCTGGCTGGCGAGGGTGGCGACGACATGGGCGGTCGCGACGATCACCAGCCAGCGCAGGGTGCCGAGCCAGCGTTCCACGGTGGCGTGGAAGACCTCGAACAGCAGGGCGTAGAGGGGGAGCGAAGCCGGGTTCTCGATCCAGAAGGCGCTGCTGACGAGGGCCCGGAAGGGGTACTTGACCAGCTGGTGGATGTTGCTGCTGTTGCGGTGGAGCAGCACGTGGTCGAGCCGGTCCGGGGCGATCGCCACGACGACGCTGGTCAGAGCCACGATCAGCAGCCATATGTGCGTGCCGGGCGAGGAACGTATCCAGGCCCGCAGGGGCCTGGACGGCTCGGGTCCGGTGTGCTCGATCATGCCCCGATGATGCCCCGTACGGCCGTGCCCCGCCCGGCCGGTGGGCCGGGCGGGGCACGGGTTTCGGACCTGCGCCGGCTACTCCTCGCCGGCCAGGGTGAGGCGGCGCAGCTTCTGGCCCGCGTACGCGGTGGCGCCGACGGTGACCGCGACGAGCAGGAGCACGGCGGTGGGCAGGCCGACGCTGGAGTCGACGTACCCCTGTCCGGCGATCTTCTCGGCCAGGGCCAGGGCCCACTGCTGGACGCTGAGGGTCTTGGCACCGGAGACGAGGCTGCCGAAGAGGGACTCCCAGATCAGGGCGTAGACCAGGCCGAAGACGACCGCGTGCCGGCTGACCGTGCCGAGCAGCAGGAAGAGGGCGCTGTAGGCGATCGAGGCGACGAGCGCCGCGACGGTGTAGGCCACGGCGATCTGCTGGCCGTTGCCGTTGAGGATGAAGCCCGCGATCAGCGTGGGGACGGCGGAGAAGGCCATCGTGACGGCGATCGCGACGATCAGCTTGGTCATGATGATCGTCGGGCGCTTCACCGGCTTGGAGAGCAGGTAGACGATCGAGCCGTCGTCGATCTCCGGGCCGATGGCCCCGGTGCCGGCGATGACGCCGATCAGCGGGACCATCGTGGCGAGTGCGAAGCCGCCGAGCAGTTCCGCGGCGACCTTGTCGTCCACCCCGGTGAAGAAGCGGACGACGACGGAGATGACGATCAGCAGGGCGGGCAGCGCGAAGAGGATCGCGGCCCGGCGGCGGCCGAGCAGGGCCCGGTAGGTGAGCCGGGCGACGGTGGGCTCGTACATGGTGGTTGCCAGCTCCTTTCAGGCCGTGACGAGGTAGGAGAAGACCGACTCGAGGGACTCGTCGGAGGGCGAGACCGTCAGCAGCCGGATGCCGTGTGCCCGGGCGACCCGGGGCAGCAGCTCGGTGAACCGGCCGAAGTCGACGGCCTGGATGCGCAGGGCGCCCTCCTTGAGGTCGACCTCGATGCCGGCGGTCGACGGGTCGGCGATCAGGGCCGCGGCGAGCACCCGGTCGTCGGAGGAGCGGACGAGGTAGCGGTGCGGGCGGTCCGTCATCAGGCGGCGGATCTTGCGGAAGTCTCCGGACGCGGCGTGCCGGCCGGCGACGACCACCTCGATGTGGGAGGCCAGCTGCTCGACCTCCTCCAGGATGTGGGAGGAGAACAGGACGGTCCGGCCCTCGTCGCCCATCCGCCGCAGCAGGTCCATGAGCTGCATGCGCTGGCGCGGGTCCATGCCGTTGAAGGGCTCGTCCAGCAGCAGCACCGATGGCTCGTGGACCAGCGCGGAGGCCATCTTCACGCGCTGGCGCATGCCCTTGGAGTACGTGGCGATCTTGCGGTCCTGGGCGTACTCCATCTCGACGGTGGCCAGCGCCCGCTGGGCCGCCGCGTCGTCGAGCCCGTGGAGCTCGGCGTTGGCGACGACGAACTCCCGTCCGGTGAGGAAGTCGTACATCGCCTCGCGCTCGGGTACGACGCCGATCTGGCGGTAGACCTGCTCGTTGCGCCAGATCGGGGCGCCGTCGAGGGTGACGGTGCCGGTGGAGGGGGCGAGGAAGCCGCCCATCATGTTGATGAGGGTGGACTTGCCCGCCCCGTTGGGGCCGAGGAGGCCGGTGACGCCGGGGCCGATGCGCATGGTCACGTCGTTGACGGCGACGACGTTCCCGAACCAGCGAGAGGCGTGGTCGATGTCGATGGTGGTCACAGCCCGGCCTTCCGGTAGCGGGCCATCAGGGCGGCGTAGGAGCCGGCGATGAGGCCGAGGATGACGAGCAGGTAGACGAAGCCGATGCCGGCCGAGGGGCCCTCGCCGCCCGGGAAGGCGGAGGTCGCACCGAGGAACGCGGTCTGCACGCCGTCGATCAGGGTGATCGGGGAGAAGAGGCCCAGCCACTCGATGGGGCCGGTGTTCCCGGTGCCGTAGGCGACCGCCTGCACGGTGGAGACGGCGCCGTAGGGGATGAGCAGCATCGCGATGACCGCGGCCACGCCGAAACCGCGGCGGGGGGTGAGCGCGGCCATGACCAGGCCGAGACCCGCGAAGAGCAGCGACAGCAGGAGTACCGACACCAGTGCCTGCCCGAATCCCTTGGTCTGGTGGCCGAAGTCGAACTTCGCCAGCAGCGAGCCGATCCACATGATCAGCAGCGGGGTGGCGGTGAGGATGAAGAGGGCCGAGGCCATCGCGGCGTACTTGGCCAGGACGTAGTCCACCCGCTCGATGGGCCGCGAGAAGTACAGCGGCACCGTCTTGAAGCGCAGGTCCCGCGAGACCGACTGGGGCGCCTGGGACGCGAGGTAGAGGCCGATGACCACCTGGGTGGTCAGGGCGTACGTCGTGTACTTGATCGGCAGGTCGGTGGAGCCGGGCACCGCGATGGCCACCGCGACGATGATCAGCGCGGGGACGCACATCACCGCGAAGAGGATCATCGGCAGGACCTTGGACTTGGCGGAGCGGCCCAGCCCGTACGCCCCGCGCAGCGACTGCGAGAACAGGGAGGTGCGGGCGTAGGAGCGGCCGAGCCGGGGACCGTCGTAGGACCGGTAGCCGATGTTGTGGATCTGGGTGGAGGTCTCAGGCGCCATCGGTACCGGCTCCCCTCTGCTGGATCTGGATCCGCTGCGCGGACTGGTCGCTCTCGCGGAAGACCTCCGCGATGTGGTGGCGCCGCTGTTCCATGCGGACCAGGCCGACACCGAGGTCGGCGACGGTGTCGCGCACGACGTCGTAGGTGTCCTCGCCGGTCGCCTCGACGAGGAGGATGTGGCCGGCTCCGGGCAGGCCCTGCTCCTCGCCCGCGTGGAGGGTGATGCCCGCCGCCGTCAGCGCCTTGCGCAGGGCGGCCGTTCCGTCCGGGTGCGCGTCGGAGTCGGTGACCTCGACCGCCAGGGTGGTCGTGGTCTGGGTGAAGTCGCTGGTCGAGCTGGAGCGCAGCAGCTTGCCGCCGTCGATGACGACGACGTGGTCGCAGGTCCGCTCCAGCTCGCCGAGGAGGTGGGAGGTGACCAGGACGGAGATGCCGAAGTCGGTGTGGACGCGGCGGATCAGGCCGAGCATCTCGTCGCGGCCCACCGGGTCGAGGCCGTTGGTCGGCTCGTCGAGGAGGACCAGCTGCGGGTCGTGGACGAGCGCCTGGGCCAGCTTGACGCGCTGCTTCATACCGGTGGAGTAGCCGCCGATGGGGCGGTAGCGCTCCTCGTACAGCCCGACGTGGCGCAGGGTGTCGGCGGTCCGCTCGCGGGCGGCCGTCGGCGGCAGCCCGGACATCCGCGCCATGTGGACGACGAACTCGGTGGCCGAGACGTCCGGCGGCAGGGCGTCGTGCTCGGGCATGTAGCCGACGCGCTCGCGGATGGCACTGCCGTGCGTGGCGACGTCCAGTCCGAGGACGGCGGCGCACCCCTCGGTGGCCGGGGACAGCCCGAGCAGGATCTTGATCAGCGTGGACTTGCCGGCTCCGTTGGCGCCCACGAGCCCGGTCACTCCGGGTCCGATGTCCAGGGAGAGCCGGTCGAGGGCGGTCACTCGGGGGTACCGCTTGCTCAGGCTTTCGGTCGCGATGACAGTCACGGGTCCGACGTTAGTGGCGGGGCCCGGCCGGGTCGTCAGACCTGGAGCGGGACCCTCTCTCCGCCTTGAGGACTACGGACCCTGACGCGGGGCTGACGCCGGCCGGGTGGGCCGCGGAGTTGTCCACAGGTCCGTGCACGACCCTTGACGTGATCTCCGGTCATTGTCACATTCATCAGTGTCAACTTTCGGCGCGTACGGCTAACAGGGACGGACGGCTGGCATGGCTGGGGACACGGACACGAGGGAACGCACCGCACGCGGCCCGGTGCGGCTCACCGCCGAGCTGCGCGGCTTCAGGGAGGTCCAGCGCCTCGCGTACGAGTGCGCCGAGACCGTGGCGGCGCAGCTGCGCCCCGGGGTGACCGAGCGCGAGGCGGCCCGGATGCAGCGCGAGTGGCTGCGGGAGCGGGGGGTGCGGGACTGGTTCCACCTGCCCTTCGCGTGGTTCGGGGACCGCACCGCCTTCGCGGGCTTCAGGATTCCGCTCCAGTTCTTCCCCACCAACCGGAGGCTGGAGCCGGGGATGCCGTTCATCCTCGACATGGCGCCGGTCCACCGCGGTTACGCGGCCGACATCGGCTACTCGGGCAGCCTCGGCCTCAATCCGGTGCAGGACCGGCTGATGTCCGACCTGCGGCCGCACCGCGCGCTGATCCTGGAGCAGGTGCGCGAGCGCCGCCCGCTGCGTGAGATCTACGAGAACGTCGAACGGCTGATGACCCGCCAGGGGTACGCCAACCGGCACCGGGCCTATCCGTTCGGAGTGATCGCGCACAAGGTGGACCGGGTAGCGGAGCACCGCTGGTCCCCGACCGCGTTCGGGTTCGGCGTCCAGTCCCTCAAGGGGCTGGCCTCCGACGCCCTGCACGGCCACCGCGAGGGCTGGTCCCCGCTGTGGAGCCCCTACCGCTTCTCCGACCACCCGCCGCAGCCCGGCCTGTGGGCGGTGGAGCCGCACCTGGGCTTCCGGGGCACGGGGGCGAAGTTCGAGGAGATCCTGGTCGTCACCGACTCCCGGGATCCCGAGGAGAGCGCGTTCTGGCTGGACGACGACCTGCCGCACGTGCGGCGCTGGACCGAGGAGAAGGCGGCATGAGCGGGATGAGCGGTACGGCCCTGGCAGGCGCGCGCGAGCGCCGGGTGAGCACGGGCGGGATCGAGCTGTGCGTCGTCGAGCTGGGCGAGCCGGACCGGCCCACCGTGCTGCTGGTGCACGGCTACCCGGACAGCAAGGAGGTCTGGTCGGAGGTGGCCGAGCGGCTCGCGGCCCGGTTCCACGTGGTGCTGTACGACGTGCGCGGCCACGGCCGGTCCTCGGCTCCGGTCCCGCTGCGCGGTGGCTTCACCCTGGAGAAGCTGACCGACGACTTCCTGGCCGTGGCGGACGCCGTCAGCCCGGACCGGCCCGTGCACCTGGTGGGCCACGACTGGGGATCCGTGCAGGGCTGGGAGTTCGCGACGGTCGCCCGCACCGAGGGCCGGATCGCCTCCTTCACCTCCATGTCCGGCCCCTCCCTCGACCACTTCGGGCACTGGATCAAGAAGCGGATGGCCCGGCCCACCCCGCGCCGGGCCGCCCAGCTGCTGAACCAGGGCTCGAAGTCCTGGTACGTGGGCATGCTGCACACCCCGGTGCTGCCGGAGCTCGCCTGGCGCGGGCCGCTGGGCAAGCGCTGGCCGAAGATCCTGGCCCGCCTGGAGGAGGTCCCGGTCGGCCCCGCCTATCCGACGGCCTCGCTGCGCTCGGACGCGGCGCACGGTGCCTGGCTGTACCGCGACAACGTCCGGCCGCGCCTGCGCCGGCCGCGCGCCGACGCGTTCGCGCACGTGCCGGTGCAGCTGATCACCCCGACCGGGGACGCCTTCCTCTCCGAGCGGCTCTACGACGACCTGGAGCGGTGGGCCCCCGACCTGGTGCGGCGCACCCTGCCGGCGAAGCACTGGATCCCCAGGACCCGGCCCGACCAGGTGGCCGCCTGGATCGGCGAGTTCGTCACCGCCCGGGAGGAGCCCACGGCGAAGGCCCCGGAGCAGAAGGCCCCCGGGAAGTACGCCGACCGGTTCGCGGGGCAGCTGGTGCTCGTCACCGGCGCCGCCAGCGGCATCGGGCGGGCCACCGCCTTCGCCTTCGCCGAGGCCGGGGCCCGGGTCGTGGCCGTGGACCGGGACGGCGAGGGGGCCGCCCGCACCGCCGAGATGGCCCGGCTCGTCGGCGCCGCCGACGCCTGGGGGGAGTGCGTCGACGTCAGCGACGAACAGGCGATGGAGAAGCTCGCGGCCAAGGTCGCCGCCGAGTACGGCATCGTCGACGTGCTGGTGAACAACGCCGGCATCGGGCTGTCGGGATCCTTCCTCGACACCTCTTCCGAGGACTGGAAGAAGGTCCTCGACGTGAACCTGTGGGGGGTCATCCACGGCTGCCGGATCTTCGGGAAGCAGATGGCCGAGCGCGGTCAGGGCGGGCACATCGTCAACACCGCCTCCGCCGCCGCCTATCTCCCCTCGCGGACCCTGCCCGCCTACAGCACCTCCAAGGCCGCGGTGCTGATGCTGAGCGAGTGCCTGCGCGCGGAGCTCGCGTCCCGGTCGATCGGGGTCTCGGCGATCTGCCCGGGCATCGTGAACACCAACATCACCGCCACCTCCCGGTTCGCGGGGGTGGACGCGGCCGAGGAGAAGCGCCGCCAGGAGCGGTCCTCGCGGCTGTACGGGCTGCGGAACTTCCCGCCGGAGAAGGTCGCCGACGCGGTCCTGCGGGCGGTGGTGGAGAACCGGGCGGTCGTGCCGGTGACCCCCGAGTCCAAGGGCGCGCTGTGGATGTCCCGGTTCATGCCGAACACGCTGCGGAGGATCGCGAGGCTGGAACCCCGGCTGTGAACCGGGCTCCGGCCGGCCGGAGTCCGGGTCCGCCGCGCACCGGGCCCGGCACGGACGTACCCCGCTCCATCCGGCGGTCGTACCATCCCTCGCAGGAGGGCTCGCTGCTCAACGCGGCCGAGTACCTGGCGGCGCCTCCTGCCGCCCGGACCGCGGCGGGCGCGGTCGGCCCAGCCGCCATGTCGTAGGGAGCCGGGATTGTCCGATCAGGCGCCAGCCGAGTACCGGATCGAGGATCTGGCCCACCACAGCGGGGCGACCGTGCGCACGATCCGTGCGTACCAGGACCGCGGCCTGCTGCCGAAGCCCGAGCGCAGGGGCCGGTCCAACGTGTACCGGGACACGCATCTGGCACGGTTGCGCCAGATCGCGGACCTGCTGGACCGCGGCTACACCCTGGCCTCCATCAAGGAGCTGCTGGAGGCGTGGGACGCCGGGCGCGGGCTGGGCGGCGTACTCGGCCTGGTCGCGGAGGTGCACGGGCCGTGGACCGACGAGGAGGCCGACCGGATCAGCCGGGAGGACCTCGACGCGCGGTTCGGCGGCCTGCCCGACGAGGGCGCGGTGGACGAGGCCTGCGAGCTCGGGGTGCTGGAGCGGATCCCGGGCCGCCCGGACGAGTTCCTGGTGCCCTCCCCGCAGGAGTTGGCGGTCGCGGCGGAGCTGTACGCGGCCGGGGTGCCCCTCGGGGCGATCACCGGTCATCTGCGGGAACTGCGCGGGCAGGTGGAGCACATCGCCTCGCGCTTCCTGGAGTTCACCACCGAGCACGTCTTCGGCCGCTACCTCGGGCAGGTGCCGCCGACGGACTCGGACGCGGCGGAGGCGGCGACGATGGTGCGCCGGCTGCGACCCCTGGCCCAGCAGACGGTCGACGCCGAACTGGCGCGGGCGATGCGGCTGTTCGCGACCCGCCACCTCCAGCGCCACCTGGGTGCCCCGGGCGCGCTCCAGCCGACGGGGCCCGCACCGGTGGCGCTGCCCGCGGAGACGGTGCGGGCGGTACAGGAGCTGGTGGGGCCGGAGCACGTGGCGGAGTTCGTCCGGGCCGCGACGGAACGCGAGCTCCAGGCCCGGACGATGAACGATCTGGCCAGCAGGGGCGGCCGGTAATGCTCGATCGGTAGTCCACAGGCGACCCCCAGGGCGAATCGCTCAGATGACGGCGAAACCCGCCGAAACGGTTGTGGACAACTCCCCTTTTCCTGTGGGCAACACGGGGGGCGCGTCAGACGATCGCCTCGAACCCGGCGCCGGGGCGGGGCATATCGGCCAACGGACCCTGCACGTCCGGCTGCCCGGAGGACGCCGGACCGGACGCCACCCGGCCGCGCTCCCGCCCGTAGAGGAGCGTGGCCAGGGCGAGGCCGAGGACGCCGCCGGCGAGCTGCGCCGCGACGAACCCGGGTAGCGACTGCGGGGCGATGCCGGTGAAGGAGTCGCTGAAGGCGCGGCCGATCGTGCCGGCCGGATTGGCGAAGGAGCCCGAGGAGGTGAACCAGATCGCGGCGGCGATGTACGCGGCGACCGCGACCGGGACGAGCCTCGGGCGGCCGATGCGGCCGAGTCCCTGGATGACCAGGACCAGTCCGGCGGTCGCGACGATCTCGCCGATCAGCAGATGGCCGCCGTCGCGGACCTGGGTGGAGAAGGCCCCGGGGGTGCGGCCGAACATCACCTCGGCCAGGACGGCGCCGCCGACGGCCCCGGCGGTCTGCGCGACGGCGTAGGCGAAGGCCTCCCGGGCGTCGAGCCCCTCGCCGCCGGCGCGCCGGGCCCACCAGGCGGTGAGGGTGACGACGGGGTTGAGATGGGCGCCGGACAGGGGGCCGAAGAGGGTGATGATCAGACCCAGGCCGATGGCGGAGGCGAGCGAGTTGGCGACGAGGGCGACACCGGTGTCGCGGCTGAGGGACGCGGCCTGGATGCCGGACCCGATCACCACCACGAGCAGGCTCGCGGTGCCGATGAGCTCGGCAGCCGTGCGCCGCAGCAGTGAAGCCTTATTTGTCATAGTTTCTCCCTCTAGATAGCCGTACAGCGGAAAATATATTCCGCATCTTGGAATGGCGATAGAGGGGCCTCAGACGTCGCCGAGGGGGAAAATGCCTGTCGGAGACCCGATCAAGGCGGCACGCTGGGCACATGGACGAGAAACGTGCCGTGAAGGTGTCCAAATACGTCTCGAAACACCTGCGGCATCAGCCGGAACGCATCGGACTGACGCTCGACCCGCAGGGCTGGGTGGAGATCGACGACCTGCTCCGCGCGGCGGCGGCGCACAGGTTCCCCTTCAGCCGGGCCGAGCTGGATCACGTGGTCGCCGCCAACGACAAGCAGCGGTTCGCCGTCGAGGGCACCCGGATCAGGGCCAGCCAGGGCCACACCGTCGCGGTGGACCTGGGCCTGCCGGAGGCCGAACCGCCCGCGTGGCTCTACCACGGCACCGTCGCCCGGGCCCTTGACTCGATCCGCGCCGAGGGCCTGCGCCCGATGGCCCGCCACCACGTACACCTGTCGCCCGATCGCGAGACGGCGACCCGCGTGGGGGCACGCCGGGGCCGCCCGGTGGTCCTCGCGGTGGACGCGGGCGCGATGCGCGCGGCCGGGCACGTCTTCCGGGTCAGCGCCAACGGGGTATGGCTGGCGGACGCCGTACCGCCGGAGTTCCTGCGCTTCCAGTAGCCGCGCGGGAACCCCGGCCGGAGGGCGGGGAGCCGGTCGTCAGACGCCCAGCTGGGAGGGCGCCTCGGTGGCGATCCGCTCGAAGACGCTCTCGTCGGCCGCGAAGACGGAGTCCGGGATGGGGGCGTGGACGACCAGCTCGGTGAAGCCCAGCTCGCGGTGGCGGCCGGCGAAGTCGACGAACGCGTCCACGGACTCCAGCATGCTGCTGCGCTCCGGGGTGAACCCCGTCAGCAGGACCCGCTCGATGGACCCGGGCTCCCGCCCGATCTCCGCCAGGGCCTTCTCCAGCTTGCCGACCTGACCGCGCAGGGCCTCCAGCGACTGCTCGGGCGTGCCCTCGAAGACCTTGGGGTCACCCGCGGTCACCCAGGCCTGGCCGTACCTGGCCGCCAGCTTCACACCCCGCGGGCCGGTCGCGGCGACGGCGAACGGCAGGCGCGGGCGCTGGACGCAGCCGGGGATGTTGCGGGCCTCCTCCGCGGAGTAGAAGGTGCCCTGGTGGGTCACCGCGGGCTCGGTCAGCAGCCGGTCCAGCAGCGGGACGAACTCGGCGAAGCGGTCCGCGCGCTCACGCGGGCTCCACTCCTCCTGCCCCAGAGCCGTCGCGTCGAAGCCGTTGCCGCCCGCGCCGATACCGAGGGTGATCCGGCCGCCGGAGATGTCGTCCAGGGACATCAGCTCCTTGGCCAGGGTCACCGGGTGCCGGAAGTTCGGTGAGGTGACCAGCGTGCCCAGGCGGATCCGGTCGGTGACGGCCGCAGCGGCGGTCAGGGTGGGCATCGCGCCGAACCAGGGGCCGTCGCGGAAGGTCCGCCAGGTCAGGTGGTCATAGGTGTAGGCGGTGTGGAACCCGAGCCGCTCGGCCCGTTCCCACTGGTCACGGCCGCCGTCGTGCCACGGACGGACCGGCAGGATCACGGTGCTCAAGCGAAGACTCATGGCGCCGAGCCTACGGTGCGAACCGCTCCCGCGCTGTGAGCCAGGTTTCACGTGAAACATCTCCTCCCGATCATGGTGAACGGGTGGGAACCCATGGGCGAAGATGGAGCGGTGACCTCGGCTCCCCAGCGCCCGGACGGGCCCTTCCCCGCACCCCGACTCATCGCCACCGACCTCGACGGCACCCTGCTGCGCGACGACAAATCCGTCTCGCTGCGCACGGTGGCCGCGCTCGCCGCCGCCGAAGAGGCCGGAATCGAGGTCTTCTTCGTCACAGGCCGCCCGGCCCGCTGGATGGACGTGGTCAGCGATCACGTCCACGGACACGGCCTGGCGATCTGCGCGAACGGGGCCGCCGTGGTCGACCTGCACGCCGGGCGGGAGTTCGTACAGGTGCGGGCCCTGCCCCGGGCCACCGCGCTCACGGTCGTCGACACCCTGCGCGCGGCCGTCCCCGGCACCTCCTTCGCGGTCGAGATGACCACCGGCATCAACTACGAGCCGGCCTACCCGCCCTTCTTCCAGGACCCGGGCGCCACCGTCGCCACCGCCGAGAAGCTGCTGCGTGAGGAGGCGGACGAAAGTTCCGCACCGGTGCTCAAGCTGCTCGCGCACCACGCCGAGCTGACCCCGGACGAGTTCCTCGCCCTGGCCCGCTCGGCCGCCGGAGCCTACGCCTCGATCACCCGCTCCAGCCCGACCGCCCTGCTGGAGATCAGCGCGCTCGGTGTGTCCAAGGCCAGCACCCTGGAACTGTGCTGCGCCGAGCGCGGCATCTCCCCGGCCGAGGTCGTCGCCTTCGGCGACATGCCCAACGACGTCGAGATGCTCCGCTGGGCCGGCTCCTCGTACGCGATGGGCAACGCCCACCCGGACGTGATCGCGGCCGCCTCGGGCCGCACCGTGGACAACAACGAGGACGGGGTCGCCGTCGTCATCGAGCGCATCCTCGCCGAACACGCCGCGCGCGCCTGAACGTTCCACCCGGCCCGGGCCACACGGAACGGACCTTCTAGAGCGGGGCCTCCCACACCAGGGCGGTCCCGCCGCCGTCCTCCGCGATCCCCGGGCCGTACCAGCTGGAGCCGCCCAGGGACTCGGCCCTGCGGCGCAGGTTGCGCAGACCGCTGCGGCGCCCGCCCTCCGGGATGCCCACCCCGTCGTCGGCGACCTCCAACCGCACCCCGGGCCGGCCGTCGGAGAGGCTGACGGTGGAGTCGACCACCACCTCGATCCGGGACGCGTCCGCGTGCCGGAAGGCGTTCGACAGGGCCTCGCGCAAGGCGGCGATCAGGTTCTTGCCGACCAGCTCGCCCACGGCCGCGTCGATCGGCCCGACGAACCGGTGCGCGGGTTTGAAGCCCAGCGGGACGGCGGCCATGTTGATCTCCCGCAGCACACGCGTGCGCAGCCCGGACGGGGCCTCCGCCGGGCCTTGCTGGAGAGCGAAGATCGCGGTGCGGATCTCCTGGATCGTCACGTCCAGCTCGTCCACGGCCTTCCCCACGCCGTCGCGGACCTCCGGGACGATGGAGCGGCGCTGCGCGCCCTCCAGCATCATCCCGGTGGCGAACAGCCGCTGGATGACCAGGTCGTGCAGATCACGGGCGATCCGGTCGCGGTCCTCGAACACCGCGAGCCGCTCCCGGTCGCGCTGGGCCTCGGCCATCATCAGCGCGAGGGCGGCCTGGGAGGCGAACTGCGTGGCCAGGGTCCGCTCCGCCTCGGTGAAGGGCCTCCTGCCCCGGGCCCGCGGGGTGACCAGCGCCCCCAGCACCCGCCCGCCGCTGTGCAGCGGGAGCATCATGCAGGGCCCGTACGGGCTGGTGAGCCTGCTGATCATGCGGGGATCGACGGAGGCGTCCTCCGTGAAGACCGGCTCGCCCCGCAGGAGCTGGACCACCACCGGGCTCTCGGCGGGGATCACCACGCCCAGCGAGGTCGCCGGGTTGTCGGCGGAGACGGCGACGATCTCCATCCCGCCCTCCTCCGCCGGCAGCATCACGATCCCCGCCGCCGAGTCGGCGAGGTGGCGGGCCTGCTCGGCGACGACCGCCAGGGCGTCGTCCGCGTCCCCGCCCGACAGCAGTGCGGTGGTGACGGCCACCGATCCGTCGATCCAGCGCTCCCGCTGGGTGGCGGCCTCGTACAGGCGGGCGTTGCCGATGGCGATGCCCGCCTCGGTGGCCAGCACCCGGACCATGTGGACGTCGTAGTCGTTGAAATCGCCGCCGCCGTTCTTCTCGGCGAGGTAGAGGTTGCCGAAGATCTCCCCCTGCACCCTGATCGGGACGCCGAGGAAGGTCTTCATGGGCGGATGGTGCGGGGGAAAGCCCGCCGAGCGCGGATCCTTCGTCAGATCGGCGAGCCGCACCGTGTCGGGGTGGGAGATCAGCGCGCCGAGCAGGCCACGCTTGCCGTCCGGACGGTGGCCGATCCGCTGCGCCTGCTCGGCGCTGAGCCCGAAGGTCACGAAGTCCGAGAGTCCGGGGCCGTCCGTGTCGACGACGCCGATCGCCGCGTAGCGGGCGTCCGCGAGCTCGGCGGCCGTCTCGCAGATGCGGTCGAGCGTGGAGTGCAGTTCGAGACCCGTCCCGACGGAGCGCATGGCCTCCAGCAGTTGCGGGACCCGAGCGGTCAGCTCGGTGGACAGCCCCTGGAGGCTGCGGGTGGCCCGGGTGGCGGCCTCCATCGGGTCCTGTGCGTGACGGGCGGGCTCCGACGATTCCTGGGACTCCTCCACTGACATGTTCTTGAGCCTAGTTAGTCCCGTTTAGGAGGGAAAGTCAGCCCATGGAGTCGGCCGGAATCGCACCTGCCCGCCGCTCCCGCTCCAGCAGGCTCCGCAGCGGACCCTCGACGGCCGCCAGCTCCGCGTACACCCCGCGCTGCACGACCGCGCCCCGGTCCAGCACGAGCACCTCGTCCACCGCGTCCAGCCCGGCGAGCCGATGCGTGATCAGCACGGTGGCCCGTCCCTCGGTCGCCGCCAGCAGGTCCGCCGTCAGGGCGTCCGCGGTCGCCAGGTCCAGGTGCTCGGCCGGCTCGTCGAGGACGAGCACGGGGAAGTCCGCGAGCAGGGCCCGGGCCAGGGCGAGCCGCTGGCGCTGGCCGCCCGAGAGCCGCTGCCCGTGTTCACCGACCAGGGTGTCGAGCCCGTCCGGCAGCCCGTCGGCCCACTCCAGCAGCCGGGCCGCGGCGAGCGCCTCCCTCAGCTGCACCTCGTCCGCGCCGGGCCGGGCCAGCCTCAGGTTCTCGCGGACCGAGCTGTCGAAGAGGTGCGCGTCCTGGGCGCACAGGCCCACGAAGCGGCGTACGGCATCTCCGTCGCAGCCGCGCGCGTCCGTCCCGCCCAGCGTGTACGCGCCCTCGCGCGGGTCCAGGAACCGCAGCAGGACTTGGGCCAGCGTGGTCTTGCCCGAGCCTGAGGGCCCGACGACCGCGATGCGGCGCCCGGCCTCCAGCGTCAGCTCCAGCCCGTGCAGTGCGTCCCGCTCCTGGCCCGCGTGGCGGGCGGCGAGTCCCGTGAGCCGCAGCGGGAACGGCGAGGAGGGCAGCTCCCTCGGCTCGGCCGGCTCGGCGACGGGCACGGGCGCGTCGATGACCTCGTACACCCGCTCGGCGCTACGGCGCACCCGCTGCCGGTACTGGACGGCCGTCGGAAGCCCGCCGACCGCCTCGAACGCGGCGAGCGGGGTCAGGACCACCACCGCCATGGCCACGCCCGACAGCCGGCCGTCCGCGACGGCGCCGGCACCGGCGAACGCGGCGCACACCACGGTGAGCCCGCACACCAGGGCCGACAGCCCGCCGCCCAGCCCGGCGGCCGCGGCCCCGCGCGAGGCGATCCGGGTGAGCGCCCCGTCGGCGTCCCGCGCCCGGGACTTCCGGTCGGCGAGGGCCCCGGCGACGGTGAGCTCGGCGGTGCCCGTCAGCAGGTCGGCCACCCGGGTGGCGAGCTCGCCCCGGGCGGGCGCGAGCCGCCGCTCCGCACTGCGCGAGCAGGCCCCGCTGACCAGCGGAACCCCGATCCCGGCCACCAGCAGCCCCACCGCGAGCGCCGCGCCCGCCCCGGGCAGCAGCCAGGCCGTAAAGGCCACCGATCCGGTGCCGACGAGCACCGCGGTGCCCACCGGCAACAGCCAGCGCAGCCAGTAGTCCTGGAGGGCGTCGGCGTCGGCCACCAGCCGGGACAGCAGGTCACCGCGCCGCTGCTCGCGCAGTCCGGCGGGCGCGATCCGCTCCAGCCTCCGGTACACCGCGACCCGCAGATCGGCCAGCATCCGCAGGACGGCGTCGTGCGACACCAGGCGCTCGGCGTAGCGGAAGACGGCCCGCCCCAGGCCGAAGGCCCGCGTCGCCGTGACGGCCACCATCAGGTACAGCACGGGCGGTTGCTCGGACGCCCGGGAGATCAGCCATCCGGACACGGCCATCAGCCCGACGCTGCACCCGACGGCCAGCGCACCGAGCAGCAGGCCGAGCCGGAACCGTCCCTGCCATGCCGCGGCCACGGCCCGCACCCGGCGCAGGGGGTCCCCGCCGCCGGTCTCCGCGCCCCCGCCGCCGGCCCGTTCCCGGGCGGTCCCGAGGATCCACTCCCCGGGATCGGACATCCCGGCCGCGGTGCGCGGGGCCGGCGCGGTGCCCGGGACCGGGGAGGTGCTCTGCGCCGCCGTGTCGGCGGCACCCTCGCCCACCGCCACCACCCGGTCGGCGACCGCCAGCAGCGCCGGGCGGTGCACCACGAGGAGCACGGTCCGCCCGACCGCGAGACGCCGCACGGCGTCCACGACCGCGGCCTCGGTCTCCCCGTCCAGGGCGGCCGTCGGCTCGTCCAGCAGCAGCACCGGCCGGTCCGCGAGGAACGCCCGCGCCAGGGCCAGCCGCTGGCGCTGCCCCGCGGACAGGCCGGCGCCGCCCTCGCCGAGCAGGGTCCGCGTCCCGCGCGGCAGGGCGGAGACGAACTCCCAGGCCCCGGCGTCCCGCAGCGCCGCCTCCACCGCGTCGTCGTCGGCCCCGGACCGGGCCAGGCGGACGTTCTCGGCGATGGTTCCGGCGAAGAGGTGCGGCCGCTGCGGCACCCAGGCGATCCGCTCCCGCCATTGTGCGGGGGAGAGCTCGGCCAGGTCCGTGCCGCCCACCCGTACCCGCCCGGCCGTCGGCGTGACGAAGCCGAGCAGCACGTTCAGCAGCGTGGACTTGCCCGCCCCGCTCGGTCCGGTGAGGGCCACGCACTCGCCCGGCCGGACGACGAGCGACACCGGGCAGGGGGAGGAAGCGCTGCGGCCCTCGTGGCGGACCTCGACCGCGTCGAGCTCGATGACCGGTGCGGCGGCCGGGACGGCGGCCCCGGCACTCTGGCCGGGGACCGGGGTCTCCAGGACCGCGAAGATCTCCTCCGCCGCGGCCAGTCCCTCGGCGGCCGCGTGGTACTGGGCCCCGACCTGCCGCAGCGGCAGATAGGCCTCCGGGGCCAGGATCAGGATGACGAGGCCCGTGTACAGGTCCAGCTCCCCGTGCACGAGCCGCATGCCGATGGTCACCGCGACGAGCGCCACCGACAGGGTGGCGAGCAGTTCGAGGGCGAAGGAGGAGAGGAAGGCGATGCGCAGCGTGCGCATCGTGGCCTGGCGGTAGTCGTCGGTGATCTTGCGGATGGATTCGGCCTGCGCCTTGGCCCGCCCGAAGACCTTCAGTGTCGGGAGGCCCTCCACCACGTCGAGGAAGTGGCCCGACAGCCGCGAGAGCAGCCGCCACTGCCGGTCCATCCGGCTCTGGGTGGCCATTCCGATGAGGATCATGAACAGCGGGATCAGCGGCAGGGTGACGACGATGATGGCCGCCGACACCCAGTCCTCGGTGACGATCCGGGCGAGGACCGCCACCGGCACCACCACCGCGAGCCCCAGCTGGGGCAGGTAGCGGGAGAAGTAGTCGTCGAGCGCGTCCACTCCGCGGGTGGCGAGGGACACCAGGGATCCGGTGCGCTGCCCGCCGAGCCGGACGGGCCCGAGGTCCGCGGCCCGGTCGAGCAGCCGGCCGCGCAGCTCCGACTTGACCGCCGCACCGGCCCGGTGCGCGGCCAGCTCGGTGAGCCAGGCCACCAGCCCGCGCCCGAGCGCCACTGCCGCGAGCAGCAGCAGTGGCGTCCGCAGGTCCCCCGCGTCGAGTCCCCGCTCGAAGGCTCCGACCACGATCTCGGCGATGAGCATCGCCTGGCCGACGACCAGCCCCGCCCCGGCGAGCCCGAGAGCCACCACCGCCCCCAGGAAGAGGCGGGTGGAGCGGGCGTACCGGAGCAGGCGCGGGTCGATCGGTTTCACGTGAAACATCCCCTCGGCAGGGTCGGGCGGGGGTCGCGCACGGCTCAGTGCGCGTCGGCGATGTGCTGCGTACCGATCCGCTTGCGGAACACCCAGTACGTCCAGCCCTGGTAGAGCATCACGAGCGGAGCGGCCACACCGGCGCACCAGGTCATGATCTTCAGGGTGTACGGGGTGGACGAGGCGTTGGTGACCGTCAGGCTCCACGCCTCGTTCAGCGAGGACGGCATGACGTTCGGGAACAGCGTCAGGAAGAGCATCGCGACGGCCGCCGCGATGGTGATCCCCGACAGCGCGAAGGACCAGCCCTCCCGGCCCGCCAGGTTGCAGCCGATGGCGGCGACCAGCGCGGCCACGGCGACGGCCATGGCGATCAGGCTCCGGCCGTCACCGCGCGAGACCTGGGTCCAGATGAGGAAGGCCAGGGCCAGCACGGCCGCCACCACACCCAGCCGGGTCGCCAGCGCACGCGAGCGGTCCCGGATGTCACCGACGGTCTTGAGCGAGGCGAACACCGCACCGTGGAAGGTGAACAGGGTGAGGGTGACCAGTCCGCCGAGGAGCGCGTACACGTTGAGCAGGTCGAAGAGGCTTCCGACGTACTCCATGTGCTGGTCGATCTTCACCCCGCGCACGATGTTCGCGAAGGCCACGCCCCAGAGGAAGGCGGGGATCAGCGAGGCCCAGAAGATGGCGTGTTCCCAGTTGGTCTGCCACCGCTCCCCGGACCGCTTGTGCCGGTACTCGAAGGCGACGCCCCGGACGATCAGGCAGACCAGGATGAGCAGCAGCGGCAGGTAGAAGCCGGAGAAGAGGGTGGCGTACCACTCGGGGAAGGCGGCGAAGGTGGCGCCGCCCGCCGTGAGCAGCCAGACCTCGTTGCCGTCCCAGACGGGCCCGATCGTGTTGATCAGGACCCGCTTCTCGGTGCGGTCGCGCGCGAGGAGCTTGGTGAGTACGCCGATTCCGAAGTCGAAGCCCTCCAGGAAGAAGTAGCCGGTCCACAGGACGGCGATGAGTACGAACCAGACGTCGTGAAGCTGCATGGTGTGCTCCCTCCTGCCTCAGTACGAGAAGGCCATCGGCCGGTCGGCGTTCTTGTCGTCCCCGCCGAGCCTGGTGGGCGGGTTGAGGTCGGCCTCCGTCAGCTCGGGAGGGCCGGCCTTGACGTACTTCACGAGGAGCCTGACCTCGATCACGGCGAGCACGGCGTAGAGCAGCGTGAAGCCGATCATCGAGGTGAGCACCTCGCCCTGCGAGACGTTCGGCGAGACCGCGTCCCTGGTGCGCAGGACTCCGTAGACCACCCAGGGCTGGCGGCCCATCTCCGTGAAGATCCAGCCCCAGGAGTTGGCGAGCAGCGGGAAGCACATGGTCCAGAGCGCGACGAGCCAGTAGAGCTGCGAGAACTTCGGGCTGAGCGCCTTCTTGAAGAGGACGAGATGGGGGACCTCGTCCTCTCCGGTGCGCAGCGCGGGCGGCAGCAGGAAGCGCTTACGGGTCAGCCACAGCCCCAGCACGCCGATGCCGAGGGAGGCCATGCCGAAGCCGATCATCCAGCGGAAGCCCCAGTAGGCGACGGGGATGTTGGGCCGGTAGTCGCCGGGGCCGAACTTCTCCTGCTCGGCCTTGTTGACGTCGTTGATGCCCGGGACGAAGGAGTCGAAGTCGTTGTTGGCCAGGAACGACAGCAGGCCCGGGATCTCTATGGCCACCTTGTTGTGGCCCTTGTCGACGTCGCCGTAGGCGAAGACGGAGAAGGGCGCGGGGGCCTCGCCGTCCCACAGGGCCTCGGCGGCGGCCATCTTCATGGGCTGCTGCTTGAACATCACCTTGCCGAGCATGTCCCCGCTGAGGGCGGTGCCCATACCGGCGATGATCATGACGACCAGGCCGACCCGCAGCGAGCTGCGCATCACGGGGACGTGCTTCTTGCGGGCGAGGTGGAAGGCGGAGATGCCGACCATGAAGGCGCCGCCGACCAGGAAGGCGGCCGTGATGGTGTGGAAGAACTGGGTGAGCGCGGTGTCCTGGGTGAGCACGCGCCAGAAGTCGGTGAGCTCGGCCCGGCCCCGCTCCTCGTTGATGCGGTAGCCGACCGGGTGCTGCATCCAGGAGTTCGCCGCGAGGATGAAGTACGCGGACAGGACGGTGCCGAGCGAGACCATCCAGATGCAGGCCAGGTGGATCTTCTTGGGCAGCTTGTCCCAGCCGAAGATCCACAGACCGATGAAGGTCGACTCGAAGAAGAAGGCGATCAGCGCCTCGAAGGCCAGCGGCGCTCCGAAGATGTCGCCCACGAATCGCGAGTAGTCGGACCAGTTCATGCCGAACTGGAACTCCTGGACGATGCCGGTGACGACACCCATCGCGATATTGATCAAGAAAAGCTTGCCCCAGAACTTCGTGGCCCTGAGGTATTTCTCCTTCTCGGTGCGCACCCAGGCGGTCTGCAGGCCGGCGGTCAGCGCGGCGAGCGAGATCGTGAGCGGAACGAAGAGGAAGTGGTAGACGGTGGTGATGCCGAACTGCCAGCGCGCCAATGTCTCAGGCGCCAAAGCTAGGTCCACGTCGTCTTCTCCTTGTCGTCGCCGTGGTCACAGCGGGCAGTCTGCCTGGCGGGTTCCCTCCCATAACGGGAGGAAGCAGGACACGCTTGTGAACGCGTTCACATTCACAAGCATTATGTCCTACCGGCTTTGGCCGGAAACAGGCGGGGTACCCCCTGGCGCCCCCGGCACTCTGGACCCCTAGCCAAGAAATTCAACAGATTGTTGAATGTGGCCATGCAGATTCGAATCTCATGGCCTGCGGGCCTGCTCACCGCGACCCTCGACGAGACCCCGACCAGCAAGGCGCTGGCCGCGGCCCTCCCGATCTCCGCCTCCGCGCACACCTGGGGCGAGGAGGTCTACTTCGACACGGGCGTCTCCGTGGACCTGGAGCACGACGCCCGGCAGGTCGTGGACCCCGGAACGGTCGCTTTCTGGACCGAGGGCGACGCGCTCGCGCTGCCCTACGGCCCCACGCCCATCTCGCGCGGAGGCGAGAGCCGCCTGGCGAGCCCGTGCAACGTGCTCGGCTCGTTCGACGGCGACCCCCGCCTCCTGGCCACCGTCCGAGACGGCGACCCCATCCGCGTGGAACTGGTCTGACGACTACAGCTCCTTCGACTACAGCTCCTTGAAGAAGGCCTCCGCCGTGTGCAGGAAGAGGTCGTTCGCCTCGGTCTCACCGATCGTGACCCGAAGGCCCTCGCCCGCGAAGGGCCGGACCACCACACCGGCCTTCTCGCAGGCCGCCGCGAACTCGGCGGTCCGCTCCCCCAGCCGCATCCAGACGAAGTTGGCCTGGGTGTCCGGAACCGTCCAGCCCTGCGCGAGCAGCGTCTCGTGCACGCGGTTGCGCTCGCACACCAGCGACCCGACCCGGCCCATCAGCTCGTCCTCGGCGCGCAGCGAGGCGACCGCGGCGTCCTGTGCCAGCTGGCTGACGCCGAAGGGCACCGCCGTCTTGCGCAGCGCCGCCGCGACCGGCTCGTGCGCCACCGCGAAGCCGACGCGCAGTCCGGCCAGGCCGTAGGCCTTGGAGAACGTACGCAGCACGGCGACGTTGGGGCGGTCGCGGTAGATCTCGATGCCGTCCGGCACGTCGGTGTCGCGGACGAACTCGCGGTAGGCCTCGTCCAGCACCACCAGGACGTCCGAGGGCACGCGGTCCAGGAACCGCTCCAGCTCGGCGCGGCGCACGGCGGTGCCGGTCGGGTTGTTGGGATTGCAAACGAAGATCAGCCGCGTCCGCTCGGTGATCGCGGCGGCCATCGCGTCCAGGTCGTGGACGTCCCCGTCGGTCAGCGGGACCTGCACGGACGTGGCGCCCGAGATCTGCGTGATGATCGGGTAGGCCTCGAAGGACCGCCAGGCGTACATGACCTCGTCACCCGGGCCGGCCGTCGACTGGATCAGCGACTGGGCCACGCCCACGGAGCCGGTGCCCGTGGCGATGTGCTCGGCCGGCACCCCGAAGCGCTCGGCCAGCTCGTTCACCAGGCCGGTGCACGCCATGTCCGGGTAGCGGTTGAAGCGGCCGGCGGCCTCGACCGCCGTCTCCAGGACCCCCGGAAGCGGCGGGTAGGGGTTCTCGTTCGAGGACAGCTTGAAAGCCACGGCCCCGCCCTGTGCGGCGGGCTTGCCGGGCTTGTAGGTGGGGATGCCGTCCAGCTCGGCGCGCAGCTTCGGGCTCTTCTCGCTCACCGCAGGTCCTCCTCGACCGTCCCGTCGACGTCTCCGTCGACTCAATACTGCTCACCATATGAGGATTCCGCCGATCCGAGAATGGCGGGCGCCAGGAACACAGGGGGAGCGCGCGCATATATGCGCGCGCCGGTGGCCCGCGCCGTGGCGCGCGTCCCTCGTGCAGGTGAGTTGCGAGCGGCCAGTCGCCGCCTCGTTTTGGCATGCCCGTACCCGCCGACAGGCCCCACCCTTGGACGAAATCGTCAAATACCTTCAATTCCAAGGTCATTAGGGGTGGCGAACCAAGCAGAAACGTGCCTGTCAACCCGTGCATATGCACCTGAACCACCCTGCCGTCCGAGCCCTACTATCGGCTCGCCATGACAGCAGCAGGGAAGCATCACGTGAGCCGGGCCGAGACCACCCGGCGGGTCGGCGGCCGACAGGGCCGGGCCGGGATCAGGGACGTGGCCGCCGCCGCGGGGGTGTCCATCACCACCGTCTCCGACGCGCTCAATGGCAAGGGACGGCTGCCGGACGCCACCCGCCGCCACGTCCGCGAGGTGGCCGACCGGCTGGGCTACCGCCCCTCCGCCGCCGCCCGCACCCTCCGTACCGGAAAGTCGGGCCTCATCGGCCTGACCGTGACGACGTACGGGGATGAACCTTTCACCTTCACCGAATTCGCGTACTTCGCCGAGATGGCGCGGGCCGCCACCTCCGCCGCGCTCGCCCGCGGCTACGCCCTCGTCATCCTGCCGGCCACCTCCCGGCACGACGTCTGGTCCAACGTGGCCCTCGACGGCACCGTCGTCATCGACCCCTCGGACCACGACCCCGTCGTCAGCGAGCTCGTCCGCCAGGGCCTGCCCGTGGTCTCCGACGGCCGGCCCGCCGGCACCCTCCCCGTCACCGCCTGGGTGGACAACGACCACGAAGCGGCCGTGCTGGGCCTGCTCGACCACCTCGCCGCAGCCGGCGCCCGCCGGATCGGGCTGCTGACCGGCACCACCACCGACACCTACACCCGGCTCTCCACGACCGCCTACCTCAACTGGTGCGAGCGGGTCGGCCAGGACCCCGTCTACGAGTCCTACCCCGCCCACGACCCCTGCGCGGGCGCCGTCGCCGCCGACCGCCTCCTCGCCCGGCCCGACCGCCCCGACGCCGTCTACGGCCTCTTCGACCCGAACGGCACCGACCTGCTCGCCGCCGCCCGGCGCTACGGGCTGCGGGTCCCCGAGGACCTGCTCCTCGTCTGCTGCAGCGAGTCCACCGTCTACGCGAACACCGAGCCGCCCATCACCACGCTCTCCCTCAAACCGCGCCGCATCGGAACCGCCGTCGTGCAGCTGCTGATCGACGCGATCGAGGGGGTCGACACGGGACGCCCGGTCGAACAGGTCGTCCCGACCGAGCTGATCATCCGCACGTCCTCGCAGCGCAGGACACCCCGGACCACCGTCAGCCCGCCCCGCTCACCGGCCCAGGACTGACCGCCGGACCCCCGTATTCGGCGGGTTCGGCGGTTCCGCCGAGGATTTCAACAACCCTCATATCGGTCCAAAAGGGCAGGAAGGTTTGGTTCCGCCCAGGATTCACCACCCCTGGTGCGTCACAGAGCGCGAGCCGCATTCCTATGATGGGCGCACGACATCACGGACCCTCCGCCCCGGAGGTGAGCAGGGTCCGCAGGTGTACGGCAGCGCGACGGTGGTGGAGGGGTCGATGACTCAGGGGGCCGGTCAGGGACCCGCGATGCGGACGGACACGCTGCGGGACTTCCGGGTGCCGGTCAACGAACCCGCGCCGTACGCCGCGTCCGCCGGCCTGCCCGGCGACGCGCCCGCGTACGGCGAGTACCCCGCGTACTACGCCCCCGAGAGCGTTCCGCAGCAGCGCACGGCCTCCGCCCACACGGAGGTCCCCGCCGCACCCGGGGACGACCTCGACGGCTACACCCCCACCCAGCGCGACCTGCCCGTCATCGGGCGCGTCGCGACGGGCGGGCCCGGGGACACCGTCCAGGTCCAGTACGTCCCGCAGGAGGCCCCGGCCACCGGCCCCGGCCCCCTCTACGTCGTGGGCGACGTCCACGGCTACCTCGACGAGCTCATCCACGAGCTCCAGGCGCAGAACCTCATCGACGCCGACTGCCACTGGTCCGCCGGGAACGCCAGGATCTGGTTCCTGGGCGACTTCACCGACCGCGGCCCCGACGGCATCGGGGTCATCGACCTCGTCATGCGGCTGTCCGCCGAGGCCGCCGCCGCCGGCGGCTACTGCAAGGCCCTGATGGGCAATCACGAGCTGCTGCTCATCGGGGCGAAGCGGTTCGGCGACACCCCCGTGAACTCCGGCGCCGGCACGGCCACCTTCCAGGCCGCCTGGCTGCTCAACGGCGGACAGCGCACCGACATGGAGCGCCTGGAGGACGTCCACCTGCAGTGGATGTCCCGGCTGGACGCGGCCACCCTGGCGGACGGGCACCTGCTGCTGCACTCCGACACCACGGCCTACCTGGACTACGGCGACTCCATCGAGGACGTCAACGACACCATCCACGAGCTGCTCAACCGCAACGACGCGGACACCACCTGGGACCTGTTCCGCAAGTTCACCAAGCGCTTCGCCTTCCGCGACGAGGAGACGGGCCCGCAGGCCGTGCGCCAGCTGCTGGCCACCTACGGCGGCGGCCGCGTCGTCCACGGCCACAGCCCCATCCCGTACCTGCTCGGCGAAGTCGGCACCGAGGACGGCGACGAGGCGCACGGGCCGGAGTCCGTCGACGGACCGCACGTGTACGCGGACGGGCTGGCCATCGCGATGGACGGCGGCGTGACGATGGCGGGCAAACTGCTGGTCCAACAACTGCCGTTGCGCGACTGAGCGTTCACGGAGCGGGGTATTTCCCGAAAGTCCCTGTCACCCCATGGCCGGGGCGCTCTACCATCGCCCTGTCCGTAGCAGGCTCTCCTCCGTTTGGGCCGGCGCCCGGTTCTACGCGGGCATACCGGCTCGTACGGGGCATCGGGGGATGCACATGACCAGCGGTCCGCACCTGCTCATCGAAGACCGACCCGAATTCGACCGGCTCCTCGACGAGGCGCTGCACACGGCGGACGAACGGCCCGAACTCGCCGGCCTCGGCGAACGGCTGAACGCCGAACAGCTGCGCACGATGGCCCTGAGCGCCATCGCGCTGCTGACCGCCGCGGCGGCCGCCGAGTACGCCCACTACGTGAAGGTACGGGAGGAACTGCGCGACGAGGCCCTGACAGGACGCGGGAACACCGACGAGGAAGCCGACGGGGACGACGCCGGGCAGGGGGAAGGCGGCGCCGGCGTGAGCGCCGTGGTGGCCGTCCTCGCGCCGGTCCTGGCGGGGACCGCCATGCTGATCTTCCTGCTGGTGGGCTACTGCCTGAAGGCGGTCGATCCCGAACCCGCCTTCGCACGCACGATGCTGACGGCCGGTTGGCTCTTCGGCGGGCTCACCGTGGTCGCGCTGGTCTTCGCGGTGGTCTCGCTGCTGGTGGCGGCCCTGCGCAACAGCTCCACGGAGGTGGCAGCGGAGGAGAGCGTGCCGATACCGGACGAGCTCGCGCGCGCCCGGGAGGCCTGGCGCAACGCGCTGCTGGAGCGGGGCATCATGCCGTTCCTGCGCGACGCGCTGGCCGATCCGACCGCCGGGACGGGCTACCCGGTGCCCCGCACGCCGGGGGCCGGGCGCATCCCCAATCTGGGATACACCCGGCCCGACTTCAGCAGCCCGTCCGACGGAGCACCCGGCCCGCGTCCGGGCTACTCCAGCCCGGACTTCACGAGCCCGGACTTCGGCGGCCCGGAGCACCGGCCGGAGTGATCGCCTACTTGGTGTCCTCGCGGCGGTGGTCAGGGGCAGCGTCCGGGACGGTGCCGCGCCGCAGGGGCGGGTTGTCCACCGGGGCGGGAACGGGAGTCCACGGCAGGTTGCAGGTGAGACCGAAATTGCTGGCGGGATTCACGGTGCAGTCGGTCTCGTAGATCCGGCCGTCGGAGCCGACGCTCTCGACGTGCACCAGTCCGGAGTGGTCGCTGACGGCGATGCCGCACAGGCTCACTCCCCGCGGGATACCTCCGTTGTCGCTCAGGTTGTTCCACTCGAAGTCGCGGTTCATCATGCCCGTGAGCCGGCGGATGCCGACCCAGGGAGTGCCGCTGATCAGGACGGCCTTGACCTCTACGGCCGAGTCGGGCTCGTACTGGGCGACGTCGGTGCACGGACCGGTCGCACCAGTCGCGCCGGTCGCACCAGTCGCACCCGTGGCACCAGTCGCACCGGTGGCACCGGTGGCACCCGTGGCACCGGTAGCGCCGGTAGCCCCCGTCGCACCAGTAGCGCCCGTGGCACCCGTCGCACCAGTAGCCCCCGTCGCACCAGTAGCGCCGGTAGCCCCCGTCGCACCAGTAGCGCCCGTCGCACCCGT
>NZ_JBIWFZ010000005.1:0-373827 GCF_044763325.1 Streptomyces sp. NPDC096136 | reverse complement strand
GGTCTCGCCCGTGGCACCGGTCGCTCCTGTGGGACCGGTCGGACCTGTGTCCCCCGTGGCGCCCGTCGCACCCGTCGCACCCGTCGCACCCGTCGCACCCGTCGCACCCGTAGCGCCCGTCGCACCGGTCTCGCCCGTGGCACCGGTCGCTCCTGTGGGACCGGTCGGACCTGTGTCCCCCGTGGCGCCCGTCGCACCCGTCGCACCCGTCGCACCCGTCGGGCCGGTGTCGCCCTTCGGGCCCTTCGGGCCTCGCGGACCGCGCGGGCCCCGCGGGCCGCGGCAGCCCTCGTCGTCCCGGTCGCCGCCGGCGGGAGACCGGTCGGCCCGACGGGCCTCCGGCTGGTCGTCGTCATCGTCCCCGTGATGGTGCGCCTTCCGCTTGCAGTGGTCCTCGCCACCGCCGACCGCAGGGCCGGCCGCGGCCACCGCCGGTCCGGCCTGCTGCGCCACCGCGACCACGGGACTGACGAAACCCGCCAGTACGAGGGAGAGCGAGGCCAGGGCGCCTCCCGCCAGCCAGGCCCCGCTTCGCGGAAGAGGGCCGAGGGGGACGACCTTGGCACGGTGCTCACGACTCATAGAGCGCTCCTTCGGCAAAGTGACTCGAACCGGAGCCGTCGGGATCCGGTCGCGGTTCGAGCCTCTCCCGGTGAACCCGCATCGCCGCGCGACGCCCTCGGAGCCGTTCCCACTATCAGCGCACCGGCTGACCCGATGCCCCCAATCGGGCCAACTCGGACTTTCCCGGCGCGCCACCCGGCGGTCCCCCGCGTGCCCTCCCTAGAGTCCCCGACGATCCATCCGACCCGGCCGGCCGCCAGAACGCACGGCCCACACCAGCGGACGGGACCCGTGAGACCAAAAGTCTGTCTGAACATGATCGTCAAGGACGAGGCCCCCACGATCCGGAAATGCCTCGACTCGGTACGTCCCCTGATCGACACCTGGGTGATCGTGGACACCGGCTCGACGGACGGCACCCAGGACGTCATCAGGGACTGCTTCGGCGACCTCCCCGGAACCCTCCACGAACGCCCCTGGAAGGGATTCGACGGCAGCCGGACCGAGGCGATCGAACTCGCCCGCGACACTGCCGACTACCTGCTGTTCATCGACGCCGACGACGCGATGGAGGTGGAGCCCGGGTTCCGGATGCCGGAGCTGACCCTCGACGCGTACCGGATCGCCCTGCACGACGGGCCGATCGTCCACTACCGGGCGGCGCTGGTCTCCACCCGCCTGCCCTGGCGGTACGTCGGCGTGCTCCACGAGTACATCGACTGCGGCGGCGAGTACAGCCTGGGAACGCTCGGCGGCGCCCACATCCTCAGCATCGGCGGGGGCGCCCGGCTCCGGGAGGGAGGTCAGCGGCAGAAGTACCTGCGCGATGCGGCCCTCCTCGAAGAGGGGCTGGCCAAGGAGCCCGACAACGCCCGCTACGTGTTCTACCTCGGGCAGAGCTGGCGGGACGCGGGCGAGCAGGAGAAGTCCCTCGCCGCTTACGACCGCCGGGCGTCCATGGTCGGCTTCTACGAGGAGACGTACCTCGCCCGGGTCTACGCCGCACGGGCCGCCGCGGGCCTGGGCAGGCCCGCGGCCGAGGTGATGGACCGCTACCTCCGCGCCTTCGAGAGCAGGCCCTCGCGGGCCGAGGCGATCGGGGACCTGGCGGGCCTCTGCCGGGTGGAGGAGCGGTGGCCGCTGGCCTATGTGTTCGCCAAGGAGGCGGCTCGTATCCCCTGCCCGAAGGACGTCCTCTTCGTGGAGCACGCCTGGCACGAGTGGCGGGCGCTCGACGAACTCGCGATCGCCGCCTACTGGGTCGGCGAGTACCGCGAGTCGCTGGAGTGCTGCGAGCGCCTGCTGAGCAAAGGAAGGATGCCCGACGAGCACCGCGAACGGGTCGCCGGGAACCTGGACTTCGCACGGAGCAGGCTGGATCCGGCGATGTTTCACGTGAAACGTCCGTCCGCCCCCCTCCCGGCCTCCGCCGGGAGCCGCCCCCCGGCGAAACGCCGCGCCAAGCGCCGGGTCTGACCCCTCCCTGCCGGAGGGACGGTCTAGCCCGCGGCCCGGTCGCCGAGCGGGCGCCGCCGCTGGGTGGCGTCCGTGAGGGCCGGCGGGCGCCAGACGCCGTCCGGGTGGTAGAGGTTCACGCCCGGCGGCACGACCTCGTCGATCCGGTCGAGCACCTCGTCGTCGAGGACCAGCCCGGCCCCCTTCACCAGGGACTCGAACTGTTCCATCGTGCGCGGCCCGATGATCACCGAGGTGACCGCCGGATGCGCGACGGGGAACGCCACGGCCAGCTCCGGCAGCGTGCAGCCCAGGTCGTCGGCGATCGTGACGAGCTTCTCCACGGCCTCCAGCTTGGCCACGTTGCCGGGGATCGCCGGGTCGAAGCGGGCCGGGTGCAGCTTCGCCCGCCCGGTGGTCAGGTCGACCGGGCTGCCGAGCCGGTGCTTCCCGCTCAGGAAGCCCGAGGCGAGGGGGCTCCAGGTCAGCACGCCCATCCCGTAACGCCGGGCGACGGGCAGCACGTCGGCCTCGATGCCGCGCGCGAGGATCGAGTACGGCGGCTGCTCGGTCCGGAACCGGGGCAGGGCCCGGCGCTCGGCGGCGTGATGGGCCTCGACCAGTTCCTCGGCGGGAAAGGTCGAGCAGCCGAAGGACCTGATCTTCCCGGCCCTGACGAGGTCGCCCAGGACGGACAGCGTCTCCTCGACATCGGTCGAGTGGTCGGGCCGGTGCACCTGGTAGAGGTCGATCCAGTCGGTGTCCAGCCGCCGCAGGCTGTCCTCGACGGCCCGCACGATCCAGCGCCGCGAGTTCCCGCTGCGGTTGCGGCCCTCTCCCATCTGGAAGTGGACCTTGGTGGCGAGCACCACGTCGTCCCGCCGCCCCTTGAGCGCCTTGCCGACGATCACCTCGGACTCGCCCGCCGAGTACATGTCGGCGGTGTCCACGAAGTTGATGCCCTGGTCGAGGGCGGCGTGGATGATCCGCTCGCACTCCGCGTGGTCCGGGTTCCCCACCGCCCCGAACATCATCGTGCCGAGGCAGTGGGCACTCACCTCTATGCCGGTCCCGCCCAGATTCCGGTATCGCATGGTCATGCGGCCGCACTCTAGGAGCTGGAGCGCACTCCAGCGCAAGACCCCGTTTTCCCGGCGGTCCGTCCGGACCGTCCCGCAACTCCCCCCATGAGGTCGCGGGACGGTCCGGACGGTCGGCTCAGTCCGCCAGCGGCAGGTAGACGCGGTTGCCGGAGGCGGCGAACTCGGCGGACTTCTCCGCCATGCCCGCCTCGATCTCCTCTGCCTTCAGGTCGCCGCCGTGCTCACGGCGGATGTCCTGGGAGATCTTCATCGAGCAGAACTTCGGACCGCACATGGAGCAGAAGTGCGCGGTCTTGGCCGGCTCGGCCGGGAGCGTCTCGTCGTGGAACTCACGGGCCGTGTCGGGGTCGAGGGCCAGGTTGAACTGGTCCTCCCAGCGGAACTCGAACCGCGCGTCCGACAGGGCGTCGTCCCACTCCTGGGCACCCGGGTGGCCCTTGGCCAGGTCCGCCGCGTGGGCCGCGATCTTGTACGTGATGACACCGGTCTTCACGTCGTCGCGGTTGGGCAGGCCCAGGTGCTCCTTGGGCGTCACGTAGCAGAGCATCGCGGTGCCCCACCAGGCGATCATCGCGGCGCCGATGCCCGAGGTGATGTGGTCGTAGGCGGGCGCGACGTCCGTGGTCAGCGGGCCGAGCGTGTAGAACGGCGCCTCCTCGCAGATCTCCTGCTGGAGGTCGATGTTCTCCTTGATCTTGTGCATCGGGACGTGGCCCGGGCCCTCGATCATCGTCTGCACGTTGTGCCGCTTGGCGATCGTGTTCAGCTCGCCCAGCGTCTTCAGCTCCGCGAACTGCGCGGCGTCGTTGGCGTCCGCGATGGAGCCGGGGCGCAGGCCGTCGCCGAGCGAGTACGTGACGTCGTACGCCGCGAGGATCTCGCAGAGCTCCTCGAAGTTCGTGTAGAGGAAGTTCTCCTTGTGGTGCGCCAGGCACCAGGCGGCCATGATCGAGCCGCCGCGGGAGACGATGCCGGTCTTGCGGCGGGCCGTCAGCGGCACGTACGGCAGCAGCACGCCGGCGTGGACCGTCATGTAGTCGACGCCCTGCTCGGCCTGCTCGATGACGGTGTCCTTGTAGATCTCCCAGGTCAGGTCCTCGGCACGGCCGTCGACCTTCTCCAGCGCCTGGTAGAGCGGCACGGTGCCGATCGGGACGGGGGAGTTGCGCAGGACCCACTCGCGCGTGGTGTGGATGTTGCGGCCGGTCGAGAGGTCCATGACCGTGTCGGCACCCCACTGGGTGGCCCAGGTCATCTTGTCGACCTCCTCCTCGATGGAGGAGGTGACGGCCGAATTGCCGATGTTGGCGTTGACCTTCACCAGGAACCGCTTGCCGATGATCATCGGCTCGATCTCCGGGTGGTTCACGTTGGCCGGGAGCACCGCGCGGCCTGCGGCGATCTCCTCGCGGACGACCTCGGGGGAGACGTTCTCGCGGATCGCGACGTACTCCATCTCCGGGGTGATCTCGCCCCGGCGGGCGTACGCGAGCTGCGTGACGGCCTGGCCACCGCGGCCCCGGCGCGGGAGGCGCGGGCGGCCGGGGAAGACCGCGTCGAGGTTCTTGAGGCCGCCGCGGGGCGAGGTGTGCTTGATGCCGTCGTCCTCGGGGCGCACGGGACGACCCGCGTACTCCTCGGTGTCACCGCGGCCGATGATCCAGTTCTCGCGCAGCGGCGGCAGGCCGCGGCGCACGTCGGTCTCGATCTGCGGGTCGGTGTACGGACCGGACGTGTCGTAGAGCGTGACGTCCTTGCCGTTGGTGAGGTGGACCTGGCGGACCGGCACCCGGATGTCCGGGCGGGAACCCGCCAGGTATCCCTTGTGCCAGCCGGGCTGGCGCTCGGTCTGGCCGTCGGCGCCCTGGTCGACGGCAGGCGTGCGTGCGTCCTGAATGGTCATGAGACCTGATCTCCCTACGCCGGCATTACCCGGTAACAGGTTCGGCGGTCGACGCAGCCTCCTCCCGTACGCAATCTGCTGCGCGTACGGTGATCAGCGCCCTCTCAGCCCGGTGCTCCGAGCTCCCGCGTTGTGCAAAGTAGCCCCCACGCTAGCGTCATCTGTGGCGTGCTGAACAGTGGGCCCCCTCATCTCTTGCGATGATCTGCCGGTGACGACCTCGCCGCAGCCCCCCAACCAGCCCACGGAAACCTGGGGCCACACCGGCCACGAGCATGCGTCCCCCGGGCATGCGGCCGACGGCCCGCAGGACCCTTCCCACGGCCATGGGCCTTCCCACGGGCAGGCGCACGGACATGACCACGGACACGACCACGGACAGGCGCACGGACACGGCCACAGCCACGGCCACGGGCCGGCGGCCCCGGGATCCAGGCACCTGCGCAAGGTGATCTCCGCCGTACTGATCCCCTTCGCCGTCGCCGTCTTCGCCGGCCTGGTGGTGCTCTGGCCCGGCGGCGCCCCCGGCCACGAGCGCACCGGGGTGGGCTTCGACCGCCAGACGCAGCAGGCGAAGGTGGTCGCGATCTCCGACGTCGACTGCAAGTCGGTCAACGCCTCGCAAGTCCCGCCCACCGGCAACGGTCCCGCCCCCCAGGGGCGCGAGGCCCGGCCCGGTGCCTGCAAGAGGGCCACCGTCGAGGTCGGCACCGGACCGGACAAGGGGCGCGTCTTCTTCGAAATCGTCCAGCCCGGTGCGCCACGACAGCTGGAGATGGACCAGGAGGTGGTCGTCGCGTACGCGCCGAACGCGCCGCGCGACCTCCAGTACTCCGTGATCGACCTGAACCGCAAGTTCCCGATGATCCTGCTCGCGGCCATCTTCGCGGTGGCGGTGGTCGTCGTCGGCCGGATGCGCGGGCTGTTCGCGCTCGTCGCGCTCGTCGTGAGCTTCGGGGTGCTGACCCTCTTCATCCTCCCGGCGATCCTGCAGGGTTCGAACCCCCTGCTCGTCGCGGTCGTCGGCGCCAGCGCGATCATGCTGATCGCCCTGTACATGTGCCACGGGCTGACCGCCCGGACCTCGGTCGCCGTCCTCGGCACCCTGGTCTCGCTGCTGCTGATCGGACTGCTGGGTTCGCTGTTCATCGGCTGGGCGTTCCTGAGCGGGAACACGGACGACAACACCGGGCTGATCCACGGGCTCTACCCGAACATCGACATGAGCGGCCTGCTGCTCGCAGGCGTGATCATCGGATCGCTCGGCGTCCTCGACGACGTGACCGTCACCCAGACCTCCGCCGTCTGGGAACTGCACCAGGCGGACCCTGACATGGGTCCGCGCGCCCTGTACCGGGCGGCCATCCGGATCGGCCGGGACCACATCGCCTCCGTGGTCAACACCCTCGTCCTGGCCTACGCGGGCGCGGCGCTCCCCCTGCTGCTGCTGTTCTCCATCGCGAACAGCAGCATGGGCACGGTGGCCAACAGCGAGCTGGTGGCGGAGGAGATCGTACGGACCCTGGTGGGCTCCATCGGACTCGTCGCCTCGGTCCCGGTGACCACGGCGCTGGCCGCTCTGGTGGTGTCCGCGGACCGGCCCGCCCCCACCGCCGCGGGCGCCGTCCCCGCCCAGGCCGCGCCGGCGGCCCGCGGTGGGCGGGGCCGGCGGCGCAAGCGCTGAGGGGCTGCGGGGGACGGGCCCGGGGAGCGGGCCCTCAGCCCGCGTTCTGCCCGTTCTGCTGCTGCGCCTGCGCGAGGATCCTGCCGAGCTCCTCGTCGAGGGTCTCCTCGAAGTCGCCGAGGCTGCGCTCCTGACCGAGCGGGACGAGCCGGTCGGTCCGGTCGAGGAACGCGACGAGCGGGGCCGCACCGGCACGGAAGAGGGCCCGGTCACCGCCGACCTGGAGGCGGATGTGGACGTCGGAGAGCTCTCCCGGTTCGGTGGGAGCGATGTGCACGTCGCCTTCACCGCAGGGCCTGTTGATGCCGTCGAGGAGCAGCTCCCGGCCGAACGCCCAGGTCACCGGGGCGTCTCCGGGAAGGTGGAAGGTCAGGCGTACGGCGTAGGGGTCACGGGCGTCGTACCGGAGTTCCACCGGGATCCGGAACGCGAGCTCCTCGGAAACGAGGAAGCTCATCATGACCTCTGCCTGTACCGACTCGCGCATTGCCTACCCCGCTGTAGTGGAAGTGGCCAGGAATGATCCCCCAGGGCCCTCTTGACAAGGGTGGTGGAAGCGCCAGCAGATCACAAGGAGTGAGTTTTCAGATACTGATAGAGAACGAGAGGGTGCTCAACAGCGCGCCTACTTCACTCCGTAGCCGATCGACTACACACAGCAAGCGGGATTCCTGGTGCACAGGGAGAGAAATGGCCATGGTCGCGGCGGCGTCGCCGGCGGTGATCGGGATGGCCGCGCACACCGTGCCCAGGGCGTACTCCTGATGCTCGGTCACCGGCTGCATCCGCCCCAGGGAGCCGATCCGCTCCTCCAGCGTGCGCATGTCCCGCACGGTGTACGGCGTGATGCCCTCGACCGGATGACGGTCGTAGTAGTCCCTGCGCGCCTTCTCGTCCAACTGCCCCAGCAGGCACTGCCCGATGGCGTGCGCGTGCGCGGTGGCGCGGAAATCGGCCCATTCCTCGCAGGCGGGGTTGGCCGGGGTGTCCGAGACACCCATGACCTCGATCTCACCCTCACGGTAGACCGCGAAGTAGACGGGGGCCCCGACCGCGTCGCGGAAGTGCGCGAGCGAATCGAGGATCATGCTGCGACGTTTCTGCTGAAGCCCTCCGTCCGCCAGCCGGCCGGCCGCGTCACCGAGGACGAACACCCCGCCCTCCCGGCGCAGATAACCCTCGTGCGTCAGGGTGCGCAGCAGGTGGTACGCGGTGGGGAGCGGGAGCCCGGCCTCGCGCGCCAGCTGTTTCGCCGGGGCTCCCCCGCAATGGGAGCTCGCCGCTTCCAGCAGCCGCAGCGCCCTCTGCACCGAGCCGATCAGCGTCGGCACACCGGCATTGCGATCCGGAGACACAGCTCACCCCCAGGCGTGGCGGCGGGCCCGGGGGGCCCGCCGGCGCCCAGGGAACGGCACGGATTGCCAGCCTATCCACCGATTGCCACAGGATGAGGGGTTTGCCGGGACATGTTCGCCCGGCTGGCGCAATGCCCGCACCCCTCGGGCACGACGGCCTACCAGTCGCCGGAGGTGCTCTTCGCCCCGCTGCCCGTGAACTTCTTGACGACGAAGACCAGGCCGCCGACCAGGGCCGCGAACAGCAGGACCTTGAAGGCGAAGCCGATCAGCGTGCCGATGATCGAGGTGATGATCCCGCCGAAGACGAAGAGCGCCAGCAGGGGAACGGCGACCCACTTGACCCACCACGGCGTGCCCGCGAACATCGCTCGGATCCCGTCCATGTCCCTACCTCTTCCTCGTCCTCGCCGGTGTCCCTGGCGTCGTCTTCCTTGGTCTCGAGCTTAGGAGCCGCGCGCACGGGCCGGGGGCCCGAGAGCCCCCGGAACCCCCTGACCCGCCCCCTAGGGGGATCAGGGGGACGACCCTCAGTCCGGCGGGGCCTCAGGCCTCCGGCGGGGAGAAGACGACCATCACCTTCAGCGGCTCGGTGATGTGGTGGAACTTGTGCGGCACCCCCGCCGGGACGTAGACCACGCTGCCGTTCGCCACCGTCGTCGTCTCCTCCCCGACCGTGATCGAGGCACGGCCGCTCACCACGAAGTACACCTCGTCCTGGCGGTGCGGCTGCTGCGGGTCGCTCTGCCCCGCGTCCAGCGAGTAGAGCCCGACCGACATGTTCCGCTCACGCAGGAACTGCAGGTAGGCGCCGTCGTTGGCGGCTCGTTCGGCTTCGAGCTCGTCAAGCCGGAAGGCCTTCATGTTCGCTGTGCCCCTTGCCCTTGCCCAGTGGTTCCCCGGATCCGCACATCTGCCGATGTCCGGCCCGCATGTTCTCTGCCACGATCAGACACATGACGAATTTCGTAGTCAAGACACTCGCCAACGCGGGGGCCCTGGCGGTCGCCGTCTGGCTGCTCTCGGGCATCACGCTCGACGACGGCAGCTCCCTGGGCCGCCGGACGGTGACCCTGATCCTGGTCGCCCTCGTCTTCGGACTGGTCAACCTCATCGTCAAGCCCGTGGTGAAGCTGCTCTCGATCCCGCTCTTCATCCTCACCCTGGGCCTGTTCACCCTCGTCGTGAACGCCCTGATGCTGCTGCTGACCTCCTGGCTGGCCGACAAGCTCGACCTCAGCTTCCACGTCGACGGCTTCTGGACCGCCCTCCTCGGCGGTCTCATCATCTCCGTCGTCTCCTGGGCCCTGAACCTGGCCCTGCCCGACAACGACTGAGCGGGCCCGCCCATGTACCGCGTGTGCTTCGTATGCACCGGCAACATATGCCGGTCCCCCATGGCCGAGTCCGTCTTCCGCTCGCACGTGGCCGCGGCCGGACTCGACGGCCTGGTCGAGGTCGACAGCGCCGGCACCGGCGGCTGGCACGAGGGCGACGGCGCCGACCCCCGTGCCGTGGCCGTGCTGGAGGCCGCCGGATACGGACAGGACCACCGCGCCCGGCAGTTCCGGTCCTCCTGGTTCGACCGCCTCGACCTCGTCATCGCCCTCGACTCCGGCCACCTGCGCGACCTCCGCTCCCTCGCCCCCACCCCGGAGGCGGCCGCCAAGGTCCGGCTCCTGCGCTCGTACGACCCCGCGGCGGCGGACGCGCACGGGTCCGGCGGCCCGGACGTACCCGACCCGTACTACGGCCCCTTCGACGGGTTCGAGGAGTGCCTCGCCCTGGTCGAGGCCGCGAGCCCCGGCCTGCTGGACGCCGTACGCGCCGCCGTGAAGGAGCACACCGCATGACCGAACACCCCGTGGCCGGGCACTCCGCCGGCGAAACGGCCCCGCCGGTCGCGTACGGCGACGGGACCCGGGCCGTACGCGCCGGGCTGCCCGAGCCCGTCAAGAACGAACCGCCGCTCCCCGGGCCCGTCTTCGCCGCCCACTTCCACCTCCCCGGCGAGGTGGCCGGCCCGTACACCTACGGACGTGACACCAACCCCACCTGGACGCTGCTGGAACGGGCGATCGGCGAACTGGAGGCGCCCGGCCGCCGGGACGTGGACACGATCGTCTTCGCCTCCGGCATGGCCGCGGTCTCCGCCGTCCTCCTCTCGCAGGCCCGCGCCGGGGACACCGTCGTCCTGCCCGACGACGGCTACCAGGCGCTACCCCTGGTCAGGGAGCAGCTGGAGGCGTACGGGGTACGGGTGCGGACCGCGCCGACCGGCGGGGACGCCCAGCTCACGGCCCTCGACGGGGCCCGGCTGCTGTGGATCGAGACCCCTTCCAACCCGGGGCTCGACGTGTGCGACGTACGCCGGCTCACCGCGGCCGCGCACACGGCGGGCGCCCTGGTGGCCGTCGACAACACCCTCGCCACCCCGCTCGGGCAGCGGCCGCTGGAGCTGGGCGCGGACTTCTCCGTGGCCAGCGGCACCAAGGGTCTCACCGGCCACGGCGACCTGCTGCTCGGCTACGTCGTCTGCCGCGACCCGGAGCTCGCCGCGGGCGTCCGGCGCTGGCGCAAGATCGTCGGCGCCGTCCCCGGCCCCATGGAGGCCTGGCTCGCCCACCGCTCCCTGGCCACCATCCAGCTGCGGGCGGAACGGCAGTGGGCCAACGCGCTGGCGGTCGCCGAGGCACTGGCCGACCGCACCGAGGTGAGCGGACTGCGCTACCCGGGGCTCCCCTCGGACCCCTCCCACAAGACGGCGGCCCTGCAGATGAGCGGCTTCGGGTCGGTGGTCTCCTTCACCCTGCCCGACCGGGCGCACGCGGAGCGCTTCATGTCCGCCCTGTACCTGGTCGAGGACGCCACGAGCTTCGGCGGGGTGCGCTCCACCGCGGAGCGGCGCGGGCGGTGGGGCGGTGACGCCGTGCCGGAGGGGTTCATCCGCTTCTCGGCAGGCGCCGAAGACCCCCGGGACCTGGTCGCGGACGTGCTCAGGGCCCTGGACGAAGCGGCTTCCGGGGCCTGAGTCCGCGGGAAGGCGGTCCGAGCCTCCCCCCTGGTGGCTCGGACCGCATCGGGTTCCCTGCCCACAAGAACCACGTCGACAAGGCTAGTTGACTCAGCGTCAGAGTCCAATCACGGTAACGACAGGAACCTATCGGCATATTTATAGTTGAAGGCCCCCACTGAGAGGGGCCGCCATGGACCTGGCCCTGCTGCGTACCTTCGTCGCCGTGCACCGGGCCGGCTCGTTCACCCGGGCCGCGACGCTCCTCGGGCTGTCCCAGCCCGCGGTCACCTCCCAGATCCGCACCCTGGAGCGCCAGCTCGGCCGCCCCCTGTTCCACCGCCGGGCCCGCGGTGTCACCCCCACCGCCGTCGGCGACGAGCTGGCCCACAAGGCGGCCCCGCACCTGGACGCCCTGCTGCGGATCGCCGAGACCGAGCGGCAGGCCGCCGGGGCCCTGCGCACCCTGCACCTGGCCGGACCGCCCGAGTTCCTGAGCCTGCGGGTGCTGCCCGCCCTCGCGCCCCTCGTGGGCCACGGCCAGACCCTGCGCACGGTCTTCGCGGCCGACACGGAGCAGAACCTCGCCGGGCTCGCCGCCGGACAGCACGACCTCGTCGTCACCGCCGCCCGGCCGCGCGGCGGTCCCTTCACCGCGGGCCCGCTCTGCGACGAGGAACAGGTGCTGGTGGCCGCGCCCTACTGGGCCGCCCTCGCCGACCCCGGCGAGCTGCTCGCCAAGGGCCCCGAGGCCCTCGACGGGATCCCGGTCGTGGAGGTCCACGAGAGCCTGCCGCTGGTCACCCGCTACTGGGCCGCCGTGTTCGACTCCGTGCCCGGCTCCGCGTCCGACACGGCCGCCACCGTCGTGGCGCCCGACCTGCGGGCCGTGCTGGAGTGCGTCCGGGCCGGCGCCGGGCTCGCCGTGCTGCCCCGCTACCTGTGCCAGGACGCCCTCGAACGCGGCCAGGTCGTCGCCCTGCTGGAGCCCGACCTGCCTCCGCTGCGCACCTGGTTCCTCGTCGTACGGACCGGCAGCCTGGCCCTCGCCCACCTGGCCCGCGCCCACGACCGCCTGCTGCGCGCCGCCGCGCACTGGTGAGCGGCTCGGGTTTCGGACGATGGCGCGTTTCAGATGCGCGGAGGTGGGCCACTCTTCTCCCATGACCGAACGCCCCGTGGTCAAACGCACCGCCCGCGCGATCCTGCTCGACGGTGACGACCTGATCCTCATCAAGCGCACCAAGCCCGGCGTCGACCCGTACTGGCTCACCCCGGGCGGCGGTGTGGAACCCTCCGACGCCACCGTCGTGGACGCCCTCCACAGAGAACTCGACGAGGAACTCGGCGCCAAGATCACCGATGTGGTGCCCTGTTTCGTCGACACCGTCGAACACATCGCCTCGGGGGGAGTGACCGGGGTGAAGGTGCAGCACTTCTTCGTCTGCCACCTCGAATCCATGGACCCCGACCGCCGGCACGGCCCCGAAGTCGACGAACCCCAGGGCGAGTACGAGATCGTCCGCGTGCCCTTCAGCCGCGTCGGCATCGCCGCGGTCCACCTCGTCCCGCTCTCGCTGCGGCACTACCTCGACGGCAACATCGAGGGGGTGCGCGCCATGCACGCCCCCGACCTGGGCTGAGCACGCCGGGGAGCGGGCGGGCCCGCGCCGGTCCTCAGCCGGCCACGCCCGCCAGCTCTTCCAGCGCGTCGTAGCGGATGCGTTCTCCGGGGATCCCGATCCGCTTGAGCGCGTCCACACCACTGCGGATCATCGCGGGCGGCCCGGAGATGAAGGCGTCGTACGAGCTCCAGGGCCCGTGCTCGCCGACCGCGTGCGGCAGCTGGCCCGCCATCCCCTCCCCGATCACCGGGCGCACCGACAGCCACGGATGGGAGCGCTGCAGCCCCAGCAGGGTGTCCTTGTCGTAGAGGTCGTCATCGCTGCGCGCCCCGAAGAAGACCTCCACCCGGCGGCGTTCGCCGTGCCCGGCCACGTCCTCGATCAGCGCCTTGATGGGGGCGATGCCGGTCCCCCCGCCCAGGCACAGCATCCCGTTGTCGGTGCTGTGGTCCACCACCATCGACCCGGCCGGCGGGCCCAGCCGCAGGACGTCGCCCGGGCGGGCGCGCCGCACCAGGGCGTTGGAGACCCACCCGGCCGGCACGGCCTTGACGTGGAAGGAGAGCAGTCCGTCGGCGCGCGGTGCCGAGGCGAAGGAGTAGTGCCGCCAGACCCGCGGCCACCACGGGGTCTCCAGGCTCGTGTACTGGCCCGCCAGGAACGGGTACGGCTGGTCGGGGCGGACGGTCAGAACCGCGATGTCCGGGGTGCGCAGGTCGTGGGAGACCACTTCGGCGTGCCACCACGCCGGCGCCCGCGCCTCGTCCTCCGCCGCGGCGTCGATCATGGTCTGCGAGATCGCGGTGTACGCGCGCACCCAGGCGGCCTCGGTCTCCGGGCCCCAGGTGAGCTCCGCGTACCGGGCCAGAGCCCCGATCAGCGCCTCCCCGACCGCCGGATAGTGCGCGGCCATGGTGCCGTACTTGCGGTGCCCGGTGCCGAGCCGGCGCAGGTAGGGGGTGAGCACCGCCGGGTCGTCGATGTGCTCCGCGGCGGTCAGCAGCGCCTTCAGCAGCCGGTCGCGCTGGGTGTCCATGGCGGCGGGGAACATCTCCCGCACCTCCGGGTGCCCCGTGAAGACCAGGGCGTAGAAGTACGAGGTGACCCTGTCGGCGACGGGTGCGATCTCCGCGAGGGTCCGGCGGATGAGGACGGCGTCCGGGGAGGGTTCGGTCGCACCGACCCCGGACGGTATCCAGCCCGCGGGTCTCGCCGATCTGGTGGGCGGAAGGTCCATGCGGTGCCTCGCTTCGAGCATCTCGGTCGGGTCTCACACGCCACGGCCTCGAATCCGTGGTTCCGGGCTTCACAGCGTGCCAGCCGACCGGGGGCCCTGCGGGGGAATGGGGAAAACCCGCACTCCGAACCCACGATCCCCTTAAGATGCTTCGACTCCCGGGCGCGTCTACCCCAGGAGCTGGTATGCCTCCCGCAGGTCACGGCCCTCGTAGACATGGGTGGCCCGCTCCGCCAGGTACGGCCGCGCGTTCACCGCCACCGACCGCGGAAGGGCATCGAAGAGGAACGCATCGGTCATCGAGTCCCCGTACGCGACGCAGTCGGCGCGGGTCACCCCGAACCGCTCGCACAGCCCGTCCGCGATCCTCAGCTTGCCCTCCGGCGTGAGGATCCCCGCCCTGTCGACCGGGCGGGTAAAGGGGACCTCGGGGAAGACCGAGCCGTGCGCGGCATGCGCGCCCCACTCCAGCAGCAGCTCGACGAAGAACGAAGGCGACAGGGAGATCACCGCGCAGTAGTCCCCGCGCTCCCGGATCTCCCGCCAGACGTCCCGGATACCGGCCAGCCACGGAGCCGCGTCGAACGCCGCCCGGACGTGCGCGGGCGTCAGGTCGGCCCACAGTTCGCGCGCCGCCTGCGAGAAGCCCTGCGGGCCGATCTCCCGGGCGCCGAAGGCCCGCTCCAGCTTCGCGATCTCGGTCTCCAGACCGAGCTGGCGGGAGATCTCGACCGGCGCGGCCGAGCCGTACATCAGGGTCCCGTCGAGGTCGAACACGTGCAGCAGCGTCATAGCCGTCGAGGCTAGCCCCTGCGTACGGCGGCACACACCTGGTTCGAGTGCCCCTCCCCTCCGTGGCCGGTGGTGGGGCGTCGGCTGTTTCACGTGAAACAAGGCGATGTTTCACGTGAAACGTCGAGCGCCCGGATCCCGGAATTCCCTGGACGCCCCCGAGTCGATGATCCACTCTGGGCCGGTGACACCACCACCGCTCACCGATCTGCCGATCCGCGCACTGACCCCGGACGACCTCCGTCACTGCGCCGACCTGTCCCAGGACCGCGGCTGGCCCCGCGAGGACCACAAGTGGGGGCTGCTCCTCACCGCCGGAACCGGGTACGGCGTCGACGCGCCGGACGGGCAGGGCCTCGCCGCCGCCTGTGTCGTCACCTCCTACGGGGACACCCTCGACAAGCCTGACCTCGCCGCCATCGGGATGGTCCTGGTCGCCGACCGCTTCGCCCGCCAGGGCCTGGGCCGCCGGCTGATGCAGTACGTCTGCGACGACGTCCTCGCCGGCGTACCGCTCACCCTGCATGCCACCCCGTACGGCCGGCCGCTCTACGAGGAGCTCGGCTTCGACACCACGGGCCGGGCGGAGATGCTCCGCGGCGCCTTCGTCCCCGACCCCCGACGGGCCGCTACGGGCGTCCCGGTCCGGCCGGCCACCGGCGAGGACCTCCCGGGGATCGTCCGGCTGGACACGGAGGTGTTCGGCACCGACCGAACCCACATGATCACGCGCCTGCCGGCCTTCACCGACCGGCTGCTCGTCGCCGAGGACGCCTCCGGCGCACTCATCGGCTATGCCGCCCTCTGGCCCAACATGGAGACCCATGTCGTCGGCCCGCTGATCGCCCGGGACACCGCCACCGCGCAGGCACTGGTGACGGCCCTGGCCGCGAGCACCGAGCGGCCGCTGCGCACCGACATCGACGTACGCCACGAGGAGCTCGTCTCCTGGCTCAAGGAGCGCGGTCTGCAGTCCCTGGCCTTCAACGCCGTCATGACCCGGGACATCCCCGGCCTGCCCGGCGACTGGACCCGCCGCTGGGCCCCGCTCACCGTCGCCGCCGGCTGAGAAGAGGACCCCCGACCATGACCGAAACCCCCGACCTCGTCATCCGGCCCGCCACCGAGGCCGATCTGCCCGCCATCGTGGCCCTGCTCGCCGACGACCCCCTGGGCGCCACCCGCGAGTCCCCGGACGACCTGGCCCCGTACGTCTCGGCCCTCCGGCGGCTGACCGACGACCCCCACCAGCACGTCGTGGTCGCCGTCCGCGACGCACGCGTCGTGGGCACCCTCCAACTGACGATCGTGCCCGGCCTGTCCCGCAAGGGCTCCACGCGCTCGATCATCGAAGGGGTCCGGGTCCACGCCGACGAACGCGGCAGCGGCCTGGGCACCCGCTTCGTCGAATGGGCCGTCGACCGGTCCCGGGCGGAGAACTGCCAACTGGTGCAGCTCACCTCCGACGTGTCCCGCACCGATGCCCACCGCTTCTACGAACGGCTCGGCTTCACCCCCTCCCACGTGGGGTTCAAGCTCCAGCTCTGAGCGGGCCCGCGGCGGGCCGGGGCGCTGTCGGCGGCCCGGCCTACGATCGGGAGGATGAGCACCGGGCTGCCCCTCGTCACCACCGCCGACCGCCGCCACCGGCTCGGCCGCCGCCACCGCCTGGCCCCCTCGGCCCGCGCCGCCACCACGAGCGGGGCCGCGGACGCGGTCGTCGCCCTGCACGCCACGGACGCGGCGACCGTCTACCTCTCCGCCCGCGCCCGCCTGGCCGAGGGCCACGGCACCACGGCGGTCGAACGCGCCCTGTACGAGGACGTGAGCGTCGTCCGGATGCTCAGCATGCGCAACACGCTCTTCGCCGTGTCCACCGAACTCGCGCCCCACGTGGACGCCTCCACCGCCCGCGCCATCGCGGTGAAGGAGCGCCGGACCTTCCTCAAGCACCTCGCGGAGGACGGCCAGGGGCTCGACGCGGACTGGCTGGCACGGGCCGAGACCGCCGCACTCGACGCCCTCGACGTCCTGGGGCCCTCGACCGGGGCCCAGCTCTCCGCGGCGGTACCCGCCCTGCGTCAGAAGATCACCATCGGCCGGGGCAAGAAGTACGAGGCCGAGACGGGCGTGGCCACCCGCGTCATCCGCCTGCTCGCCGCGGACGGCCGGATCCGCCGGGACCGGCCGCGCGGCTCGTGGACCTCCAGCCAGTTCCGGTGGGTGCACACGCAGCCCTGGCCCGCCGTACCCGCCGCCGAGGCCCGCGCCGAGATCGCCCGCCGCTGGCTCCGGGCCTACGGTCCCGCCACCGAGGCCGACCTCAAGTGGTGGACCGGCTGGACCCTCACCGACGTGCGCAGGGCCCTGGCCGCCGTGGGCCCCGAACAGGTCCGCCTGGAAGACGGCGGCACGGCGCTCGTCTGCCCCGGGGACACCGCGCCCGAACCGGCCCCCGAACCCTGGGCCGCGATGCTGCCGGCGCTCGACCCCAGCGGTATGGGCTGGGCCGACCGGAGCTTCCACCTCGACCCCGCCCACCGGCCCGCGCTCTTCGACTACGCGGGCAACATCGGCCCGACCGTCTGGTGGAACGGCGAGATCGTCGGCGGCTGGGCCCAGCGCTCGGACGGGGAGATCGTCTGGCGGCTGCTGGGCAGCCCCGGCCGCGACGCCGAAGAGGCGATCGGGGCCGAGGCCGCACGGCTGGCCGCCTGGGTGGGCGACGCCCGGGTCACGCCCCGCTTCCGCACTCCACTGGAACGCGAACTGGTCTCCTGACCCGGCTCGTCCCCCGACCGGGGGGGGAGCCTCAGCCGATGCCGCGCCAGCCCTGCGGGTCCACCCCGCCGGGCACCGGGGCCTGGGGGTCGTAGGGCTCGCGCGTGAAGACGAACGAGGCCAGGTCGAGGTGGCTGACGGAGCCGTCCTCCCGCCGTACGGCCCGCAGGGTCTCACCCGCGTAGTAGCCCGTCAGACCCGTCCACGTCCCGTCGGACCCGGCACGGAACCGGGCCGACCGGCCCAGCACGCCCACCGGGCCCAGTTCCAGCGAGCCGTCCGCCTTCAGCCGCAGCGCATGGGGCGCGGTACCCCAGTACCAGACGCCGCAGAGCTCCAGCGGAACCAGGTCGGCCTCCGCGAACGGCCGCCACGGCGCGGGGAACCCGGGCTCCGCGTCCGCCACGATGCCGATCAGGTCGGCGGCCACCGTCGAGGCCGCCAGACCCGACGTGCAGTTCGACAGGACCACGGCCGCCACGTCATCGGCCTCGCTCAGCCACAGTCCGGCGACGAAACCGGGGAGCGAACCGCTGTGTCCGACGAGCCGCCGTCCGCGCTGCTCCGTCAGCTGGAGCCCCAGTCCGTACCCGAGATCGGCGAACCCGGGCTCCGGGGGCGCCACCGACCTGCGCATCTCCCGTGCGCTCTCCGCGCTCAGCACCCGCTCGTCACCCCGCGCCAGCAGGACGGCGAACCGCGCCAGATCGCGGGTCGTGGACCACAGCTGACCCGCGGAGGCCATCAGCCCCAGGTCCTCGGCCGGCTCGGGCATCATCACGTCCGCCCAGGGGTGCACCGCCCAGCCACCCGCGTGCGGAGCCTGCGGCTGCGCACTCGTCCGGTGCAGCCCCAGCGGCTCCAGCACCTCGGTCCGCAGCACCTCCTCCCACGGCTTCCCACGCAGCGCCTCGACGAGCGAACCCAGCAGGGTGTAACCGGGGTTGGAGTAGTGGTGTCGGGTTCCCGGCACGTGCTTGAACGGCTCGTCGCCCAACACGTCGGCCAGCCCGGGCCGCTGCGCACCCGGAGTGCGCTCCCACCACTCGCCGGGCGTCTCCGCCGCCAGTCCCGCGCTGTGGGCCAGCAGTTGGCCGATGGTCACCTCGTCGGCGCCGGTCCCGGGCAGGTGCCGACCCAGCGGGTCCGAGAGCGCCAGCAGCCCCTCGTCCCGCAGCCGCAGCACGAGGACCGCCGTGAACGTCTTGGTGATCGACCCCACCCGGTACTGCACGTCCCCGTCGGGACCGTGGCCCTCGACGGAGGTCCGCGCGCCCTCCCAGACCACCTCTCCGCCGCGGACGACGGCCGCGACCACGGACGGGGCCCTGCCCTCGCTCTGCGCGACGGCGATCCGGTGGCTCAGCGCGCGCCGGGTGGAGGGCAGGAGTTCCAGGTCTTCAGAGAGCGCATCCATGATCTGTAGGTTCTCGCTTTCGGTGTCATATCGCGACGCTGTGACCTGCAGGTCTCGGCGATGTCTCACGTGGGTCGGCCGGGGTTCTGTCTCACGGCTGTGTCATTTCCTCGCAGCCATCCCGGATCCCTGTGCCTGCATCCGGGTTCCCTTCAAGGTCACCCAAAGATCAGTTCAACGTCCGAGTCGACGCAGACCTTCAATACGATCACGAGCTGTCGAGCGTCCTCGATGTGCCGCGAGAGAGGGGGAGTGCTTTCCTCGGCCTCCCACTCAGTGATGATCTCGGCCAGCCGGGGCAGGACCCTGGCGCAGTCGGCGGCGGATAGATCGCCGGCATCGTCGGGATGATCGATTAGGGGCTCAAGCGTCGATGAGATCTCGCTCCAGTCCCGGTCCCCGCCAAAGCCCCACATGTCCGGCAGTGCGAACCCCTCAGCCTGCGCCAAGCGCTGGCGAAAGGCGCTGAAACCCGAGTAGGACCAGCTGATGTCCGGGCTGGTGAGGTCACCGTCCCCAGGAAACAGACACAACCCCACGAAGCCTCCTCGATCGAGACTTCATGATCAAGGAGGCAGATCGAGTGCGGCAAGTGACTATCCGCCCCCAGCGAGCGATCACGACGGCCGCGCTGCAATCTGCTGACGGGCGGAGTCCCAGACCTTTTCGAACTCTTCAGAAGTCAGCTGCTCCGGATCATGGCCTTCCCACTCAGAGACGGGCAGTTCTGCTGTGATCCCAAACCTGCTGTCGTACTCGTCGAGGCGGCCTGTGTCGGAGGCCTGTTGCCATTCGACGACGGAGGCGGCTGCGATCGGGGTCAGCTCCGGCCCTTCGAGCTCGATCTGCCGGGTCACCCAGCCTTCGGCGTCGACCTCGAAGTAGAACCAGAGGTCTTCCTCGTCCCAGTAGCAGCGCATCCATGTCGTCACCAGGCCATGATGACTGCGTGCTGTCTGCTCGGCGGAGCAATGTCAGAGCCATGTTGGAGGATCACGCCATGCTGATTGCAACTGATGAGGCTGGGCGCGTGGTGAAGAGGCCCTCGAAGCCGGCGATAGGCAGGATGCTGGCCAACCTCCGGCGCGGTGATGCGCATCTGGTGTTGGAGCGCGTGGAGGAGGGCCTGGAAGGTAGCTGGTATGTCCAGGTGTTGCTGCGCGACGACAACACGTACCAACTCGAATTCCGGGACGGCGTGGCAGCCGAGCACTATCAGACGCGGACTGTCTCTCAGGAGAAGGTCCTGACGGCAATGCTCGGCTGGGCTGCTGGCAGGGGGGACTGGCGGGACGCTTTCATGTGGAACAACATCGGCTCGCAGTTCGAAACCGGAGAGGCTCCGCAACTCGGCTGATCAGGTCACCCATCCGGTAGTTGCTTCGCCCTTCGTCTGGATCCACTCGCGGATGGTCTCGATGGCGTCGAGAAGATCCTCGAAGGTGCGGAGATCACGATGCTGTCGACGAACCCGATCTGTTGGCACGTCCCCGCACTCAAGTTCCGCTTCACCGCTGCTCCAGACGATGAGCACGGCGACTTGGTCATCCGTTTCTAGCGTCACCCAGGTGCTGGTCTTGGTTCGGCCGTCCTCAGGCGATCGCTGGACGCCACCCGTGATTCCGCACGATCGCAAGCGTTCCTCGTGCTCGTCGAACCACGTCTGGAGCCTCTGAGGCAGCTCATCCGGGGTCCGCCGAGCTTCTCCACTGTCTCTCATGGCTGGGGGATGAATCCCGCGGATCGGTCGAGCGAGAACGGAGCACCGGCCAGCATCGGATCCCAGCCTTGGCTCCGCGCTTCCCGAATGCTCGCAGCAACGTGAGCTGGCCGAATGGGCTCAGTCTCGACACCCAACCAGTTACTGGGATGGGCCTGGCCGCTGGTAACGATCAAGGTCGTGCCCGGCTGGTCGACGTTGGCGGCCTCGACCGCGTAGGTCATGGGTGTCCAGCAGAGTCCCTGCATGTAGGAGGGCTTCCTACGGATTCGCCAGCGGTACTCGATCCCGTCAACGGTTATGCGGCGGGATCCCTTCTTGTTCAGCGCCATCGTCCCCCTTTTCTGCCTCGGACTGTAGTGCCCTGCCACTGGCCTGTCCCTGGATATTCCTGGCTGCGGCGGCGACCCTCTTCCCGAAGGCGGTCAGCTTCATGGCTCTGCCTCGTTCGGCGCGCTCAATCAGAAGCTGTCCCAGGTCCTTTTCCAGCCGGTTGATCTGGATCACCAACGTCGGCTGGTTGATGCCGAGGGCCCGTGCGGCCTCACAGATCGTGGGATAGCCGGAGGCAGCCAGGAAACGTGCAATGCGTTGCCAGGCATAGGGGCTGGTGAGGGCCTTCCGTAGGAGGGCTGGGGTCTCGGCTCTCTTCTCGGTCACGCGGAGTGCGGTGTCGTGGCTTCCGCCGCCGCGGGGCCGGAGGGGGATCTTGTGGGCGTGGGCCCAGCGGGCCATGTTCGCGGTGCTCATGCCGGCTTCTCGGGCGAGGTCCGGCAGGGTTCGGCGGCGATGGAGGTACTGCTCGATGAGCCAGTCTCGTTCGACGGTGCCCCGGCGCCTGTAGTCCTGTGGACCCTCACGGAGCGGGATGCCGTAGTCCTTGGCGAGGCCGGTCAGGGCGCTGCGGGAGAAGCCCGTGAGGATGGCAATCTGCTGAAGGGACCGGTGTTCGTCGAGGTAGAGCTGGGTGAAGCGCTCTTCCGGGATGGCTTGTCGGGCTTGCTGCCGGATGCGGCCGGTGGATCTGGCGGCGTTCTCTGTCAGCGGTGGTGCGGGGGCAGGGTGTTCGTCGAGGACAAGACGGATGGCCTCGACGGTCGCGCCCAGGACCTGGGCGGCGTGCTGAACGGGGTGTTGGCGTTCGCGGACCAGCTGGTGCAGGCGGGGCAGGTCGATGTGCGCCGGGTCGGGTCCGGGAAGGGAGAGCCCTGTCAGCAAGACGGTGGGAGGCTGCCAGGTCAAGGGCTCGTCGTGGATGTCGTGCGAGGCCAGGAATTCGAGGGCTTCCTCCTGGAGGGCGAGCGCGAGTTCAGGTGTCTGCAGCGCTGTGAACCGCAAAGACGTCGCCCGGAACTCTGCGCTGTCGAGCCCGCCCAGGTCGTCGGGGAAAGACTCGGCGGGCAGGCCGCTGAGACGTTGGAAGAGCTGGCTGCGTGCGATGCGTTCGCGCCGTCCGGTTCCCGGTGGTGTTCCGGTGCGGCGGCAGATCTCCAGCCAGCGGTCATGAGGAAGCAGACCGGTGCAGTCGAGGAGCCGGCGCCGGCCGTAGTCGATGGGGGTGCTGTTGGCGTCGAGGTGGTCGGCGAGCCGGTCCAGGGCAGTGGCGATGCCCGGCCATTGCGAAAGGTCGTCGAGTTCCTGGAGGAGGCGTGAGACCTCAGTGCCGTCGATCGCGTCGCCAACCAGCCCGGCTGCCTGGTCCAGGGATGTGCGGCTGTCGGGAAGCAGCAGCAGGGCGGCCAGGACGGGGGCCAGAGCCCGCGCGTGGACTCCTTCGGACGGTGCGAGCCGGATCGTCCAGGACGGCCAGAACATCGTGGGGATCTTCCTGGCTCGCTGCTCGATGTCCCGAGTGGTCCTGGCCGGTCGGCGGGGAGTCTCGGTCGCAACGCGGTAGCGGACGTATTCGCTGGGGCGGAGGGAAGGGGCGAGGGCGGCCAGGTGCACGGATTGCAGCACCGGGCTGATGCCCCTGCCCCAGCTGTCGATGCTGGTTGCCGAGATCTGCGTGAGTTCCTCGCGTACTGCTTCCAGCAGGCCCCGCAGGGCCTCGCCGGCCGGTTGGATTCCTGATTGCTCCAGGATGCCCAGGGCCATGGTGACCGCGACTGCTGTGTCTGCGGCTCGGGGCGGGGCCATGAACCCCGGACGTTCCGTCGCCTGTCCGGTGTGCGGTGAGACCGGATCGGTGCTGAGGTGCGCTTCTGCGATATCAGCCGGGATCTGTTCCCTTAGGACAGCCGCGGGCAGGTCGCTCAGAACGCGGATGCCCAGGGCCCGGATGTCCGCCAGCACCGCCGATGCCGGCTGGGGAGAGGTCCGGTAGGGGCCGAAAGCAGCCGTTGCCCCGTCGATGACCTCCATCACTCGGTCCTGCGCCATGAGAACCGGATGGCCAGGAGGCAGGAGAAGTGTCGAAGCGCGGGTCAGATCGGTGCCGCAGCCAGCCGAAAACGGGCGGGTGGGGCGGGTCGGTGGATTGCCGCAGAGTTCAGGCCGGGGGACGGACCGGCCTGAACGGGGCCGCTGCCGCAGCACTCTCCCGCACTGCGGGCAGCAGTCCGCCAGCAGTCTGCGGTGTCGGGTGCAGGCGAAGGAGAAACCGAGCCTCCAGGACAATTGCCATCGCCCACCAGTGGCATGAAGGCACTCCGGGCAGAACCGAGATCCGCCTCCGCGGCCCCAAAGGACGTGCCGTGACACGGCCCGGCCCCCGGCACTCAGGTGGAGGGCCCGTCCGTCGTAGTGCGCCAGGGTCAGGGCAGCGATTGTCTCCGGGGACGTCCCGGTGGCGTGCGCGACAGCATTGGTCTGCTGTTTGTCGAGGACGATCGTCCAGTCTGCCGGGATGCCCCGGAACTGGTTTCCTGCCCGGTGCCGGACCGGGAAGCCGAAGTGCAGCAGGACATCACCGAGTGCGGTGTCCATCCGCCTGGCCGTCGCCTCCAGCCATGAGTCCAAGGCCTCGCCGGGCAGTGGAGGCAGCCGGATCGGCAGGGTGCGGACCTGCGTACTCATGCGGGTCGCCGGCTCCGGGACCGCGGGCGACTGGTCAGCCGTTTCTTCTCCAGCGCGGCCTGCAGTTCGAGGCGGGCAGCCTCGGATGCCTCGTCGTTCTTCACCCGGTCCATGAGCTCCTGGTCAAGACGTTCGGCGCCGGTGCGGACCGCCCGCTGGCAGCTGCGGTTGATCAGCGTCATCAACGAGCCGATGTGTCCGGTGCTGCGGGCGAAGAGGTAGTCCGACAGGTCGTCCGCGAGCATGCCGGGGTGCTTGTCGGTGAGGACGACGCGCTGTTCGAGGGCCAGCAGCATCTGCCGCCATTCCCGGCGCCCGGCTTCCGTATCGATGGTGAACGGGCGAAGTCCGAGGCGGGTGGTGCGACGGCCGGTCTGAGCCAGAGCGGTGTCGCGCCCGTTCGTTCCTTCGCCGAACAGGCCCTTCTTCGCGAGCTCGACGCCCGCCATCAGCAACGTCACCGGGAACTCGTTGGCGATCCACTTCAGGTGGTTGCTCACCTCGATGCCGCTCTTCTGCCCCCATTTCAAGAAGTGCAGATCGTCCAGAACCACCAGGCGGACATCGCAGGACAGCACGCAGTCCAACACCCGCCGTCCGAACTGGGCGGTGGTCCCCCGCATCTGTCCGGGGTGGCCGAAGAACTCCAGCATGGCCCGGTTGAGATCCTTCATTCCGGTGTTCCCGGTCAGTCCGACCCGGCAGACGGGGATCCGCTCGTGCCCTTGGCTCGTGAACGCTCCCGACTCCTCGATCTCCCGCTGGTGGAAGTCGCGTGCAAAGGCCAGCACCGAGGTCGTCTTGCCCAGCCCCGGGAACGCGTCGACGGCCACCGCCCCCTTGGCCTTGTCGCCGTCCTGCTCGTTGCTGTCGACGATGTCCCATAGGTCTTCATGGAGCTCCGTCAGCTGCGGCGTCTTGACCGGGCCGATGTTCGCGTGCCACTGCCGGCGCTGACGGTCGTAGTCCGCCCGCGCCTGTGTGGGCAGGGACTTCAGCTGCTTGCGGGTCAGCAGGTCGGGCCGGCTGCGGCGAGGGCTCTCTGCAAACGCCTTGAAGTCCTCCTTCCGCGACAAGGCAAGACTGCCCGGATGCGGAACGCTGCCGCCGTTCACACGTCCTCCAGGGCATCGGCGTAGAAGTCATCCTCCCCGGCGAGGTCCTCCAGATCAGCCTCGTCGTCATCCCCCGTCTCCGCCACCACGTCGGGCTCCCGCCGTTCTGCGGTCTGTTCGTCCTGGCCGAGGGCCTTGCGTACGGAGGGAAGCGAGACGACCGTTTCCGCCTCACTCTCCGGAAGTTCGATGGCGGCCTGTTCACGCGAGAGCCGCAGGGCCATGCGCCGCTCAGCGATCGTGGTGCCCAGGCCAAGACTCCACCGCTCCAACAAATCAGCGACGGCAAGCCGGTCGTCGGGAAAGCGATACTTCGAGGCAGCCAGCTGCCGGGCGAACGTCAGCGCGTCCTCGCTCAGCGGCATCTCGGCCGACGGCGCGTGTTCCCAGACCAGCGTGTGCCAGGCCCGAGTAGCCGGATCGCGGAAGTAGATCTGGGTGATGTCGTCGGGGTCCACCTGGAAGGGCCAGCCGTTCTTGACCGGACTGTCGTAGGGGCTGCGGACGCCCGGCTCGGGCAGGCCGGGGCCGCTGTAACGGCGGCGGCCGATCTCGACCCCGTAGTGCTGGACCGTGCGCCACTTCGTCTGCAGGAACTCGAACGCGAGATCACGGTCCCGGGGAACCTCGATGTAGCCGGCGCGGGCCATGCCGTGCTCGAACATCTTCGCCGGGGACATCCGCAGACCCGGCAGGCCCGGATCGACCAGGCTGGAGTGCGGCCGGCAGTGATAGACCGCGGCGGTCCATTCCCGGATGATCGCCTCAAGCTCGTCGAGGAAGAAGAACGCTTCGTCCTCTGGGCTCTCGCCTCGCGAGTGGATGTCGGGCCCCTTGTAGCCGGGCAGCACCTGCAGCAGCCCCTCCCGCAGGGTCCGGAAGTAGCGCTCGACCGGCCCCTTGTCGCGGCCCGTCCGCAGCCGGGCCGGCTGGATGGAGATGCCCATCCGGCGGCAGACGCTGGTCAGATGCTCCGAGACGTAGACCTTGCCGTGGTCGACAACCAGCGTCTCCGGGACCAGAGGCGGCGAGGCCAGGCCCGGTCCGGTGGCACCTTCGACGTCGACCAAGACGGTGCGGGGGATACCGTGCTCGGGCCAGACCGCGTGCCGCGGCCAGTCCCGCCCCGCCGGCCGCGGCCGAAACGACTGGAACAACACCGCACTGACATCCACCGCCTTCGTCGAGACCGGCGTCAGCCGGATCCCCGTGATGCAGCGGGAGTACCAGTCCATCCCGACACTCAACTCGGCCTGCACCCACTTCAGCGTCAACGGGTCGAACGCGAAGACGTCCAGGCGCGTGGAGTCCATCAGCAGATACTCGCCCGGCCGCGTCGGCCGCAGCTTCCCGTACGGACCCGCCGGCCGACCAGCGATATCCCGGTTCCGCTTCGTACTCAGCCGGAACAACGGATGGCGTCGCTCCAACTCCTCCAACAGCCGAAACGCCGTCGCCCGACTCGGCTGCGGCACCACCCCCTCGCCGAACCGCGCGATCACCCGAGCTCGGGTCCGATCGATCACCATCGTCCGCGACGGCCGCGACTGGTCGGTGTGCTCGACCATCACCTCCACCGCGGTCTCTACCCACCGGTCATCGACCGCAATGTGCGACTTCCGCGTCGGCCCCTTCCGGGGAGCAAGTCCAGCTTCCCCGTGCTCCCGGAACTCGGCGACCCACCGTTTCAAGGTCCTCAGACCCAAACCGAGTTCAGCGGTCTTCGCCGCGTATCTGGCCTCCAACGGCTTCTCCGGCGAGTACTCGGAACGAGGTTCTTCGTCACGTGCGAGTTCGGGACTGCCGGACCGATAACCCGTCAGCACCTCACGGACGTGCTCGGCTCTTTCCAGGACCTTCTGTTTGCCCACGGCGTCAAGCTGCCCGAGAACCACAGAGGCGATCTCGCCCTCGTCGTCCGCCGACGGCCCCGGACCGTCAGGGGTGATCACAGCGCGCTCGGAGAACAGCAGCTCCTTGAGCGACAGCCGCAGAAGCCGCCCTTGACCATCCTTCAAGACCACTTCGTTGCCCGCCGTGGTCGCAGCCATCTCCACCACCTCGACGGTCTCCCCGTCGTAGCGGAAGCGCGTACCGACTCCGACGCGAGCCGCCGCCCGGCTCACCCTGCCCTCCTCAGCACGTGCGAAGGGCCCAGCGGGCGGTCGAGATCAGTGACGAGAGCCTGCGTCCAGAGCAAATGGTGGATGGCGGCGCGAACGTGAGGCTCCGGATGATTCGGCAGGCACCTCGTGGCCTGCCCCAGAAGAAGTCCGTCGAGATCCGCGTCCCAGAGCTCCTCCAGAGCCTCGGCGCTGAACAGCCAGTCTCTGCGGTAACCCGCCAGGAGCCGGATGTTCTCCAGTTCCACGGCCGGAGGCTCGCTCCAGACCTCGTACTTCCAACCGCGTGATTCCACTGCCTCCCGGGTCCAGTCGAAGGTGAACGCCACCTCCGGCTTGGACAACCGATGCAACGGCTTGATATCGACAACCACCGGTGCTTGCCCGGTGAGCAGGAGATAGTCCGGTATGTGCTGCCGCACCTTCCCCTCCAGCGCGGTCTTCAGCAGGAAGGGCTGGGCCACGATGCCGCGCACCGACGGATCGAAGTCGGCAAAGAGCAAGCGCGATAGTTCCAGGCGAGACTCATAGATCACGTGGTCGCGCACCGTCGCCGACCAGTAGGTACCCGAGTAGTGCTTCTGACCCTTGTACCAGCGGAACGTCCGCCACGGACAAGCCGATTGCAGGAGGTCGACGGGCGCCGTACCCCAGTCTCGATCCTCCACGAGAACGCCACGCTGCTGACGGATACTCACCGTCGCAGTGACACTGCCCATCGCACACCCCCGGCCCACGGACGATGACCCGCGCAGCCAAGGGTGTCAGCGGAACAACGGTGGGCGGAGCGAGCCGGAATCCCCTCACCCAAAAGGGTGAACGCTTCGACCAGCGAGTCTCACGAAGACGGCATAAGTGCCACCGATGTGCCATCGGGGCTGAGATTGTGCCGCGAATTTTGAGACCCTACATGATCGGATGCTACGTGTTGGCCATGTCCACGAACCGCGAATAATGGCCCTGGAAGGCCACGGTGATGGTGGCCGTCGGACCGTTTCGGTGCTTGGCGACGATCAGGTCCGCCTCGCCCGCGCGGGGGGACTCCTTCTCGTACGCGTCCTCGCGGTGCAGCAGGATCACCATGTCGGCGTCCTGCTCGATGGAACCGGACTCACGCAGGTCGGAGACCATGGGCTTCTTGTCGGTGCGCTGCTCGGGACCACGGTTCAGCTGGGAGAGCGCGATCACCGGCACCTCGAGCTCCTTGGCCAGCAGCTTGAGGTTTCGGGACATGTCCGAGACCTCCTGCTGGCGGCTCTCGGGCCGGCGCGAGCCGCCCGACTGCATCAGCTGGAGGTAGTCGATGACCACGAGCGAGAGGTCGTTGCGCTGCTTGAGCCGGCGGCACTTGGCCCGGATCTCCATCATCGACAGGTTGGGGGAGTCGTCGATGTACAGCGGGGCGGCCGAGACGTCCGGCATGCGGCGGGCGAGCCGGGTCCAGTCGTCGTCGGTCATGGTGCCGGAGCGCATGTGGTGCAGCGCGACCCGGGCCTCCGCCGAGAGCAGGCGCATCGCGATCTCGTTGCGGCCCATTTCGAGGGAGAAGATGACGCTCGGCAGGTTGCTCTTGATGGAGCAGGCGCGGGCGAAGTCCAGGGCGAGCGTCGACTTGCCCATGGCGGGTCGGGCAGCGATGACGATCATCTGGCCCGGGTGCAGGCCGTTGGTCAGCGAGTCCAGGTCGGTGAACCCGGTCGGGACGCCCGACATCTGGCCGGAGCGCGATCCGATGGCCTCGATCTCGTCGAGCGCGCCCTCCATGATGTCGCCGAGGGGCAGGTAGTCCTCGGAGGTCCGCTGTTCGGTGACGGCGTAGATCTCGGCCTGGGCGCTGTTGACGATCTCGTCGACGTCGCCGTCCGCCGCGTACCCCATCTGCGTGATCTTCGTACCGGCGGCGACGAGGCGGCGCAGGACGGCCCTCTCGTGGACGATCTCCGCGTAGTACTCGGCGTTCGCCGCGGTCGGCACGGACTGCACGAGGGTGTGCAGGTAGGAGGCGCCGCCGACCTTGCTGATCTCGCCGCGCCGGGTGAGCTCCGCGCCGACGGTGATGGGGTCGGCCGGCTCGCCCTTCGCGTACAGGTCGAGGATGGCCTGGTAGATCGTCTCGTGCGACGGACGGTAGAAGTCATGGCCCTTGAGGACCTCGACCACGTCGGCGATGGCGTCCTTGGACAGCAGCATGCCGCCGAGCACGGACTGCTCCGCGTCGAGGTCCTGGGGCGGGACGCGCTCGAAGCCGCCGCCACCCCCGTCCCAGGAACCGCCCTCGCGGCCCCGGTCGCGCTCCTCGTCCCCACCGCGGCCGCGGCCCTCGCCGCTCCGGCGCGAACGGGCGGGCAGACGGTCGCTGGGACCACTGTCGGCCCAGGGGTCGTCCATGGGCTCGGGCATGCTCACCGGGCCGCCTCCTCCCGTCCGCAACGCGGACCTCGCCGTGTCACTCTTTCTACGACACGGCTCTGACATTTGGGACACCCGGATCGGCTCTCGGCGCGTCGGGCAACGCCCAACGGTAGGGCCGCGAGCGACGTCAGCCAATCTTGTTATCCACAGGCTGTGTGGATGACATGTGGACGACGGACCCAATGCTGTGGGTAAGTCCCCCGAAGCTGTGCACAGACCGGGGGACGACGCTGTGGACAAAATCACCCGACACACCCCTACACCGGTGCTGACCTGCAATTTCCTTCTCCACTGCCGACTGCGGAGAAAATTCTTGGCCACTGTCCCAAGATCGCCCCGGATGGTGCGCCGCGAACGCCCAAGTCAGCGCCCGAGTAAGAGTCTCTAGACGATTGCATCCATTACCTGTGGAAGATTAGATTGAGCACATGACACAGGCCCCCCTGGCTGAGCAGGCCGCCCCGAGGCGGCACGACCGCGAGATACTCGCCCTCGCCCTCCCCGCCTTCGGCGCCCTCGTCGCCGAGCCGCTCTTCGTGATGGCCGACAGCGCGATCGTGGGACACCTCGGCACCCCCCAGCTGGCCGGCCTCGGCGTCGCCGCCGCCCTCCTCACGACCGCCGTGAGCGTCTTCGTCTTCCTCGCCTATGCCACCACCGCGGCCGTGGCACGCCGGGTCGGCGCCGGAGACCTCCGCGCGGCCATCCGGCAGGGCATGGACGGCATCTGGCTCGCCCTGCTGCTCGGCGCGGCCGTCGTCGTCCTCGTCCTGGCCACGGCGCCCTGGTTGATCTCCCTCTTCGGCGCCTCGGACGCCGTCGCCCCGTACGCCGTCACGTACCTGCGCATCTCGGCGCTCGGCATCCCGGCCATGCTCATGGTGCTGGCGGCCACCGGGGTCATCCGCGGCCTCCAGGACACCCGCACGCCGCTCTACGTGGCCATCGGCGGCTTCGCCCTCAACGGCGCCCTGAACGTGGCTCTCGTCTACGGCGCCGGGCTCGGCATCGCGGGCTCCGCCTGGGGCACGGTGATCGCCCAGTGCGCCATGGCCGCCGCCTACCTCTGGGTGGTGATCCGGGGCGCCCGCCGGCACGGGGCCTCCCTGCGGCCCGACCCGGCCGGCATACGCGCCAGCGCCCAGGCGGGCGTGCCGCTGCTGGTGCGCACGCTGTCCCTGCGCGCCATCCTGATGATCGCGACCGCGGTGGCGGCCCGGCTCGGGGACGCCGACATCGCCGCCCACCAGATCGCGCTCTCCCTGTGGAGCCTGCTCGCCTTCGCCCTGGACGCGATCGCCATCGCGGGGCAGGCCATCATCGGCCGCTACCTGGGCGCCGGGGACACCGAGGGCGCCCGGGACGTCTGCCGCCGCATGGTGCGGTGGGGCATCGGCTCGGGCCTCGTCCTGGGCCTGCTGGTCGTCCTGGCCCGGCCCCTGCTCATCCCGCTGTTCACCGCCGACCCCGTGGTCGAGGAGGCCCTGCTCCCGGCGCTCCTGGTCGTGGCCCTGGCCCAGCCGGTCTGCGGGGTCGTCTTCGTCCTCGACGGGGTGCTGATGGGCGCCGGTGACGGCCCCTACCTCGCCCGGGCCATGCTGGTGACCCTCGCGGTGTTCGCCCCGGCCGCCCTGCTCGTCCCCGTCTTCGGCGGTGGGCTGACGGCGCTCTGGTGGGCCATGACGCTGATGATGCTGGTCCGGATGGCCACCCTCCAGTGGCGCGCCCGCTCGGGACGGTGGCTGGTGGCGGGCGCCGCCCGATAGCCGGGCCGTACCGTGCCGGGGCACAGTCCGGTCGTGTTTCACGCGCGTGTTTCACGTGAAACGTGCCGGGGCTGCCGCTCCGCCGCGGGGCGCCCCGGTGGACTCGGGGCCGGAAAACGACGAAGGGCCGCACCCCGGAGGGTGCGGCCCTTCATGCGCTGCCCTTAGGCGGCGACGACCTCGATGCCCACGTTCGCGGCGACCTCGGCGTGCAGACGCACGGAGACCTGGTACGAACCGAGGGTCTTGATCGGGGAGCCCAGCTCCACGCGGCGCTTGTCGACCTTCGGGCCACCGGAAGCCTCGATCGCCGTGGCGATGTCGGCCGGGGTGACGGAACCGAAGAGGCGACCGGCGTCACCCGCGCGGGTGGCCAGACGGACCTTCACGCCCTCGAGCTGGGCCTTGACCTCGTTGGCCTGCTCGATGGTCGCGATCTCGTGGATCTTGCGGGCGCGGCGGATCTGCGCCACGTCCTTCTCGCCACCCTTGGTCCAGCGGATCGCGAAACCACGCGGGACCAGGTAGTTGCGAGCGTAACCGTCCTTGACGTCGACGACATCGCCGGCGGCACCGAGGCCAGAAACCTCGTGGGTCAGGATGATCTTCATTGGTCGGTCACCCTTTCCTTAGCGCGCGGTGGACGTGTAGGGCAGCAGCGCCATCTCACGGCTGTTCTTCACGGCCGTGGCGACGTCACGCTGGTGCTGCGTGCAGTTGCCGGTAACGCGGCGGGCACGGATCTTGCCGCGGTCGGAAATGAACTTCCGCAGCATGTTCGTGTCCTTGTAGTCCACGTACGCGGTCTTGTCCTTGCAGAACGCGCAGACCTTCTTCTTAGGCTTGCGCACAGGCGGCTTCGCCATTGTGTCTCTCCTGTGTGATCAAGAAGTGGGGGTGGAGCTGCCCTTAGAAGGGCGGCTCGTCCGAGTAGCCACCGCCGGAGCCGCCGGAGCTTCCGCCCCAGCCGCCCCCGCCGCCGCCCTGCTGCTGGCCACCGGCCGGCGCGCTGGACGCCCACGGGTCGTCGGAGGGAGCTCCGCCGCCCTGGGGGCCGCCGCTGGGGGCTCCCCAGCTGCCGCCGCCCTGCTGCTGACCGCCGCCGCCGTATCCACCCTGGCCACCGCGACCGGTGGTCTTGGCGACCTTGGCCGTGGCGTTCTTCAGGCTGGGGCCGACTTCCTCGACGTCCAGCTCGTAGACCGTGCGCTTGACACCCTCACGGTCCTCGTACGACCGCTGCCTCAGCCGGCCCTGCACGATGACGCGCATGCCCCGCTGGAGGGACTCGGCGACGTTCTCGGCCGCCTGCCGCCACACCGAGCAGGTCAGGAACAGGCTCTCGCCGTCCTTCCACTCGTTGGTCTGACGGTCGAAGGTGCGGGGAGTGGACGCGACACGGAACTTCGCGACCGCCGCACCCGAGGGGGTGAAGCGCAGCTCGGGGTCGTCGACGAGATTGCCGACGACCGTGATGACGGTCTCGCCTGCCATGGATGAACCTCTCGGCGGGGATTGCTGCTGGGCTGCTGTGCTACTCGGTCCCGATTACCGCTGAACCGGAGTTCAGTGGGTCTCGGGGCGAAGGACCTTGGTCCGGAGAACCGACTCGTTCAGGTTCATCTGGCGGTCGAGCTCCTTGACGACCGCAGGCTCGGCCTGCAGGTCGAGGACCGAGTAGATGCCCTCGGGCTTCTTCTTGATCTCGTAAGCGAGACGACGACGGCCCCAGGTGTCGACCTTCTCGACCTTTCCGTTGCCCTCGCGGACGACGGAGAGGAAGTTCTCGATCAGGGGGGCGACAGCGCGCTCCTCGAGATCGGGGTCGAGGATGACCATCACTTCGTAGTGACGCATGTGGAACCCACCTCCTTTGGACTCAGCGGCCACGGTCGTTCCGTGGCAGGAGGGTCGTGATGCGTGCCGCACGGTGCCTGAGAGCAGACACCGCGCAGACCGTACAGACTACCTGCTCGACTCCTTCCGGTTGAAATCCGGCGGGAGGGGACCACAATCTGTAGGCAACGGGTGTGCTCGGTGCTATGCCCCCGGCCCAGGCCGGCGGCCGCACCGCCACACCACACCGCTCCCGCCAGGAGGTGCCTTCCGATGGCACAGGCAATGGATCGTCCGCCCATCTCCCTGCTCGCGACCGACGGCAAGCCCCATCCGCTCCAGGACACCCTGGTGGCGGTCACCCTGGTCCTCGGCGCCGTGGCGTTCGTCACTGCGTTCTTCCACAATCTGCACCTGCTCAGCTCCTGGACGGGGCTGATCGGGATCGCGACCGGCGCCTACGGGCAGTTCATCTCCGAGACGACACGCGAGCGCTTCGCACTGATCATCGGCCTTGGCGCGTCTGGCATCGGCTTCTTCCTCGGCATGGCGCACGGCGGCCTCTTCGGCGGCCTGATGGGCTGACCGGGGGATCTCCTCGACAGGGCGCCGGCCGGACACCGGCCCGGACTACGGCCCGTCCCCCAGAAGGGTGGCGCCCCCGTCGCAGTAGGCTTCGCGCCATAGCCAGCGAAGCCGCCGGAGGAGACACCCCGCATGAGCCTGTCCCTGAGCACCATCAGCCGAGAGCAGCATCTGGCGTACCTCCAGAGCCTGCCCTCGGCTAGCCACTGCCAGGTCCCGGCATGGGCCGACGTCAAGAACGAGTGGCGCTCGGAGAACCTCGGATGGTTCGACAAGTCCGGTCAGCTCGTCGGTGCGGCGCTCGTCCTGTACCGCCAGCTGCCCAAGGTGAAGCGGTACCTCGCCTACCTCCCCGAGGGCCCGGTCATCAACTGGTACGCCCCCAACCTGGAGGAATGGCTCCAGCCGATGCTGGCGCACCTCAAGCAGCAGGGCGCCTTCACCGTGAAGATGGGCCCGCCGGTCGTCATCCGCCGCTGGAACTCCGCCGCCATCAAGGCCGGTATCCAGGACCCCGAGGTCAAGCGCCTGCGCGACGTGGAGGCCTCGTACATCGAGCCCCGCGCCTTCGAGGTGTCCGACAAGCTGCGCCGCATGGGCTGGCAGCAGGGCGAGGACGGCGGCGCCGGCTTCGGCGACGTCCAGCCCCGCTACGTCTTCCAGGTGCCGCTGGCCAACCGCTCGCTGGACGACGTCCTCAAGGGCTTCAACCAGCTGTGGCGCCGCAACATCAAGAAGGCCGAGAAGGCCGGCGTCGAGGTCGTCCAGGGCGGCTACGAGGACCTGCCGACCTGGCAGTACCTCTACGAGATCACGGCCGAGCGCGACAAGTTCCGCCCGCGCCCGCTCAGCTACTTCCAGCGCCAGTGGACGGCCCTCAACTCCGAGGACCCCAACCGCATGCGGCTGTACATCGCCAAGCACGAGGGCGAACCGCTCGCGGCCGCCACGATGCTGACGGTCGGCCAGCACGTCTGGTACTCCTACGGCGCCTCCGCCAACCACAAGCGCGAGGTCCGCCCCTCGAACGCCATGCAGTGGCGCATGCTGCGCGATTCGTACGCGCTCGGCGCCAGCGTCTACGACCTGCGCGGCATCAGTGACACCCTGGACGAGAACGACCACCTGTTCGGCCTGATCCAGTTCAAGGTCGGTACGGGCGGCGAGGCGGTCGAGTACGTCGGCGAGTGGGACTTCCCGCTCAACAAGGTGCTCCACAAGGCGCTCGACATGTATATGTCGCGTCGCTGACCCCGCCCCTTCCCCACACACCGCACAGCTGCACCACGCAGCTTTCCCAGAGAGGCTCCGGACGGGCATGGCGCTCACGCTCTACGTCGACACCGCGCGCTGGCGTGCGCACCAGAAGACGATCACCGACCAGTTCCCCGGTCTGATCCCCGTCTGCAAGGGCAACGGCTACGGCTTCGGCCACGAGCGGCTGTGCGAGGAGGCGACCCGGATGGGCGCCGACATCCTGGCCGTCGGGACGACGTACGAGGCCGCGAGCATCAAGGACTGGTTCGGCGGCGACCTGCTCGTCCTCACCCCCTTCCGGCGGGGTGAGGAGCCGGTGCCGCTGCCGGACCGGGTGATCCGTTCGGTGTCCTCCGTGGACGGGGTCCGCGGCCTGGTCGGCGCCCGCGTGGTCATCGAGTGCATGAGCTCGATGCGCCGCCACGGCATCTCCGAGCAGGACCTGGGCCTGCTCCAGTCGGCGATCGAGGACGTCCGGCTGGAGGGCTTCGCCCTGCACCTGCCGCTGGACCGCCCGGACGGCTCGGACGCCGTCGAGGAGGTCATCGGCTGGATGGACCGGCTGCGCGCGGCCGGTCTGCCGCTGCACACCATGTTCGTCAGCCACCTGCGCGCCGAGGAGCTCGCCCGGCTCCAGCAGCAGTTCCCGCAGACCCGCTTCCGCGCCCGCATCGGCACCCGGCTGTGGCTGGGCGACCACGACGCCACCCAGTACCGGGGCGCGGTCCTGGACGTCACGCGCGTGGTCAAGGGGGACCGTTTCGGCTACCGCCAGCAGAAGGCCGCCTCCGACGGCTGGCTGGTCGTGGTCGCCGGCGGCACCTCGCACGGGGTGGGCCTGGAGGCCCCCAAGGCCCTGCACGGGGTCATGCCGCGCGCCAAGGGCGTCGCCCGGGCGGGCCTGGCCACCGTCAACCGCAACCTCTCGCCCTTCGTCTGGGCGGGCAAGCAGCGCTGGTTCGCCGAGCCCCCGCACATGCAGGTGTCGATCCTGTTCGTGCCCTCGGACGCGACCGAGCCGAAGGTGGGCGACGAGCTGGTGGCCCACCTGCGCCACACCACCACGCAGTTCGACCGGGTCCTCGACGCCTGATCCGGACCCCGCGGGGCCGCCCCGCGGGGTGGTCAGTGCCCTTGGTCCGGGTCCACGCCCCAGGCGACCCGCTGTCCCTCCGAAGGCGCCGCGCACCGCGGCGCCTTCGCCCTTTCCCCGAGCACGAAGACGTCCTCGGCCCCGTCCAGGACGCCGCCGGACGGGTCGTCCGAGCCGTCGCGCCGTACGACGTCGCGCTCGGGCAGCAGGACGTCCCGCACGACGACCGCGCACAGGTAGAGCGTGGCCGCGAGGTGGACGGCGATGGCCAGCTGGTAGCCCTCCAGCGGCAGCCCCTGGTGCTTGTCCCCGCTGGTCGTGTAGGCGAGGTAGAACCAGATGCCCAGGAAGTAGGCGATCTCGCCGGCCTGCCAGATCAGGAAGTCGCGCCAGCGCGGCCGGGCCAGCGCGGCGAGCGGGACGAGCCAGAGGACGTACTGCGGCGAGTAGACCTTGTTGGCCAGGATGAAGGCGGCGACGACCAGGAAGGCCAGCTGGGCGAAACGGGGCCGCCTGGGGGCCGTCAGCGCGAGCAGGCCGATGCCCAGGCACAGCAGCAGGGTCAGCCCGGTCGCGTACGTGTTGGCACCCTCCAGCGGGTTGCCGGTGCGCTGGGAGATCAGCAGCCAGACGGAGCCGAAGTCGATCGGGCGTTCCTGGCTGAACTCGTAGAACCGCTTCCAGCCGTCCCAGGCGTAGAGCATGACCGGCAGGTTGACCGCGAGCCACGCGACGACCGCGCCCGCGGCGGCGGCGCCGAAGGCCCGCCACTTCCCGGCGCGCCAGCACAGGACGAACAGCACGCCGAGCAGCAGTACGGGGTAGAGCTTGGCCGCGGTCGCCAGGCCGATGAGGACGCCGCTCAGCAGCGGGCGGCTCCGCGACCACATCAGCATCGCGGCGGCGGCGAGGGCGACGGCGGGCAGGTCCCAGTTGATGGTCGCGTTGAGCGCGAAGGCGGGGGCCAGGGCGAGCAGCAGGGCGTCCCAGGGGCGGCGCCGGTGGGTCCGGGCGACGCAGACGGCGATGACCGCGGCGCAGGCCATCAGCATGCCCGCGTTGACCATCCAGTACATCTGCTCGCGGTGCTGGATGGCGCCGGACGAGGGGGTCAGCCAGGACGCCGCCTGCATGAAGGCCCCGGTGAGCACCGGGTACTCCAGGTACTGCATGCCCCCGTACTTCGGGTCGACCGCCAGGTCCGGGAACCGGTCGCGGTAGGGCACGAGGCCGTCGGCGAAGCCGCGGGCGGAGTACAGGTGCGGGATGTCGGAGTAGCAGGCGTGGGTGTACTGCGAGCCCGCTCCCCGGAACCAGGCCCAGTCGTAGCAGGGCAGCTTCTGCACCATGCCGAGCGCGAACATGCCGAGGGCCACGAGGACCACGACGCGGACGGGGGTCAGCCAGTGGCCGCCCAGCCGGGCGTACCGGCCGGCCGGCCCGCCGATGAGCTCGCTGCCGGCGGCCGCGACCTCGTCCTGCTGCGTTGGCAGGACGGGCGACTGGTCCTCGTGCACCTTGGTCATGGGCTCATCCTGCCGTACCGGCCCGGGCACGGGGGAGGGCCGCCGCACGGTGTGCGACGGCCCTCGGTGGTGCGGGCGGGGCGGGATCAGCCCTGGGTGCCCATGATGCTGCCCCAGTTGGTGGTACCGCCCTGGCGTCCGGGGCGGCCCGTCGCGGGCGGGGAGGGCTGATCGGTGCTCCCGCCCGTGTCACCGCCCGCTCCGCTGCTCGTACCGGCCGCGGTCTGCGGGTCGCACACGTGCCAGGGCCTGGGCTTGCAGGGCTTGCCCCCCTGGGACGGGGAGGGCGACACGGACGTGGACGGGGAGGTGGACGGCGAGGCCGACGGCGATCCGGACGGCGACACGGACGCCGAGGGGGTCGGCGACGGGGCGCCGGCGGCGTCGGCGACGACGCCCAGGTCCTGGGCCTCCGGGAAGTCCTTGACCGGGGCGCCCTTGAGGGCCTCGCGCATGTACTCGGTCCAGATCACCGCGGGGATGTCACCACCGTGGATGGAGTCGACACCGCCCACGTGGTTCATGGACATGAGCTTCTTGTCCTTGGAGTTCGGGTCGTTGCGGAAGAGCGTGACCGAGGTGGACAGCTCCGGGGTGTAGCCGACGAACCAGGCCGACTTGTTCTGGTCGGTGGTACCGGTCTTGCCCGCGGCGGGCCGGCCCAGCTTCTTGGCCTTGGTGCCGGTGCCGTTCTCCACGACGTTGCGCAGGACCTTGGTGATGTTGTCCGCGACGGAGTTGTCCATGGCCCGGGACTCCTTGGGGGCCTGGAACCCCGGCACGTCCTTGCCGTCCTTCTTGACCTGGAGCACCGAGAAGGGCTCGTGGTGCGTCCCGGACGCGGCGAAGGTGGCGTAGGAGTCGGCCATGCGGATGGCGCTGGGCGTCGAGGTGCCGAGGGCGAACGAGGCGTTGTTGTTCTCGTCCATCGACTCCTCCAGGATGCCGGTGGACTTCGCGACCTGGCGGACCTTGCTGTGGCCGACGTCGAAGACGAGCTGGGCGAACGGGACGTTGATGGACTTCTCCATCGCCTCGTTCAGGGTCACGTAGCCGTACGGGTACTCGCTCTCGTTCTTCTGCTTGAACGGCTGGCCGTCGGGGCCGAGCAGCGGCTTGCCCGTCCGGTCGTTGATCACCGTGAGGTCGTTGGCGTTGTACTTGCTCATCGCCGAGATGCCGGAGCCCTTGGAGTTCTGGGTGCCGTACTCCATGGCCGCGGCCAGCACGTACGGCTTCCAGGTCGAGCCGACGGGGACGCCGGAGGTGTTGGCGTTGTTGGCGAAGTACTTGTGGTCCCAGCCGGGGCCGCCGTACAGGGCGACGATCGCACCGGTCTTCACGTCGACGGAGGCGGCCCCGAACTGCACGAAGGTGTCGAACTCGGGCCGCTTCTTCTCGTCGAGGAAGTCGTTGCGGGTGTCCTCGACCGCCTTGGACAGGGCGTCCACCTTGGGCTTCTGGAAGGTGGTGCGGATGGTGTAGCCGCCGAGGGCCATCTTCTCGGCGCTGATGTCGGCCGTCTTCATCACGTACGACTTGGCCACCTCGACGAGGTAGCCGGTCTGGCCGGACATGCCGCTCGCCTGGGCGAGGTCGACGCGGACGGGGAAGTCCTTGTACTTGTCCCGCTCGGACTGCTCCATGCGGTGCACGGCGACCTCGCGGTCGAGCACCCACGCCCAGCGGGCCCGGGCGCGCTTCTCGTTGGCCTCGGGGGTGGCCGCGGAGCCGATGCCGCCGTCCGGGTTGTAGAGGTTGGGGCCCTTGAGCAGAGAAGCGAGGAAGGCGCTCTCGGACGGGTTGAGGTCCTTCGCGTCCTTGCCGAAGTAGGCACGGGCGGCGGCCTGGATGCCGTAGGCGTCACGGCCGAAGTAGGCCGTGTTCAGGTAGCCCGCGAGGACCTTGTCCTTCTCCTCGGTGGCACCCAGCTTGATCGCGATGAAGAGCTCGGTGACCTTGCGCTTGAGCGTCTGCTCGGAGTCGAGGTAGGTGTTCTTGACGTACTGCTGGGTGATGGTGGAGCCGCCCTGGGTCGAACCGCCCGTGGCCATGTTCACCACGGCGCGGGCGATACCCATCGGGTCGACGCCCTTGTCCGTCTCGAAGGACTCGTTCTCCGCCGCGATCACGGCATTCCGCATGGAGACCGGAATCTGGTCTATCGGGATGATCTGGCGGTTCGTGGACCCGCCGGTGGCGACCATCTGGGTGCCGTCGGCCCACTGGAAGACGTTGTTCTGCGCCTTGGCCGCCTTGTTCGCGTCCGGGGTGCCGACCATCGCGATGCCGACGCCGGCCCCCGCGATGATGACGGCGAAGAAGCCCAGGATGCTGCCGGTCACCAGCTTCCAGGAGGGCACGAAACGCTTCCACCCGGCCTTTCCGGCGCGGGGGTAGTCGATGAGCCGCTTGCGGCCGTCACCCCCCTTCCCACCTGGGCGTCCTCGGCCGGCAGGGGGGTGCTGGGCACCCCGGCGGGCGTCGGTGCGGCTGCTGTGGGCACTCTGGTCCGCGTACGGTCCGCCCGGCGGCGCGGCGGGGAGGTCCCGTCCGGGACCGGGGCCCCGGCCGGGGCGCGGCTGGGCAGCCCGGCGGGACGCGGCGCGGCCGCCGCCCTGGGGCTGCGGCGGTTTGCGGCGGTGCTCGCTCATCGAACGACTACTCCTCGGGCAGGCGAGTGGCCTGGAAGCGGCAGGTGATTCCGGTTCCCCCCGGTGGTCCTTCCGCACAGCCTACGCACGGCCAAAACCCAATCAGTGCCGAAGTTCACCCCAAATCAGGCAACTTGCATCGTATGAATTGGTGATGTGACGCCGGTCACCATGTCTTGGCTTGTCGCCGGGAGCGCCCCGATCTATGGTCTGGATGTATCGAGCCGATACATCAGCTCGACATAAACTCCGAGGCAGAGAGGGGCAGGCGGATGAGCAGGCGCTCCGGCATCCTCGAGTTCGCCGTGCTCGGCCTGCTTCGCGAATCCCCCATGCACGGCTACGAGCTCCGCAAGCGGCTCAACACCTCGCTGGGGGTATTCAGGGCGTTCAGCTACGGGACTCTCTACCCCTGCCTGAAGACGCTGGTCGCCAACGGCTGGTTGATCGAAGAACCGGGGAACGCCCCGGAAGACGCTCTCGCCGCTTCACTCGCAGGGCGCCGCGCCAAGATCGTCTACCGGTTGACGGCAGCAGGTAAGGAGCACTTCGAAGAGCTCCTCTCCCACACCGGCCCCGACACCTGGGAGGACGAGTCCTTCGCCGCCCGCTTCGCCTTCTTCGGCCAGACCGAACGGGAAGTGCGGATGCGCGTGCTGGAGGGCCGTCGCAGCCGGCTGGAGGAGCGCCTGGAGAAGATGCGCGCCTCGCTCGCCCGTACACGGGAGCGCCTGGACGACTACACGCTCGAGCTGCAGCGGCACGGAATGGAATCCGTCGAGCGTGAAGTGCGCTGGCTGAACGAGCTCATCGAGAGCGAGAGGGCGGGACGGGACCAGAGACGACCCGGTCCGCCCGACGAAACAGCAAAGTGAGACCTGCATCTCGCAGGCCTCGTTCCGAGAACAAACAGGGAGCAACCGGAATGGGTTCGGTTCGCGTAGCCATCGTCGGCGTGGGCAACTGCGCCGCCTCGCTGGTGCAGGGCGTCGAGTACTACAAGGACGCCGACCCGGCCTCCAAGGTCCCGGGTCTGATGCACGTCCAGTTCGGCGACTACCACGTCCGTGACATCGAGTTCGTGGCTGCCTTCGACGTCGACGCGAAGAAGGTCGGCCTGGACCTCTCTGACGCCATCGGCGCCAGCGAGAACAACACCATCAAGATCTGCGACGTCCCGAACAAGGGCGTCACGGTCCAGCGCGGCCACACCCTCGACGGTCTCGGCAAGTACTACCGCCTGACGATCGAGGAGTCCTCCGAGGCCCCGGTCGACGTCGTCCAGATCCTCAAGGACCGCGAAGTCGACGTCCTGATCTGCTACCTCCCGGTCGGTTCCGAGGAAGCGGCGAAGTTCTACGCCCAGTGCGCCATCGACGCCAAGGTCGCCTTCGTCAACGCCCTCCCGGTCTTCATCGCCGGCACCAAGGAGTGGGCCGACAAGTTCACCGAGGCCGGTGTCCCGATCGTCGGCGACGACATCAAGTCCCAGGTCGGCGCGACCATCACGCACCGCGTGATGGCCAAGCTGTTCGAGGACCGCGGCGTCCGCCTCGAGCGCACCATGCAGCTCAACGTCGGCGGCAACATGGACTTCAAGAACATGCTCGAGCGCGACCGCCTCGAGTCGAAGAAGATCTCCAAGACGCAGGCCGTCACCTCGCAGATCCCCGACCGCGAGCTCGGCGAGAAGAACGTCCACATCGGCCCGTCCGACTACGTCGCGTGGCTCGACGACCGCAAGTGGGCCTACGTCCGCCTCGAGGGCCGCGCCTTCGGCGACGTCCCGCTGAACCTCGAGTACAAGCTCGAGGTGTGGGACTCCCCGAACTCCGCCGGTGTCATCATCGACGCCCTGCGTGCTGCGAAGATCGCCAAGGACCGCGGCATCGGCGGCCCGATCCTGTCGGCCTCCAGCTACTTCATGAAGTCCCCGCCGGTCCAGTACTTCGACGACGAGGCCCTGGCCAACGTCGAGAAGTTCATCAAGGGCGAGGTCGAGCGCTAGTCGCGCCGCCGGTCGGGTCCAGGGTCTCCCGGGACACCTGCTCTTCGACGGTTCTTCCACCGAGGGTCTCCGGACTATGTGTCCGGAGACCCTCGGTGTATGTGACCCTTGCCCTCATGCCCGTCGTACGTGATCTGCGCGTACTCCTGCGCCGGAGGGACTTCCGCAACCTGCTCGCCGTACGGCTGCTGTCCCAGGCCGCCGACGGGACGTACCAGGTCGCGCTGGCCACCTATGTGGTCTTCTCCCCGGAGAAGCAGACCTCACCCGCGGCCATCGCCTCCGCGATGGCCGTACTCCTGTTGCCCTACTCCGTCATCGGCCCCTTCGCCGGAGTACTGCTCGACCGGTGGCGCCGCCGCCAGGTCTTCCTCTACGGCAACCTGCTGCGGGCCCTGCTCGCCTGCGTCACCGCCGTACTGATCGTCGCGCACGTCCCCGACTGGCTCTTCTACGGCTCGGCCCTGTCCGTGACGGCCGTCAACCGCTTCGTCCTCGCCGGGCTCGCGGCCTCCCTGCCCCATGTCGTGGACTCCGACCAGCTGGTCACCGCGAACGCCCTCTCGCCCACCGCCGGAACGCTCGCGGCCGTGGCCGGCGGAGGGCTGGCCTTCCTCGTCCGGCTGCTCGGCTCGGGGTCCAACGCCCTCGTCGTCCTGGTCGGAGCCGGCCTGTACCTGTGCGCGGGGCTGGTGGCGCTACGGCTGGCCATCGGCCTCCTGGGGCCCGACCACCCTCCCGGCCGCACCCGCCCGTCGATCGCCGAGGGGGTCGCCCTCACCGTCCGCGGCATGGCCGAGGGCCTGCGGCACCTGGCCGGGCGGCGGGAGGCCGCCCGGGCCCTCACCGCCATGACGCTGATGCGCTTCGCGTACGGGGCCCTGACCGTGATGCTCCTGATGCTCTGCCGCTACGCGTGGTCGGAGAACGAGTCGGACGGCCTGGCGCTGCTGGGGATCGCCGTCGGGGTCTCCGGGGCGGGCTTCTTCGCGGCCGCCGTGGTCACCCCGTGGATGGTGGGCCGGCTGGGACCGCTGGGCTGGATCACCGTCTGTGCGGCCGGCGCGGCCGTCCTCGTGCCGGCCCTCGGCCTCTTCTTCGCCCCGGGGCCCATGCTCGTCGCGGCCTTCGCCCTCGGCATCGCGACCCAGGGGGCCAAGATCTCCACGGACACCGTGGTGCAGTCCCGGGTGGACGACGACTACCGGGGCCGGGTCTTCTCCGTCTACGACGTGCTGTTCAACGTGGCCTTCGTCGGGGCGGCCGCGGTGTCCTCGCTGATGCTCCCCGCCGACGGCCGGTCCGCGGCCCTGCTCCTGGCCACGGCTCTGATCTACGCCGCCACGGCGGCGTTCCTCCGCCGCAAGCGCTGACGGGGGCGATGTTTCACGTGAAACAGTCCCTGTGTTTCACGTGAAACATCGCCCCCGCCCAGCCGCCGCGGCCGTCAGCCCTGGGGAGCCTGCTCGGCCCACCACTGCCTGAGGGCCGCCACCGCCGCCTCGCGCTCCATCGGGCCGTTCTCCAGCCTCAGGTCCAGCAGGAAGGCGTAGGCCTTGCCCACCGCCGGCCCCGGGGCGATCTCCAGGATCTGCTGGATCTCGTTGCCGTTCAGGTCCGGGCGGATCGCGTCCAGCTCCTCCTGCTCCTGGAGCTGCGCGATCCGCTCCTCCAGCCCGTCATAGGTGCGGGAGAGCGCGTTGGCCTTGCGCTTGTTGCGGGTGGTGCAGTCGGACCGGGTCAGCTTGTGCAGCCGGTCCAGGAGCGGCCCCGCGTCGCGGACGTAGCGCCGCACGGCCGAGTCGGTCCACTCACCGTCCCCGTAGCCGTGGAAGCGCAGGTGCAGCTCCACCAGCCGGGACACGTCCTTGACCATGTCGTTCGAGTACTTCAGCGCCGTCATGCGCTTCTTGGTCATCTTCGCGCCCACCACCTCGTGGTGGTGGAAGGAGACCCGGCCGTCACTCTCGAAACGGCGCGTGCGGGGCTTGCCGATGTCGTGCAGCAGGGCGGCGAGGCGCAGGACCAGGTCCGGGCCGTCCTCCTCCAGCGCCATCGCCTGCTCCAGGACGATCAGCGAGTGGTCGTAGACGTCCTTGTGGCGGTGGTGTTCGTCACTCTCCAGCCGCAGCGCGGGCAGCTCCGGCAGGACCCGGTCGGCGAGACCGGTGTCCACCAGGAGGGCCAGGCCCTTGCGCGGGTGGGCGGAGAGCAGCAGCTTGTTCAGCTCGGCCTGCACCCGCTCCGCCGAGACGATCTCGATCCGGTCGGCCATCGCCTTCATGGCCGCCACCACCTCGGGGGCGACCTCGAAGTCCAGCTGCGCCGCGAACCGGGCCGCGCGCAGCATGCGCAGCGGGTCGTCGGAGAAGGAGTCCTCCGGGGTCCCGGGCGTCCGCAGCACGCCGGAGGCCAGGTCCTCCAGACCGCCGTGCGGGTCGATGAACTCCTGCTCCGGCAGGGCCAGCGCCATGGCGTTGACCGCGAAGTCCCGGCGGACCAGGTCCTCCTCGATCGAGTCGCCGTAGGAGACCTCGGGCTTGCGGGAGGTACGGTCGTACGCCTCGGAGCGGTACGTCGTCACCTCGATCTGGAAGCCCTCCTTCTGGGCGCCGACCGTACCGAAGGCGATGCCGACGTCCCAGACCGAGTCGGCCCACGGCCGCACGATCTTCAGTACGTCCTGGGGACGCGCGTCGGTGGTGAAGTCAAGGTCGTTGCCGAGACGCCCGAGCAGCGCGTCGCGTACGGACCCGCCGACCAGGGCGAGGCGGAAGCCCGCCTCCTGGAACCGGCGGCCGAGCTCGTCGGCGACGGGAGCGACCCGCAGCAGTTCACTGACCGCGCGGCGCTGCACCTGACTCAGGGCACTGGGGTTGTCTTCATTGGCGTTCGGCACAACAGAAAAGGGTACGTGGCCCGCCCGGCCGGGGCCGCCCGGTTTCGCCCGGGGAGCAGCGCTGCGGCCCGGGAACCGGAACGGATCCGGAACCGATCTTGTGGAGCAAGGCGCGGCACTCGCGCACAGCGCGCCTCGTTACCATGCGAGGACGCAGAACCGACGACCACTGACACTTCGAGGGACTGGTGAGCGCGTGGCCGAGGCGGCAGACATCCAGGGGGCGGCCCCCGCCCCTGCCCGGCGCCGATGGCTGCGGCGGGCGGTCGTCCTGCTGAGCGGGACGCCGGTGCTGGCTGCCCTCGTCTACGCCCCCGCCCCCGCCGCGCAGGCCGCCGATTCCCCCGTCGACGTGCAGCTTTCCGAGGTGTCGCCGAGCGCTCCGGTCAAGAGCGACACGCTGACCGTCCAGGGGACCGTGGTCAACAACGGCCGCGAGACGATCAAGGGAGCCCACGTCGGGCTGCGGGTCGGCCCCATGGTGGGCGACCGGTCGGCCATCGACGAGGTGGCGGACCGCAAGGGCTTCCGGCCCGGGGCGGACCCGGGGGAGATCGACCCGGCCTTCGCCGTGAAGATCGACTCCCTGCCCTCGAAGGTGGGCCAGCCCTTCACGATCAAGGTGCCGGTGAACAAGCTGGACCTGGGCGCCGACGGCGTCTACCAGCTCGGCGTCTCCGTGTCCGGGACCACCGACAGCCGCCCGTCCGAGCAGGTGCTCGGCATCCAGCGGACCTTCCTGCCCTGGCAGCCGGACCCGGCCGCCAAGCGGTCCTCCCTCACGTACGTCTGGCCGCTGGTCTCCACGACCCGCGTCACCGCCGAGACCGGATCGGACGAGGTCCAGACCCCGGTCTTCAAGGACGACTCCCTGGCCGACGAGCTGCGGCCGGGCGGACGTCTGGAGCGGATGGTCTCGCTCGGCCGGGACCTGCCCGTCACCTGGGTCATCGACCCCGATCTGCTGGCCACCGTGGATGCGATGACCAAGGGGTACCGGGTACGCAGCGCCGACCCGGACGGCAAGCCCGTCCAGGGCCGGAACAAGGCCGTGGCCGAGCAGTGGCTGAGCTCCCTGGAGAGCGCTGTGCAGGGCAAGAAGGTGGTCGCCCTGCCGTTCGCGGACCCCGACATCGCCTCCCTCGCCCACCACGGCAAGGACGTATCCGGCACGCTGGGCCAGCTGCGGCCCGCCACCGACAAGGCGAAGCAGGCCGTCGAGACCGTGCTGCACGTCACCCCCTCCACCGACTTCTCCTGGCCGGTGGACGGCGCGATCGACCCGTCGATCGTGAACGTCGCCACTTCGGCCGGCGCCCACAACGTGCTGACCCGCAGCGACAGCCTCCAGGAGACCGGCGCCCTCGGCTACACCCCGAGCGCCGCCCGTCCCATCGGCGCGGGCACCACCGCCGTGGTGGCCGACGCCGACCTGTCCACCGCCTTCGAGGGGGACATGGCGAGCGCCGGGAACTCCACGCTCGCCGTGCAGCGGTTCCTCGCCCACAGCCTGGCGCTCAACCTCCAGCGCGGGGACGAACCCCGCAGCTACGTGGTCGCGCCCCAGCGCCGGCCCTCCACCACCCAGGCGGAGTCGATGGCCACCGCCCTGCGCGGGCTCCAGGCCGCACGCTGGACCCAGCCCTCCGACCTGGAGGCGGCGGCCGCCGCCAAGCCCGACCCCGGAGCCGCGACCCAGGTCCCCGGCGCGGGCCAGTACCCCGAGGCCCTGAGCCGCCAGGAGCTCCCGGTGTCGGCCTTCGAGAAGATCCGCACCACCCAGAACACCCTGGACCGGTTCAAGGTCATCCTCACGGCACCGGACCGCGTCGAGATCCCCTTCGGCAACACCACCAACCGGGAGATGTCCACGTCCTGGCGCGGCCGCGCCGAGGAGGCCGACCGCTACCGCGACGAGGTCCAGTCCTATCTGCTCGGACTGACCGACAAGGTCAAGGTCATCCCCAAGTCCGACGCCACCTTGTCCGGACATAGCGCGACGATCCCGGTCAGCGTCCAGAACAGCCTCGTCCAGGACGTACACAACCTTGTACTGAGGGTGAAGTCCGCCAACCCGACCCGCCTGATGTTCGGCGACAGCGGCGAATCGGAACAGGAAGTCACCGTTCAGGGCGGCCACAGCCAGACGGTAAAGTTCACCGCCAACGCCACCGCGAGTGGTCCGGTCGAGGTCACCGCACGCCTGTTCACCAAGGACGGCGTGCCGTACGGCAAGGAACGCAAGTTCACCGTCGAGGCCACCGAGATCACCCCCACCGTCATGCTCGTCATCGCCGGCGGCGTGCTCCTCCTCGTACTGGCGGGCATCAAGATGTACGCCAGCCGCAAGCGGGTCGCCGCCCGGGCGGCCGCCGAGGAGAGCACGCAGCCGAGTGACGGGACCGCGGACACCGGACCGCAAAGCACAGAGGGGTCCGGAACGGGTGAGACAGTGGACCGTTGAGCGATGCCGTGGCCGGTCGGCCTGGGGACGATGAGGTGGGGTTGCGATGAACGCGCCGTACGACGGTGACCGCGCGCAGGGCGCCGGCGGGCCTGGGCCCGCCCAGGGCACTGCCCCCGGCACTCCGGTGCCCGGGCAGGTTCCGCCGCCCGCGCCCGCGCCGGAGCACGACCCGTACGTCCAGGACGCCTACGACCGCGACCCGTACCGGTCGCAGGACCTGTCGGCCCAGGACCCCGTCGCCGAGGTCCTCTACGACCGCGCCTCGCACCCCCCGCCGCCGCCGGGCACCTACCAGGAGCCGGGTCCGCTGTACGCCGCGCCCCAGGCGCCCTCGCACGGCCCCGACCCGCGCGTCTGGGCCCAGACCCCGCCGCCCGAGCCCGACGGCCCGTCCCGCCACCTGCCCTACGGCGACCACGCCGCGACGACGCAGTTCGTCGGGGTGGACTCGCTCGTGACCAGTGCCTCGGACGAACAGCCCGAGCCCGACGCCTTCACGCACCTCTACCGCGACCAGCAGGCCGCCCCCGGCGCCCCCGTCGAGGAGGCCCCGGTCGCGGCCCCGGCACCGAGCAAGCCCGCCGGGAAGGCGTCCAGCCTGCTCAAGTCCAGCGCCCTGATGGCGGCCGGCACGATCGTCTCCCGCATCACCGGCTTCGCCCGCACCCTGGTCATCGCCGGCGCCATCGGCGTCGCCACCCTCAACGACTCCTACCAGGTCGCCAACACCCTGCCGACGATGATCTACGTCCTCGTCGGCGGCGGCGCCCTCAACGCGGTCTTCATCCCGCAGCTCGTGCGCGCCATGAAGAACGACGAGGACGGCGGCGAGGCCTACGCCAACCGCCTGCTCACCCTCGTCATCACCCTGCTCGGCGCGGTCACCACCATCTGCGTCCTCGCGGCCCCGCTCTTCATCCGCCTGATGTCGCCGACCATCGCCGGCGATCCGAAGCGCCTCGACGTCGCCGTGGCCTTCGCCCACTACTGCCTGCCCACGATGTTCTTCATGGGCGTGCACGTGGTGCTCGGTCAGATCCTCAACGCCCGCGGGCGGTTCGGTGCGATGATGTGGACCCCGGTCCTCAACAACATCGTCGTCATCGCCACCTTCGGCGCCTTCATCTGGGCCTTCGGCGGGTTCACGGCCTCCGGGGTCTCCGAGGCGACCATCACCCCCGAGGGCGTGCGCCTCCTGGGCATCGGCACCCTGCTCGGCCTCGCGGTCCAGTCCCTCGCGATGCTGCCCTACCTGCGTGACGCCGGCTTCAGGATGCGCCTGCGCTTCGACTGGAAGGGCCACGGCCTCGGCAAGGCGGCCGGCCTGGCCAAGTGGACGTTCTTCTTCGTCCTCGCGAACCAGATCGGCCTCGTCGTCGTCACCCAGCTCGCCACCGCGGCCGGCACGGCCGCCGAGAAGCTGGGCCACGGCGGTACCGGTATCACCGCCTACAACTACGCGCTGCTGCTGTGGCAGATGCCGCAGGCCATCATCACCGTCTCCGTCATGACGGCCGTCCTGCCGCGCATCTCCCGCTCGGCCCACGACGGCGACGCCGCCGCGGTCCGCGACGACATCTCCTACGGCCTGCGCACCTCGGCCGTCGCCATCGTGCCCTGCGCCTTCGCGTTCCTCGCGCTCGGCGTCCCGATGGCCACCCTGCTCTACGCCAGCGCCGGCAAGGACGCCGTGAACATCGGCTACGTCCTGATGGCCTTCGGCCTCGGCCTGATCCCGTACTCCGTCCAGTACGTGGTCCTGCGCGGGTTCTACGCCTACGAGGACACCCGGACCCCCTTCTACAACACCGTCATCGTCGCGGCCGTCAACGCCGGTGTCTCGGCCCTCGCCTACTTCCTCCTGCCCGCCCGCTGGGCCGTCGTGGGCATGGCCGCCGCCTACGGGCTCGGCTACGTGGTCGGCGTCGGCGTGGCCTGGCGCCGCCTCAAGACCCGCCTCGGCGGCGACCTCGACGGCGCCCACGTGATGCGCACCTACACCCGCCTGATCGGCGCGTGCGTCCCGGCCGCCGTGGTCGCGGGCGCCGCCGCCTACGGGGTGATGCAGGTCCTGGGCAGCGGAGCCCTCGGTTCCCTCGCCGCCCTGGTCGCCGGAGGCGTCGCGCTGGGGGCCGTGTTCCTCCTCGCCGCCAAGCGCATGCGCATCGAAGAGCTCAATTCCATGGTCGGAATGGTCCGCGGCCGACTGGGTCGCTGATGCGCACAACCGTCGGGCCCCATCGTGTGTCGTGCATAGCGCCGGACTGTGGGCACAATTGGCATGGCTTCGCAGACTGGCCGACAGCGCGCAACGGATGGGGAGGCAGGGACGACGGTGGCGGAACGTAGCACAGCTGCCGTCGACGTGGCCGACAACAGCGGCGACCAGCCGCTGGCCGCAGATGCGGCCAAGGCCACGGCCGACGGGGTGGACACCCAGAACGGACGAGCCGCGGACGAGCCCATGCCCGAGAAGGACGGCGAACGCAGAAGCGCGGCACCCGTGGCCGCGCCCGAACTCCACAGCGGCCACAAGCTCGCGCGGCGCTACCGCCTCGAGGAGTGCGTCACCCGTCTGGACGGATTCAGCAGCTGGCGCGCGATGGACGAGAAGCTGCGCCGCGCCGTCGGGGTCCACCTCCTGCCCGCCGACCACCCCCGGGCCCGCACCGTCCTGGCGGCGGCCCGCTCCTCCGCCCTGCTCGGCGACCCCCGGTTCGTCCAGGTCCTCGACGCCGTCGAGGAGAACGACCTCGTCTACGTGGTCCACGAGTGGCTGCCGGACGCCACCGAGCTCACGGCCGTCCTCGCCGCCGGCACGCTGGAGCCCCACGAGGCCTACCAGCTGGTCAGCCAGGTCTCCCAGGCCATGGCCGCCGCCCACCGCGAGGGCCTGGCCCACCTGCGCCTGACCCCGAGCGCGATACTGCGGACCTCCACGGGCCAGTACCGCATCCGAGGCCTCGCCGTGAACGCCGCCCTGCGCGGCATCACCAGCGACACCCCGCAGCGGGCGGACACCGAGGCCATCGGCGCACTGCTGTACGCCGCCCTCACCCAGCGCTGGCCGTACGAGAACGACGCCTACGGCCTGCGCGGCCTGCCCAAGGGCGTCGGCCTGCTCGCCCCCGACCAGGTCCGCGCCGGCGTCCACCGGGGCCTCGGCGAGCTCGCCATGCGCGCCCTCGCCAACGACGGGGCCACGGCCTCCCGCCAGGAGCCGGCCTGCACCACCCCGGAGGAGCTGGCCAAGGCCGTCGCGGCGATGCCCCGCATCAAGCCGCCGGAGCCCGCCTTCACGGCGCCGCCGGAGTACCAGCACACCACCTACCAGCAGGGCAGCTACGGCCGCCCGGCTCCCGTCGGCATGCCCACGGCGCCGATCTCGGTCCCGGTGCCCCCGCCGCCCCCGCTGCAGAGCCGTACGGGCCGCGCCCTCAAGTGGGGCGTCGCCGCCCTCCTGATCGCCGCCCTGGGCCTGGGCAGCTGGCAGCTCGCCGACGCCCTCCTGGACCACAACAAGCAGAACAACAACGAGACCACCCAGCCCCAGCAGCAGCAGGGTCCCGCCCCGGAGAAGAAGGACCCCGTTCCGCTCGCCGTCAAGGACGCGAAGGAGTTCGCCCCGGACGGCGTCCCGCAGAACGCCGGCGACGTCGGCAAGACGTACGACGGGGACACCTCCAGCTACTGGCGGACCAAGAGCTTCTCCGACGGCCCGAAGATCGTGATCAAGGAAGGCGTCGGCATCGTCTACGACCTCGGCTCCGAGCAGGAGGTCAGCGAAGCCTCGATAGGGCTCAGGCACCCGGGCGACCACACCACCCTGACGCTGTACGCGGTCGACGGTCTGCAGCCCAAGGGCAAGATCTCGTCGATGAAGAAGATCGCGGGCACGACCACCAAGGCCAACAGCGCCAAGCTGACCACGGACAAGCCGGTCAAGACGCGCTACGTGCTCCTGTGGATCACCGAGATGCCGTACGCGGGCTACGACGACTACAGCGGCGCCGGCTACAAGCAGGGCATCACGGACGTGAAGTTCAAGGGCTGACGCACGGCAGGGGAGGGGCTCACCGTTGGACGAAGCCGCAGCCGGCGACCGCAGCGACCAGGAACTCCTGGCCCTGCACGTCGCCGGGGACCCGGAGGCCTTCGGTGAGCTGGTGCGGCGGCACCGCGACCGGCTGTGGGCCGTCGCCCTGCGGACCCTCGGCGACCGTGAGGAGGCGGCCGACGCCGTCCAGGACGCCCTGGTCTCCGCCTACCGGGCCGCCCACACCTTCCGCGGGGACTCCGCGGTGACCACCTGGCTGCACCGGATCACCGTCAACGCCTGCCTGGACCGTGCCCGCCGGGCCGCCTCCCGCCGGACCGCGCCCCTGGACGACACGGACCGCCTGGAGCGCCTCCTGGAGCCCCACGAGTCCGCCGAGGCCCCTGCCGAACGCCAGGACCTCCACCGCCAGCTCCTGGCCGCCCTCGCCACCCTCCCGGCCGACCAGCGGGCCGCCCTCGTCCTCGTCGACATGCAGGGATACCCCGTCGCCGAAGCCGCCGCCGTCCTCGACGTCCCCGTCGGAACGATCAAGAGCCGGTGCGCGCGCGGCCGGGCGAAACTCCTCCCGCTCCTCACTCATCTGCGCACGAATGCCGGGGATAACACCGCCACCGAGCGGGCAAGGAACCGGACGCCGGGGGCGCCCGTCCCATCTGCGGCAGACCCCAGGCATCCCGAACCGGACCCAGACCCTGTGAAGGGCGGAGGTGGACGACCGTGACCCCGACAACCGGCACCGCCGGCACGATCCGGCACCCGGAGGTCTCGGAGATCTCCGACCTGACCGAAGGGCTCCTCTCCCCCTCCCGCACCGCCGAGGTCCGCCGCCACCTCGCGGACTGCGCCCTGTGCGCCGATGTCCTGGCCTCCCTGGAGGAGATCCGCTCCCTGCTGGGCACCCTGCCCGGACCGCCGCGGATGCCCTCCGAGATCGCCGGACGCATCGACGCGGCCCTCGCCGCCGAGGCCCTGCTCGACTCCACCTCCTCCCGGGCCGAGGCCCCCGAACCGCGCGCCGCGGACGATGTTTCACGTGAAACAACGCCCGGCACCCCGGGCCGGACCGGGGCCCGTCGGCCGGCCGGTCACCCGTCCGGCGCAACCGGGCCGGGCCGTCGCCGCGCCCGCCGCCGGATCGCCGTCCTCGCCGGCCTGGCCGGGGCGGCCGCCTGCGCACTCGGCGTCCTCCTCTTCAGCGGGCTCACCGGAACCGGCGCCCACGACACCGCCACGAGCAACAACGCCGTGCGGGCCGCCGGCTCGGCCGCCCCCGGCGAGTACACCGCCCAGGGACTCCGGCAGAGCGTCCACCAGCTCCTGGCCGCCGGCCCCGCCGCGAACGCTCCCCAGACGGCCCCCGGGGACACGAACCGGACCATGCAGCTGGACGACCCCTCTCCCGGGCTCGCCCCGGCCGAGCGGCCGGGATCGCCGGAGCCGGCCCCGGTGGCGGTCCCTCCGTGCGTCCAGCGGGCCACCGGCCGCACCGAGGCCCCCCTCGCCGCCGAACCGGGCCGCTACCAGGGCACAGCGGTCTACCTCGTCGTCCTGCCCCATGCCCAGGACCCCGCCCTGGTGGACGCCTACCTCGTGGCCTCCGACTGTGCGGACGCCCCCTCCGCGACCCTGGAAAAGCCGCTCCTGACCCAGACCTATCCCCGAGGCTGAAGGACTTCGCGGGCGGCGCCCGGCGCATTCCGAGGCAGAGGGTGACGGCAGGGGAATGCGCGCGCCGTAGGATCCGTTGGGTGGGGTGAGAGTCCGCACCGGCCCCCGGTAGGCAGCACGCAGTCCGCAGAGACGAGGAAAGAACCCGTGAGCGACGTACGAAACGTGATCATCATCGGCTCCGGGCCGGCCGGTTACACGGCCGCCCTGTACACCGCACGCGCTTCGCTCAACCCCCTGGTCTTCGAGGGTGCCGTCACCGCCGGCGGCGCGCTGATGAACACCACCGAGGTCGAGAACTTCCCCGGCTTCCGCGAGGGCATCATGGGCCCGGACCTCATGGACAACATGCGTGCGCAGGCCGAGCGCTTCGGCGCGGAGCTCGTCCCGGACGACGTCGTCTCCGTGGACCTCACCGGTGAGATCAAGACCGTCACCGACACCGCCGGCACGGTCCACCGCGCCAAGGCCGTCATCGTCACCACGGGCTCCCAGCACCGCAAGCTCGGCCTGCCCAACGAGGACGCGCTCTCCGGACGCGGCGTCTCCTGGTGCGCGACCTGCGACGGGTTCTTCTTCAAGGACCAGGACATCGCCGTGGTCGGCGGCGGCGACACCGCGATGGAAGAGGCGACCTTCCTCTCCCGCTTCGCCAAGTCCGTCACGATCGTCCACCGCCGTGACACCCTGCGCGCCTCCAAGGCCATGCAGGACCGCGCCTTCGCCGACCCGAAGATCAGCTTCGCCTGGGACAGCGAGGTCGCCGAGATCCACGGCGAGCAGAAGCTCTCCGGTCTGACCCTGCGCAACACCAAGACCGGCGAGACCTCCGAGCTGGCCGTGACCGGTCTGTTCATCGCCGTCGGGCACGACCCGCGCACCGAGCTGTTCACCGGCCAGCTCGACCTGGACGACGAGGGCTACCTGAAGGTCGACGCCCCGTCGACGCGCACCAACGTCACCGGTGTCTTCGGCGCCGGCGACGTCGTGGACCACACCTACCGCCAGGCGATCACCGCCGCCGGCACCGGCTGCTCCGCCGCGCTCGACGCCGAGCGCTTCCTGGCGGCCCTCTCGGACGCCGAGCCCGCCGCCGCGACCGTCTGACCCCGCACCACCCCCCTACACCCCACCCGCAGGAAAGAAGGAGGCCGCTGTGGCCGGCACCCTCAAGAACGTGACTGACGCCGACTTCGACGCCGAGGTCCTGGGCAGCGACAAGCCCGTGCTCGTGGACTTCTGGGCCGAGTGGTGCGGCCCGTGCCGCCAGATCGCCCCGTCGCTGGAGGCGATCGCGGCCGAGTACGGCGACCAGATCGAGATCGTCAAGCTCAACATCGACCAGAACCCGGCCACGGCCGCCAGGTACGGCGTCATGTCCATCCCGACGCTGAACGTCTACCGGGGCGGCGAGGTCGCCAAGACCATCGTCGGCGCCAAGCCGAAGGCCGCCATCCTGCGCGACCTGGACGGCTTCATCCAGGTCAAGGCCTAAGGACCGGCCCCGGCGACAGCCGGGGAGCACACGAAGAACGGGGCCGCCCCTTCCGAGGGAGCGGCCCCGTTCTTGGTGTCCAGCGATCCTCACAGGGGCCGCAGCACCGGCTCCTTCCGCGCCCTCGCCCCGCCCAGCAGCCGGTCCAGGGCCAGCTCCACGTCTTCCTTCCACGACAGCGTCGTGCGCAGCTCCAACCGCAGCCGCGGATGGGCCGGATGGGGACGGACGGTCTTGAAGCCGACCGACAGCAGATGATCGGCCGGCAGCAGGCATGCGGGCCGCTCCCAGCGGGCGTCACCGAAGGCCTCGATCGCCTTGAACCCCCGCCGCAGCAGGTCCTTGGCCACCGTCTGGACCATCACCCGCCCCAGACCCTGCCCCTGATAGCCCGGCATGATCCAGGCGGTGATGAGCTGCACCGCGTCGGGCGAGACCGGACTCGTCGGGAAGGAGGCGGCACGCGGGACATAGGCGGGCGGCGCGTAGAGGACGAACCCGACCGGGACCTCGTCCACGTAGACCACCCGGCCGCAGGAGCCCCAGTCCAGGAGGACGGCGGAGATCCAGGCCTCCTTCTCCAGCTCCGCGGTGCCCGCTTTCACGGCGGCCTCGCCGGTGACGGGATCCAGCTCCCAGAACACGCAGCCCCGGCAACGCCTGGGCAGATCCTGGAGGTTGTCCAGCGTGAGCGGTACGAGCCGACGACCCATGACGGCATCGTAACCACTGCCCCCTGCTTCTTCGAGGGTGGCTCGACAAGCAGGGGGCAGCGGGACAACGGGAGACGAGGGGCTACTCCCCGGAGAGGCCCTGCTCCAGCACCCGGCCCTCGCCCGGCGCCAGGGTCCCCAGGATCCGCTCCAGGTCCTCCATCGACGCGAACTCGACGGTGATCTTGCCCTTCTTCTGGCCCAGATCCACCTTCACCCGCGTCTCGAACCGGTCCGACAGGCGCGTCGCCAGCTCGCTGAGCGCCGGCGACACCCGGCCGCCGGCCCGCGGGCCCTTGGGCTTCACGGTGCTCGCGCTGACCGACGGCTCGGAGCCCATCAGCTGCACGATCTCCTCGACCGAACGCACCGACAGGCCCTCGGCCACGATCCGCTGGGCGAGACGGAACTGCTCCTCGGCGTTCTCCACGCCCAGCAGGGCCCGCGCGTGACCCGCCAGCAGGACGCCGGCGGCCACCTTCTTCTGCACCTCCGGAGTGAGCCGCAGCAGCCTCAGGGTGTTGGTGACCTGCGGACGCGAGCGTCCGATCCGGTCCGCCAGCTGGTCGTGCGTGCAGTTGAACTCCCGCAGCAGCTGGTCGTACGCGGCCGCCTCCTCCAGCGGGTTCAGCTGGACCCGGTGCAGGTTCTCCAGCAGGGCGTCCAGCAGGAGCTTGTCGTCGTCCGTCGCCCGGATGATCGCCGGGATCCGCTCCAGCCCCGCCTGACCGCAGGCACGGAAGCGCCGCTCACCCATGATCAGTTCGTAACGCCCGGGCTCGGTCTCCCGGACTACCACGGGCTGGAGCAGACCCACCGTCTGGATCGAGGTCACCAGCTCGGCGAGCGCGTCCTCGTCGAGGTGCTCCATGTTCCGCGGCTGGCGCGGGTTCGGCGCGATGGCGTCCAGCGGGAGTTCCGCGAACGTCGCGCCCGCCACCTCCTCCGCCGCCTCCGGCCGGGCCGGCGCGGGCACGGCCGCCGGCTCACTCGGGGCCGGTCCTCCACGGGGAACATCGGTCTGCGTCAGCACGGCGAGCTTCGCCGCGGCGACGCCCCGCTCCGACGTCAGTACCGGCACCGCCGAAGGAGACGTGGACCCGCCGCCCGCCACCGGCGTCTTCTCCTGGGGAGCGGCCGGGATCAGCGCGCCGAGCCCCCGCCCCAGACCCCTACGTCGCTCGCTCACTGGATCCCCTCCGCCATATTCTGCGTGCTGTTCATGCCCGCGCCCATGGGGGCGCTCGGGGCGTCGTAATGGATTCCGGCTCCCCGGAGCGCGATCTCCCGCGCGGCCTCCCTGTAGGAGAGGGCGCCACTGGAACCCGGGTCGTACGTGAGGACCGTCTGCCCGTAGCTCGGGGCCTCCGAGATGCGCACCGACCGGGGGATGCTCGTGCGCAGCACCTCCTCGCCGAAGTGGGTGCGCACCTCCTCCGCCACCTGCGAGGCGAGCCGGGTCCTGCCGTCGTACATCGTCAGCAGGATCGTGGACACGTGCAGGGTCGGGTTCAGGTGCGCCCGCACCAGGTCGACGTTGCGCAGGAGCTGGCCCAGCCCCTCCAGCGCGTAGTACTCGCACTGGATCGGGATCAGTACCTCCGCGCCCGCCACGAGGGCGTTCACGGTCAGCAGGCCCAGGGACGGCGGGCAGTCGATCAGGATGTAGTCGAGCGGCTGCTCGTACGCCTGGATCGCGCGCTGGAGCCGGCTCTCGCGGGCCACCAGGGACACCAGCTCGATCTCCGCACCCGCGAGGTCGATGGTGGCGGGGGCGCAGAAGAGGCCCTCCACGTCCACCACCGGCTGGACGACCTCCAGCAGCGGCCGGCTGTCCACGAGCACGTCGTAGATGGAGGGCACGTCCGCGTGGTGGTCGATCCCGAGCGCCGTGGAGGCGTTGCCCTGCGGGTCCAGGTCGATCACGAGGACGCGGGCACCGTGCTGGGCCAGGGAGGCCGCCAGGTTCACGGTCGTCGTGGTCTTGCCCACGCCGCCCTTCTGGTTGGCGACCACCATGATCCGCGTCTGCGCCGGCCGGGGCAGCGGGACACCGGAACGCCCGATGGACTCCACCGCCAGCTGCGCGGCGCGCTCGATGGGGGTGTCCTCGGTGTCGTCGTTGTCCACCAGGGGCAACGAGGTCTCTCCCCCGGTCACCACCGGGGGCGCCTCGGGCGAAACGACATCGCCTGGCGGTTCAGAGCGGGGACCGGGGACCGGATCGGTCATCGGCCCCGCGAGGTTGGCGTCGGACCGCACGGTGTCACTCTCCTCGGCAGCGGGCTCGCGATGAACAGAGCCTGCCATGCCACCCGGGTCGCGAACCAGCGGGGCCCGTGCTCCTGTGGATGAATCCGCCGTTGTGGACAGCTCCGTCACCCCCGCGTCCTGGCGGGGACGGGGGGCGGCAGCAGCCCGGCCGCGGCTGATGATTCCGTGCAGCAGAGAGCGATGTTTCACGTGAAACACGATGCCGGGACGGAGTCTTCAGCCCTCTACGACACTCCGAAATCCGTACCTATAGGGCCCAACCCGCCCCAAAACCCACCTACGGCACGAAGATCAACGGCGCCTGCGCGTCCGCCCGACCCGCGCGGCCTTCGCCCGCTTGGCCGCGAAACGCACCCCGCCGGGGCTCTCCCCGACCTCCACCCGGACCACCGTGGACAGGGGATCGACCACGCCCTCGCCGACCTGGAGCACTGAGGTCTTCACCACACCCAGCTTGCTGAGGGCCACCTTCGCCGAGACCAGCTCCTCCTCGGCCGTGTCGCCCTTGAGGGCGAGCATCTCGCCGTAGGGACGCAGCAGCGGCACGCCCCAGCCGGCCAGCCGGTCCAGCGGGGCCACCGCGCGCGCGGTCACCACGTGCACCGGCTGGACCTTGCCGAGCACTTCCTCGGCCCGGCCGCGCACCACCGTGACATGGTCCAGCCCCAGTAGCTCGACGGCCTCCTGGAGGAAGGTCGTCCGGCGCAGCAGCGGCTCCAGCAGGGTGATCTTCAGGTCCCGCCGGACCAGGGCCAGCGGGATACCGGGCAGGCCGGCACCCGAGCCCACGTCGCACACGGTGACGCCGGCGGGCACCACCTCGGAGAGCACCGCGCAGTTCAGCAGGTGCCGCTCCCACAGCCGGGGAACCTCACGGGGCCCGATGAGGCCTCGTTTGACGCCCGCGTCCGCGAGCAGCTCCGCATACCGCACAGCTTCCGGGAAAAACTCACCGAACACCGCGCGCGCCTCTTCAGGCGCCGGGGGAAGCTCCGCTGCCTCCGTCACGGGGACCGTCCTTCCGTACAGAACCGCTCACGTCAAACCGTGGTCGTTCAACTGCCAGGCTTACAAACATCGGCCCCGCCTGCGACACAGGCGGGGCCGACTCACACCATTCCGGGTCAGGCCGGAAGCACAACGACGAAGCGCTGCGGCTCCTCGCCCTCGGACTCGCTCTTGAGACCGGCGGCCGCCACGGCGTCGTGGACGACCTTGCGCTCGAACGGGGTCATCGGAGCCAGCTTCAGCGGCTCGCCCGAGGCCTTCACGTCCGCCGCGGCCTGGGCGCCCAGGGCCGCCAGCTCCGCGCGCTTCTTCGCCCGGAAGCCCGCGATGTCCAGCATCAGCCGGCTGCGGTCCCCGGTCTCCCGGTGCACCGCGAGGCGGGTCAGCTCCTGGAGGGCCTCCAGGACCTCACCGTCGCGGCCCACGAGCTTCTGCAGGTCACGGCCGCCCGCGTCGCTGACGATCGAGACCGAGGCACGGTCGGCCTCGACGTCCATGTCGATGTCGCCGTCCAGGTCGGCGATGTCCAGCAGACCCTCGAGGTAGTCGGCCGCGATCTCGCCCTCCTGCTCGAGGCGGGTGAGGGTGTCGCCACTCTCAGCGGCGGCGGTGGTGGTGCCTTCCGTCACGGGAGGGACTCCTTCTACTTCTTCGAGGGCTTGCTGGGGGGCGTCTGGCGCTTCGACTTCGACTGGCGCTTGGGCTGCTGCCGCTTCGTCGCGACGCCACCGCTCGCCGAGTCCGCGTCCGCAGTGGCCTCGGCACTCCTGGTCACGGAACCGTCGGCCTGTGCGGCCATGCCCTGCTTCGACAGCGCGGTGATGAACTTGCGCTCGTTGTCGTTGCGGTCCGGGCCCTTGGCCACGATCGCCGCGACGATCTTCTTCTTGCTCCGGCCCTTGACGTTCCCGTGCGTGGAGACGTGCTTCAGCAGGCGGGTCAGGTACTGGTCCTGCGCCTTGCTGCCCGGGGTCGGGTTCTGGTTGATCACGTACATCTGCTGGCCCATGGTCCACACGTTGGTGGTCAGCCAGTAGACGAGGACACCGACGGGGAAGTTGATGCCCATGAAGGCGAAGATCAGCGGGAAGATGTACATGAGCATCTTCTGCTGCTGCATGAACGGCGTCTTGACCGAGAGGTCCACGTTCTTCTGCATCAGCTGGCGCTGCGTGTAGAACTGCGACAGCGACATCATGACGATCATGACCGCGGTCACGATCCGGACGTCGGTCAGGGAGGCGCCGAGGGCGGCGACCTTCTCCTCGCTGTCCGTGAACTTCGCCGCCAGCGGGGCACCGAAGATGTGCGCCTGGCGCGCGCTCTCCAGGAGCGACTGGTTGATGACGCCGATGGTCTGGCCGTTGGCGATGGCCGAGAGCACGTGGTACAGCGCGAAGAAGAAGGGGGACTGCGCCAGGATGGGAAGGCACGAGGAGAGCGGGTTGGTACCCGTCTCCTTGTACAGCTTCATCATCTCTTCGGACTGGCGCTGCTTGTCGTTCTTGTAGCGCTCCTGGATCGCCTTCATCTTCGGCTGGAGCGCCTGCATGCCACGCGTCGCCTTGATCTGCTTCACGAAGAGCGGGATCAGGCAGATGCGGATCAAGACCACCAGGGACACGATGGACAGGCCCCAGGCCCAGCCGCTGTCCGGCCCGAAGAGCGCGCCGTACAGGCTGTGGAACTGGACGATGACCCACGAGACTGGCGTGGTGATAAAGCTGAACAGACTGGCAATCGTGTCCACTAATCAGGCTCCTTGAGCATTGCGAGGTCGACGCAACGCACTGCGCAGCTGCTCGTGCCAACGCGGGCGTTTACGAGGTGGGACATGGTCGACACCGCCGGGGGACCACGGATTGCACCGCAGGATCCGCCAGCCGGTCAGGACCGTTCCCTTCACCGCACCATGCCGGTCGATGGCCGTGAACCCGTAGTGCGAGCACGAGGGGTAATAGCGGCACACCGGCCCGAGCAGCGGACTGATCGTCCACTGGTACAGCTTGATCAAAGCGAGCAGCGGGTACTTCATCGAGCCACGCCTCCGAGGAGCCGCACCAGAGCGGCATCCAGGTCCCGGGCCAATTCGTCGACGCCGGCCTCACCCGCTCCGGGCAACGCCCGCACCACCACCAGGCTACCGGCGGGCAGCACGGAGAGCCGATCCCGTACGAGGTGACGCAGACGACGCTTGACCCGGTTGCGGATCACCGCGCCGCCTACGGCCTTGCTGACGACGAAACCCGCACGTGCCGAGGGAACAGTCTCCCCCGGCCCGTGCGGGTCCGTTGCACCGCTTGTACGTAGGTGGACGACGAGGAGCGGGCGACCGGCCCGACGGCCTCGGCGCACTGCGCTCGCGAAGTCCTCGCGCCGCCTCAGCCGATGTTCGGGAGACAGCACGACGTCACGACCTGCGCGTTGTTACGCGGAGAGGGCGGCGCGGCCCTTGCTGCGGCGGTTCGCCAGGATGGCGCGACCGGCGCGGGTACGCATACGCAGACGGAAGCCGTGGGTCTTGGCACGACGGCGGTTGTTCGGCTGGAAGGTGCGCTTGCTCACTCGGGGGCTCCAGAAAATGAATCGTTGTGGCGGTACATCGCCTGGCTGTCACCGTGCGCCCACGAGGAACTCGCGTGTTCGCCCGAGTGGACACCGCTAAATGATCACAATCAGTGATCTTCGCCCATCGGTAGGCAGGCGGCAGCAGCCATCGACAACTCGACCTCGCTACGGTACGCGGGGCTACGCCATCCGGTCAAACCGAGCGTCCTCTGCCCCACACTGTGCACAGGCTGTGGACAACGACTTGAACCGCAGCCACCGGCCTGACTACCGTTGCCTGATCCCTGTTTTTTGTCCCGACCGTCCCAAAGAACCACACATTCGTGGGACGAGGGACCTGTGAGAGAGCGTGCTCTGTGGCTGACGTACCTGCCGATCTTGCCGCAGTGTGGCCACGCGTGCTCGAGAAGCTGCTCGGCGAGGGTCAGCAGGGGATCGAGCCGAAGGACAAGCAGTGGGTGGAGCGCTGCCAGCCGCTGGCCCTGGTCGCCGACACCGCCCTGCTCGCCGTCCCCAACGAGTGGGGCAAGCGGGTCCTGGAGGGCCGTCTCGCCCCGCTGATCAGCGACGCCCTCAGCCGCGAGTGCGGCCGCCCGATCCGGATCGCCATCACGGTGGACGACTCCGCCGGCGAGCCCGCGCCCCCCGCCGCGCCCGCACCCTCCTCCCGCGAGGCCTACGAGCCGTACGGCGGCCCTCGCCCGGGCCCCGGCGAGGAGCAGCTGCCCACCGCGCGCCCCGCCTACCCGGAGTACCAGCAGCCGCGCCCCGAGCCCGGCGCCTGGCCCCGCGGCGGCCAGGACGACTACGGCTGGCAGCAGCAGCGCTTCCCCGAGCGGGACCCGTACGCCTCGCCGCAGCCCGGCTACCTCCAGCAGCCCGAGGCCGGCGGCTACGACCAGGGCGGCTACGAGCAGCAGAAGTACGAACCCCAGCCGTACGAGCCGCAGAAGTACGAGCCGCAGCAGTACGAGCAGCAGTCCTACGACCAGCCGTCGTACGAGCAGCCCGCGCCGCGTCCGGCCCCCGGGCGGCCCACGCCCGCGCCGCCGCCGTCGGCCCCCTCCGGCGGTTCCACCTCGGGCCCGCTGGAGCCGACCGCCCGGCTGAACCCCAAGTACCTCTTCGACACCTTCGTCATCGGCGCCTCCAACCGCTTCGCGCACGCCGCCGCGGTGGCCGTCGCCGAGGCGCCGGCGAAGGCGTACAACCCCCTCTTCATCTACGGGGAGTCGGGCCTCGGCAAGACGCACCTGCTGCACGCCATCGGGCACTACGCGCGGAGCCTGTACCCGGGTACCCGGGTGCGGTACGTGAGCTCGGAGGAGTTCACCAACGAGTTCATCAACTCCATCCGCGACGGCAAGGGCGACGCGTTCCGCAAGCGCTACCGCGAGATGGACATCCTGCTCGTCGACGACATCCAGTTCCTGGCGAGCAAGGAGTCGACGCAGGAGGAGTTCTTCCACACCTTCAACACGCTCCACAACGCCAACAAGCAGATCGTGCTGTCCTCCGACCGGCCGCCCAAGCAGCTGGTCACCCTGGAGGACCGCCTCCGCAACCGCTTCGAGTGGGGCCTGATCACCGACGTCCAGCCGCCCGAGCTGGAGACCCGGATCGCGATCCTGCGCAAGAAGGCGGTCCAGGAGCAGCTCAACGCCCCGCCGGAGGTGCTGGAGTTCATCGCCTCCCGGATCTCGCGCAACATCCGCGAGCTGGAGGGGGCGCTGATCCGGGTCACGGCGTTCGCGAGCCTCAACCGGCAGCCGGTGGACCTGGGCCTGACGGAGGACGTCCTCAAGAACCTGATCCCGGGCGGCGAGGACAGCGCGCCCGAGATCACCGCCGCCGACATCATGGCGGCCACCGCGGACTACTTCGGACTGACCGTGGACGACCTGTGCGGATCCTCGCGCAGCCGGGTGCTGGTGACGGCGCGGCAGATCGCCATGTACCTGTGCCGGGAGCTGACCGACCTGTCCCTGCCGAAGATCGGGGCCCAGTTCGGCGGCCGCGACCACACCACCGTCATGCACGCGGACCGCAAGATCCGTGCCCTGATGGCGGAGCGCCGCTCCATCTACAACCAGGTCACGGAGCTCACCAACCGCATCAAGAACGGCTGACGACGGGGCCCCGGACGGCGCGTCGGGGGCCTCTCAAACCCCGGCACAGGGCGCCCTCGGATCGAACCGGGGGCGCCCTTCTTCGTCCGTGCGCCCCTGCTCTGTTCGAATACGCCCCCTGGAGAGGCAGTTGTCCACAGATTCCTCAACTTTCTTCCGTCCACAGCCTGAGGACAGAGATGCTCACCCACAATCTGTCCACAGGGGTGCCGGTTGAGGGATCATCAGCCCAGGTCAGGGACGTGTGGATTTGTGCGCAAGCACCATCCACAGCCTGTGGACAGAAAAATCATCCACAGGCTCATCCACTCCTCTGTCCACCGCTGACTCACAGGTTCGCGCATCCCGTGCACAGGTTCCCGGCGGTTCTCCACACGGTTGTCCACTGTTCGGCAACCGGACCCCTCCGATCACCGGCACGAGTGAAAGCCGTCACACGGATGTCGACGTTTGGGCTGTGGACTTCTGGGGAAAAACTGGGGACACACCTGTGGAGTAGTGGGGGTCCCCTGGGGACGACCTGTGCAGAACTTTCCTTTCTCCACAGAGACACCGTGTTGTCCACCGGTGCCACCCACAGGGTGTGGGGATAAAAAACTGGGCCTGACCTGCGAGAACGAGCTTTTCCACCGTTTCCACAGGCCCTACTACTACCCCCATAGACAGTTAGCGTGGATTCGGTTTTCAAGCAGGGCCTGTGCACAACTCGTCGGACGGCCGTCCCGCCGCCTCGCTCCCGACTTGACCGCCAGCCGCAACGACTGTCGGCGCCGTACGTCAGACTGGTGACCGGCATCGGTCGAGGCATCGACGACCGACGACGAAGGCCGGCAGACGAGCGAGCAACAGCAGGAGGCGGTTCCGGTGAAGATCCGGGTGGAGCGCGACGTACTCGCGGAGGCGGTGGCCTGGGCCGCACGCAGCCTCCCGGCCCGGCCGCCGGTGCCCGTGCTCGCGGGCCTGCTGCTCAAGGCCGAGGACGGGACCCTGTCCCTCTCCGGCTTCGACTACGAGGTCTCGGCCCGCGTCTCCGTCGAGGCGGACGTGGAGGAGGACGGCACCGTCCTCGTCTCCGGCCGGCTCCTCGCCGACATCTGCCGCGCCCTCCCCAACCGCCCGGTGGAGATTTCCACAGACGGTGTACGGGCGACCGTGGTCTGCGGCTCCTCGCGGTTCACCCTCCACACCCTGCCTGTGGAGGAGTACCCGGCCCTGCCGCAGATGCCCACCGCCACCGGCACCGTCCCCGGCGAGGTCTTCGCCTCCGCCGCCGCCCAGGTGGCCATCGCCGCCGGCCGCGACGACACGCTGCCCGTGCTGACCGGTGTCCGCATCGAGATCGAGGGCGACCGCGTCACCCTGGCCTCCACCGACCGCTACCGCTTCGCGGTCCGCGAGTTCCTGTGGAAGCCGGAGAACCCGGAGGCCTCGGCCGTGGCCCTGGTGCCCGCCAAGACCCTCCTCGACACCGCCAAGTCCCTCACCAGCGGCGACACGGTCACCCTGGCGCTCTCCGGCTCCGGCCAGGGCGAGGGCCTCATCGGCTTCGAGGGCGCGGGCCGCCGCACCACCACCCGCCTGCTCGAGGGCGACCTGCCGAAGTACCGCACGCTCTTCCCGACGGAGTTCAACTCGGTCGCGGTGATCGAGACCGCCCCGTTCGTCGAGGCCGTCAAGCGCGTGGCCCTGGTCGCCGAGCGCAACACCCCGGTCCGCCTCAGCTTCGAGCAGGGCGTCCTCATCCTGGAGGCCGGGTCCAGCGACGATGCACAGGCTGTGGAACGCGTCGATGCGACGCTGGAGGGTGACGACATTTCGATCGCCTTCAACCCGACCTTCCTGCTCGACGGCCTGAGCGCGATCGACTCGCCGGCCGCCCAGCTCAGCTTCACCACCTCGACGAAGCCCGCCCTGCTCAGCGGCCGTCCGGCGGTCGACGCCGAGGCGGACGAGGCCTACAAGTACCTGATCATGCCGGTGCGCCTCTCCGGCTGACGCCCTCCCGTGCACCGGCGCCGGGCCCGGACCCGCACAAGCGGGCGCCGGGCCCGGCGCCGTGCGGAGCGGCCCCGCGCCACCGCCCGGCGTAGGCTCGGACCCGGCGGGCGACCCAGGAGAAAACGGCCGGAAACCACCGGTCCCCGGGGAGCCCCGATACAGACGGCCCCAACGCTTAAGGAACCCACCTGATGGAGCTCGGTCTCGTCGGTCTCGGCAAGATGGGCGGCAACATGCGCGAGCGCATCCGCCGCGCAGGCCACACCGTCATCGGATACGACCGCAACCCGGACCTCGCCGACGTCCACAGCCTTCGGGAGCTTGTGGACAGCCTCCAGGCCCCCCGCGTGGTGTGGGTCATGGTCCCGGCAGGCGCCGCGACGCAGTCCACCGTGGACGAGCTGGCGGAGCTGCTCTCCCCCGGCGACGTCGTCGTGGACGGCGGCAACTCCCGCTGGACGGACGACGAGAAGCACGCCAAGGAGCTGGAGGCCAAGGGCATCGGTTTCGTCGACTGCGGCGTCTCCGGCGGCGTCTGGGGCCTGGAGAACGGCTACGCGCTGATGTACGGCGGCGACGAGAAGCACGTCGCGGCGGTCCAGCCGATCTTCGACGCCCTCAAGCCCGAGGGTGACTTCGGCTCCGTCCACGCGGGCAAGGTCGGCGCCGGCCACTTCGCGAAGATGGTCCACAACGGCATCGAGTACGCCATGATGCAGGCCTACGCCGAGGGCTGGGAGCTCCTGGAGAAGGTGGACTCGGTCACCGACGTCCGCGAGGTGTTCCGGTCCTGGCAGGAGGGCACGGTCATCCGTTCCTGGCTGCTGGACCTGGCCGTGAACGCCCTGGACGAGGACGAGCACCTCGAAGGCCTCAAGGGCTTCGCCCAGGACTCGGGCGAGGGCCGCTGGACCGTCGAGGCGGCGATCGACAACGCGGTGCCGCTGCCGGCGATCACCGCCTCGCTCTTCGCCCGCTTCGCGTCCCGCCAGGACGACTCGCCGCAGATGAAGATGATCGCGGCGCTGCGCAACCAGTTCGGCGGCCACGCGGTCGAGAAGAAGTAACCGCACCACCGCACCACAGAGCACAGCAGCAGGAAGCCGGGGGAGGTCGGCGCCGTATGCACGTCTCGCATCTCTCGTTGGCCGACTTCCGCTCGTACGCCCGGGCCGAGGTCCCCCTCGCCCCGGGCGTCACGGCTTTCGTGGGCCCCAACGGCCAGGGGAAGACGAACCTCGTCGAGGCCGTCGGCTACCTGGCCACCCTGGGCAGCCACCGGGTCTCCTCCGACGCCCCCCTGGTGCGGATGGGCGCCGACCGCGCCGTCGTCCGCGCCGCCGTGACCCAGGGCGAGCGCCAGCAGCTGGTCGAGCTGGAGCTCAACCCGGGGCGCGCCAACCGGGCCCGCATCAACCGGTCCTCGCAGGTCAGGCCCCGGGACGTGCTGGGCATCGTACGGACCGTGCTGTTCGCCCCCGAGGACCTGGCCCTGGTCAAGGGCGACCCGGGCGAGCGGCGCCGGTTCCTGGACGAGCTGGTCACCGCCCGCTCCCCGCGCATGGCGGCCGTCCGCTCCGACTACGAGCGGGTGCTCAAGCAGCGCAACACCCTGCTGAAGTCGGCGGCGATGGCCCGCCGGCACGGCGGCCGCTCCATGGACCTGTCCACCCTCGACGTGTGGGACCAGCACCTCGCCCGCGCGGGCGCCGAGCTGCTCGCCCACCGGCTCGACCTGATCGCGACCCTGCTGCCGCTGGCCGACAAGGCCTACGAGCAGCTCGCGCCCGGCGGCGGCCCGCTCGGGCTCGCCTACAAGGCCTCCGTCGGCGAGGGCGTCGACAGCGGCGGGGCCCGGACCCGCGAGGGGCTCTACGAGGTGCTGCTGGCGGGGCTGTCCGAGGTGCGCAAGCAGGAGATCGAGCGCGGCGTGACCCTCGTCGGGCCGCACCGCGACGACGTCCTCCTGCACCTCGGCGACCTCCCGGCCAAGGGGTACGCCAGCCACGGCGAGTCCTGGTCGTACGCCCTGGCGCTGCGGCTGGCCTCGTACGAGCTGCTGCGCTCCGAGGGCAACGAGCCGGTGCTGATCCTGGACGACGTCTTCGCGGAGCTGGACGCCCGCCGCCGCGAGCGGCTCGCGGAACTGGTGGCCCCCGGCGAGCAGGTCCTGGTGACGGCGGCGGTGGACGACGACGTCCCGGGCGTGCTGACGGGGACGCGGTTCGCGGTGTCCGGCGGTGAGGTGACCCGGCTGTGAACGGCGGCTCCGACACCGGCGTCCCCCGCGACGACCGCGCCGGCGGGGACCGGGAGCGGCGCCGGGCCCCCGAGCCCTCCGGCGTGGACCTGGCCCGCCAGGCCCTGGCCGCGGCGCGCGAGCAGGCCCGGGCGCGGGGCAACGCCGCCGCCGGGAGGAAGAACCGGCAGCAGCCCGGGCTGCGCTCCGGCGCCCGCGCCGACGGCCGGGACCCGATGCCGCTGATGGCGGCGCTGGACCGGCTGCGCACCGAGCGCGGCTGGGAGATGCCGATCGCGGTCGCCGGGGTGATGGAGCGCTGGGCGGACATCGTCGGCCCGGAGATCGCCGCGCACTGCGAACCGGAACGCTACGAGGACCGTGAGCTCCTGGTGCGCTGCGACTCCTCTGCCTGGGCCGCACAGCTGAAGCTGCTGGCCCCGCAGCTGGTGGCCCGGCTCAATGCGGAGCTCGGCCAGGGCACCGTCCGGATGATCAAGGTCCAGGGGCCCGGCGCCCGCCCGAAGCGGTACGGGCCGCTGCGCGCACCGGGCAGTTCCGGCCCCGGCGATACCTACGGGTAGCCCTCCGCGGACCCCCGCGCCCCGCCCCTCGGACGCCGACGGGACGGGGCGCCGAATGCGGCGTCCCTCACGGTAGCCGCGGGTTGACAGGCCGAAGCGCTGGACGCCCGCGTGAGCCTCTTTGGGCCCCTCCCCGGATATGGGGAGTCGGAGAGAGGAGGTTCAGGGCGGCACATGCGGACTCAGGCACCGGCAAACCCCCACTCATGTCAGTGGTACCGGTAGACTGGAGACAATCCCGCCCGATTGGCGGGTGGACACCCGACAACGCAGACAACGCAGATCGACGCGGCCGCTCCCGCCGGTGCACATGCTGGTCCGGAGTACGGGCTGCGCTGTGCCAGAAAGGGCGCTTCGTGGCCGATTCCGGCGACTCCAACGAGAAGAATTACGACGCCAGTGCGATCCAGGTCCTCGAGGGCCTGGACGCGGTCCGCAAGCGGCCGGGTATGTACATCGGCTCGACGGGTGAGCGTGGTCTGCACCACCTCGTCTACGAGGTCGTCGACAACTCGGTCGACGAGGCGCTGGCCGGGCACGCGGACACCATCGACGTGACGATCCTCGCCGACGGCGGGGTGCGCGTGATCGACAACGGCCGAGGCATCCCGGTCGGCATCGTGCCGTCCGAGGGCAAGCCGGCCGTCGAGGTCGTCCTGACGGTCCTGCACGCCGGCGGCAAGTTCGGCGGCGGCGGCTACGCCGTCTCCGGCGGTCTGCACGGCGTCGGCGTGTCCGTCGTGAACGCACTGTCCACGAAGGTCGCGGTCGAGGTCAAGACGGACGGCCACCGCTGGACCCAGGACTACAAGCTGGGCGTGCCGACGGCCCCGCTGGCCAAGAACGAGGAGACCGGCGAGCACGGCACGTCGGTGACGTTCTGGGCCGACGGGGACATCTTCGAGACCACCGAGTACTCCTTCGAGACGCTGTCGCGGCGCTTCCAGGAGATGGCCTTCCTCAACAAGGGCCTGACCCTGACGCTGACCGACGAGCGCGAGTCGGCGAAGGCCACGGCGGGTGCCGACGACCCGGACGCGGACACGGCCGAGCCGCAGGCGCGCACGGTGAAGTACTACTACGAGGGCGGCATCGTCGACTTCGTGAAGTACCTCAACTCGCGCAAGGGCGAGCTGATCCACCCCACCGTCATCGACGTCGAGGCCGAGGACAAGGAGCGCATGCTCTCGGTCGAGATCGCGATGCAGTGGAACTCGCAGTACACCGAGGGCGTCTACTCCTTCGCGAACACGATCCACACGCACGAGGGCGGCACCCACGAGGAGGGCTTCCGCGCGGCGCTGACGGGTCTGGTGAACCGTTACGCGCGCGACAAGAAGCTGCTCCGCGAGAAGGACGACAACCTCGCCGGCGAGGACATCCGCGAGGGTCTGACGGCGATCATCTCGGTCAAGCTGGGCGAGCCCCAGTTCGAGGGCCAGACGAAGACCAAGCTGGGCAACACCGAGGCCAAGACCTTCGTGCAGAAGGTCGTCCACGAGCACCTCAGCGACTGGTTCGACCGCAACCCGGTCGAGGCCGCGGACATCGTCCGCAAGGCCATCCAGGCGGCCACGGCCCGCGTCGCGGCCCGCAAGGCCCGCGACCTCACCCGGCGCAAGGGCCTCCTGGAGAGCGCCTCGCTGCCGGGCAAGCTCTCGGACTGCCAGTCGAACGACCCGACCAAGTGCGAGATCTTCATCGTCGAGGGTGACTCCGCCGGCGGCTCCGCGAAGTCCGGCCGCAACCCGATGTACCAGGCCATCCTGCCCATCCGCGGCAAGATCCTGAACGTCGAGAAGGCCCGTATCGACAAGATCCTCCAGAACACCGAGGTCCAGGCGCTGATCAGCGCCTTCGGCACCGGTGTGCACGAGGACTTCGACATCGAGAAGCTCCGCTATCACAAGATCATCCTGATGGCGGACGCCGACGTCGACGGCCAGCACATCAACACCCTGCTGCTGACCTTCCTGTTCCGCTTCATGCGTCCGCTGGTCGAGGCCGGGCACGTCTACCTGTCGCGCCCGCCGCTCTACAAGATCAAGTGGGGCCGCGACGACTTCGAGTACGCGTACTCGGACCGCGAGCGCGACGCCCTGGTCGAGCTCGGCAAGCAGAACGGCAAGCGGATCAAGGAAGACTCGATCCAGCGCTTCAAGGGTCTGGGCGAGATGAACGCCGAGGAGCTGCGCGTCACCACCATGGACGTGGACCACCGCGTGCTCGGCCAGGTCACGCTGGACGACGCGGCGCAGGCCGACGACCTGTTCTCGGTGCTGATGGGTGAGGACGTCGAGGCGCGGCGCTCCTTCATCCAGCGCAACGCCAAGGACGTCCGCTTCCTCGACATCTGAGTCGGCCTCCGCTGACCGCCTGAAAGGACTTCTGACCAGCAATGGCCGACGAAACCACCCCCACCGCAGAGAATCCCGCGGAGGAGCAGCCCGTGCTGCGCATCGAGCCCGTCGGGCTCGAGACGGAGATGCAGCGCTCCTACCTCGACTACGCGATGTCCGTCATCGTGTCCCGCGCGCTGCCCGACGTACGGGACGGCCTCAAGCCCGTCCACCGGCGCGTGCTGTACGCGATGTACGACGGCGGCTACCGGCCCGAGAAGGGCTTCTACAAGTGCGCCCGCGTCGTCGGCGACGTCATGGGCACCTACCACCCGCACGGCGACAGCTCCATCTACGACGCCCTGGTCCGCCTGGCCCAGCCGTGGTCGATGCGCATGCCGCTGGTGGACTCCAACGGCAACTTCGGCTCCCCGGGCAACGACCCGGCGGCCGCCATGCGCTACACCGAGTGCAAGCTCATGCCGCTGGCCATGGAGATGCTCCGGGACATCGACGAGGAGACCGTCGACTTCCAGGACAACTACGACGGCCGCAACCAGGAGCCGACCGTCCTGCCGGCGCGGTTCCCGAACCTCCTCGTCAACGGCTCCGCCGGCATCGCCGTCGGCATGGCCACCAACATCCCGCCGCACAACCTCCGCGAGGTCGCGGCCGGCGCCCAGTGGGCGCTGGAGCACCCGGAAGCCTCGCACGAGGAGCTCCAGGACGCGCTCATCGAGCGCATCAAGGGCCCGGACTTCCCGACCGGCGCGCTGGTCGTGGGCCGCAAGGGCATCGAGGAGGCGTACCGGACCGGCCGCGGCTCCATCACGATGCGCGCCGTGGTCGAGGTCGAGGAGATCCAGAACCGCCAGTGCCTGGTGGTCACGGAGCTCCCGTACCAGACCAACCCCGACAACCTGGCGCAGAAGATCGCCGACCTGGTGAAGGACGGCAAGATCGGCGGCATCGCCGACGTCCGCGACGAGACCTCGTCCCGGACCGGCCAGCGCCTGGTGATCGTGCTCAAGCGCGACGCCGTCGCCAAGGTCGTGCTGAACAACCTGTACAAGCACACCGACCTCCAGACGAACTTCGGCGCGAACATGCTGGCGCTGGTGGACGGGGTGCCGCGCACCCTGTCGATCGACGCGTTCATCCGCCACTGGGTGCAGCACCAGATCGAGGTCATCGTCCGCCGTACGCGCTTCCGCCTGCGCAAGGCGGAGGAGCGGGCCCACATCCTGCGCGGCCTGCTCAAGGCGCTGGACGCCATCGACGAGGTCATCGCCCTCATCCGGCGCAGCAACACCGTCGAGATCGCGCGCGAGGGCCTCATGGGCCTCCTGGAGATCGACGAGATCCAGGCGAACGCCATCCTGGAGATGCAGCTGCGCCGCCTGGCGGCCCTGGAGCGCCAGAAGATCGTCGCCGAGCACGACGAGCTCCAGGCGAAGATCAACGAGTACAACGCGATCCTGGCCTCGCCGGAGAAGCAGCGCTCGATCGTCAGCGAGGAACTGGCCGCGATCGTCGAGAAGTACGGCGACGACCGGCGCTCCAAGCTGGTGCCCTTCGACGGTGACATGTCCATCGAGGACCTGATCGCCGAAGAGGACATCGTCGTCACCATCACGCACGGCGGCTACGTCAAGCGCACCAAGACCGAGGACTACCGCTCGCAGAAGCGCGGCGGCAAGGGCGTGCGCGGCACGAAGCTGAAGCAGGACGACCTGGTCGACCACTTCTTCGTGTCCACCACGCACCACTGGCTGCTGTTCTTCACCAACAAGGGCCGCGTCTACCGGTCCAAGGCGTACGAGCTGCCGGACGCGGGCCGCGACGCCCGCGGGCAGCACGTGGCGAACCTGCTGGCCTTCCAGCCGGACGAGAAGATCGCCCAGATCCTCGCGATCCGCGACTACGAGGCGGCGCCCTACCTGATCCTGGCCACCAAGGCCGGCCTGGTGAAGAAGACGGCGCTGAAGGACTACGACTCGCCGCGTTCGGGCGGCGTCATCGCCATCAACCTCCGGGAGACCGGCGCCGACGGCGCCGACGGCACTGCCGACGAGCTGATCGGCGCCGAGCTGGTGTCCGCCGAGGACGACCTGCTGCTCATCAGCAAGAAGGCCCAGTCCATCCGCTTCACGGCGACTGACGAGGCGCTGCGGCCGATGGGGCGCGCCACCTCGGGCGTGAAGGGCATGAGCTTCCGCGAGGGTGACGAACTGCTGTCCATGAGCGTGGTGCGGCCGGGCACGTTCGTGTTCACCGCGACCGACGGCGGCTACGCCAAGCGGACCCCGGTGGACGAGTACCGCGTCCAGGGCCGCGGCGGTCTGGGCATCAAGGCCGCCAAGATCGTGGAGGACCGCGGGTCGCTCGTGGGCGCGCTGGTGGTGGACGAATCGGACGAGATCCTCGCGATCACGCTCAGCGGCGGTGTGATCCGCACGCGAGTCAACGAAGTCCGGGAGACGGGCCGTGACACCATGGGCGTCCAGCTGATCAACCTGGGCAAGCGGGATGCCGTGGTGGGTATCGCCCGCAACGCCGAGGCCGGTCAGGAAGCTGACGAGGTCGACGAGATCGAGACAGGGATCGAGGCCGCGGCAGCCGAGGGAACGGCCGTCGAGGCCGCCGGGGGCGAAGGGTCCTCGGATCGGGAGCACGAGGAGTAAGTCGTGAGTGGAGCCACGGGCGCCGGACCGGCCAAGACTGGAGCGAACGGTGCCCGTGGCCCCGCCGCGGAATCCCAGGGTGGGGATACCCCCGCCGAAGGCAGGGGGGGAACCGTGACGGACACCCGAGGACCGCAGTCGGAGCCGCAGGCGAAGCCGCAGTCCCAGTCCAAGCAGAAGCAGAAGCAGAAGCCCGGCGCGGCCGAGGACGCGGCCGAGCAGCCCTACCACCCCCCGCAGGCCTACGCGGCCCCCGCGGGGCCGGGCACCCAGCGGGCACCCCGTCCGGGGACCCGTACGACGCCCCGGACGCGCAAGGCGCGGCTGCGGGTGGCGAAGGCCGACCCGTGGTCGGTGATGAAGGTCAGCTTCCTGCTGTCCATCGCGCTCGGCGTCTGCACGATCGTGGCGTCCGCGGTGCTGTGGATGGTCATGGACGCCATGGGCATCTTCTCGACCGTCGGCGGCACGATCAGCGAGGCCACCGGTTCGAACGAGGGCAACGGGTTCGACCTCCAGTCGTTCCTTTCGCTGCCGCGCGTGCTGATCTTCACCTCGGTCATCGCGGTGATCGACGTCGTGCTGATGACCGCCCTGGCGACGCTGGGCGCGTTCATCTACAACCTGTCGGCGGGCTTCGTGGGCGGCGTGGAGCTCACGCTGGCCGAGGACGAATGACCCGCTGACTGACCTGCGGGAAAGCCCCGCGGGAGCGGATTTGGGTTCCACTGCGTCTGTGCGCTAATCTTCAGGAGTCAGCGCGCAGGCGCGGAGGGGCTATAGCTCAGTTGGTTAGAGCGCATCCCTGATAAGGATGAGGCCACAGGTTCAAATCCTGTTAGCCCCACAGAGTCGAAGACCCCCAGTCCCCAGGACTGGGGGTCTTCGCCGTTGGGCCGTCCAGGGGCCCCCTAGATAACCGATCGGTATCGGTCGGTGTGTATTGTTGGCGCCCAGAAGTCCCCAACGTCAACGAAAGACGAGGTCGCGCGGTGAAGAAGCTGCTCCTGGTCGCACTGGCCGCCATCGGCGGGCTCCTCGTGTACCGCCAGATCCAGGCGGACCGCGCCGAGCAGGACCTGTGGACGGAGGCAACCGACTCCGTGCCTTCCGGTTCCGGCGTGTGAGCCCCACGTTTGATCTCATGAAGCCCCGACTGCCGCTGCAGTCGGGGCTTCGTGCTGTTCCGGCCACTGTGGCGCTGGGGGCCCTGGGGCTGCTGGGGCCGCTGGGCGCGGCGGATCGGGGGGAAGCCGTCGACGGCGGGCGCGCCGCCGCTGGAGTCCTGCGCGGTGTACGAGGACGTCATCGCCCCCGGGGGCGCGGGCGGGCTACGGCGACGGCCTGGAGGTCGAGCTGATGACCACCGGGGCCCGTTCCTGCCCGGGCGACCCCGGCCGGGCCTCCTACGGCTACGACGCGGTGCCGCTGGGCGCGGTGGGGCAGCGGCTGCTCGGGGAGGACGCCGAGTGCCGGGCGGCCGGGACGTACTGCGCGAAGGTGCCCCGCACCGCCGCCGGCCAGGACTCCCCGCGCGAGGCCTGGCCGGTCGTGTCAGGTCGGGCGGAGGGTGCCGGTGCCCGGGGGAAGGCCGTCGGGGGCGTCGGGGGAGCCGGTGGCTGCGGTGTGCCGGTCGGTGGGCCCATGTGGCCCGGGGCCGCGCCGTGTTGGGGCCGTGCGGGGTGAAGCCGGGCGGCAGGGGGCCGAGTTGGTCGAAGTCCTCGATCGGTTCCTCGTCCTCGGCCGGGAGGGGGAGTGACCGGGCGGCCTCGGCAAGGGCCTTGCGCGCCCCTGTGGCGCTGCGGAACCGGATCCGGGGCTCCGGGTGCAGGAGGGGTGCGATGGCGTCCCACAGCGGCGCCGGGACCCCTTCAAGGGCGTCGGGGAGGCCGTGGGCGGAGAACTGTTCGACCAGCGCACGGGAATCGGGCTCGCGGCCCGTCGGCACGTACGGCGCGACCAGCCCGACGGCGTAGAGGTCGGCGGGGAAGTCCGGTTCCGCTCCCCGCAGTTGTTCCGGGGCGAAGGAGCCCGGATTGCCGACGACCAGGTCCGTCCCGGTCAGCCGGGGCTCGCCCTTGCGCAGGGAGATCCCGAAGTCGGACAGCCGCAGGTGCGGCCGCCCGTTCCCGGTGGCCTCCAGCAGGAGGTTGGCGCGCTGGACGTCGCGGTGGACGACGCCCTCCGCGTGCGCCGCCGCCAGCCCCGACAGGAGCTGGTCGAGCAGGACGCACGAGAAGCGGGGCGGCAGCGGCCCGTGGTCCGCGACGATCTGGGCCAGGGTGCCGCCGCCGACCAGGTCCATGGTGAGCAGGACCTTGTCGTCGTCGGCCGCCCAGCCGGAGGGGGCGAGCACGTGCGGCTGGTCGATGCGCAGGGCCTGCTCGCGCACGAACCTCGGGATCGCGTGGGCGTCGCCCTGGCGCAGCACCTTCGCCGCGACGTACCGGCGCCGGTCCCAGGCCCGCCAGACGGCGCCCGCGCCGCCCCGGCCCACCGGGTCGACCAGCTCGTACCGGCCGGCGAAGACCTCACCCATCGCCGCGCCCGTCCCCCGCTCCGTCCCCCGTGCGCCCCCGGTGCGTCAGTTCTGGTGGGCCTCGTAGTGGGCCACGGCCTCGGCCGTGCGCCCGGCGCCGTACACCCGGAGGAACTCCGCCAGTTCGGGGTGGCTCGGGGCGAGGGCGTTCGCCGCGTCGATGATGTCGCCCGCCGCCGAGACCGACCGCAGCAGCGACTGGATCTCCCGGACGACCCGCTTGACGGTGGGGGCGCCGGAACTGGTGGTGGTCTGAGCGCTGTTGCTGAGGACGGACCCTCCCTGGGTGTTCTTGATCTCGTCCATCCGGTCGGTGGCCTCGCCGGCGCTGACGCTGCCGTCCGCCACCTGCCCGGCGAGGTCCTGGAGGGCCTGGACCCGCTGGACGACGGCCGGGTTGCCGATCTTGGCGCGCTGTCCGCTCATCAGCTGGGACAGCATGGGCGCCGACAGTCCGAGGACAGCAGCGAGGCGAGCCTGGTTCAGGCCGAGGTCATCTATGAGCCGCCGGAACAGGGCGCCGAGCGGCTCCCCGTACCAACTGCGCTGAAGCTCCCGGGCTCTGGCGGTTGCCTCTTGCTGTACTGCGTCCACTCTTCCTACTCCCCTTCGCTGGTGCGAACCTCGCGAGCATCTTACGGAGCGTGGTCGCGGGGCGGGAGTCCCTATCATTTTGCGGGATGAGGGGGTGCACCGGGTACTCTGTCCTGCGGAACGGACGCTCCCTCCCGGGGGAGGATCCGCGTCCGGACGCACGGGGCCTTAGCTCAGTTGGTAGAGCGCTGCTTTTGCAAGGCAGATGTCAGGAGTTCGAATCTCCTAGGCTCCACTTCCAGAGACCCTCTGACCTGCGAAAACGCCGGTCAGGGGGTCTTCTGCATTCCTCTTTCCCGCCGTCTCCCCGGAAGCCCGGGAAGGGACACGGTGAGTGACAGCCGGACGGCGCGGGGGGCGGCCCGCCGACGAGGTCCCCCGGACGGCCCGGCCACAGGGCCCCCGCGCTCCCCGTGGCCGACAGTGGGTGGAGGCAGGCACGCAGGGGGCACACCCACACCACGCGGGAGGCACACGCAGATGGGGCTCTTCGATTTCCTGAAGCACGACAAGAAGAAGCAGGCGGAGCAGAAGGAGCAGCAGGCCGCGGCGCGCGGCGCGGGCGCCGCCCCGCCGACGCCGTCCGACATGGGGTCGAAGTACGCGGACGCGTCCGGGGCCGGCAAGGCGGCGGCCGAGCGGGCGGCCGGCGCGCCGAAGGCCGCCGTGCCGCGGACGGCGGCGGGGCAGGCCCGGCCGCACCCGGCGCCGGCCGAGCCCAGCGACCTGTCGGCCGCGCACAAGGCGGTGCCCGTGCCGCCGAAGCCGCCGGCCGCCGCCAAGAAGCGCACGTACACCGTCAAGGCGGGGGACTCGCTCGCCGCGATCGCCCGCCGCGAGCTCGGCAACGAGGCCCGCTGGCGCGAGCTGTACGCCATGAACCGGGGCGTGATCGGCGCCAACCCCGACCTCATCCAGCCGGGACAGGTGCTGACCCTGCCCGGCTGAGCGGGCCTCAGGCACGACGGCGGGGGCCCGGATCCTGGTGGATCCGGGCCCCCGCCGTCATGGGCGGGTCCGCTCAGGGCGCCCCGTTCTCCTTCTCCTTGGCGGCCTGGGCCTCGTCGAAGGCCGCGGCGTCCTGTGCCGACGGCTCGGTGGCGGCCGGGGGCTCCACGAGCCAGTCCGGGTTGGACTGCTGGTCCCACCACCGCCAGGCCAGGTAGGCCGCGCCGGCGAGCACGGCGGCCAGTGCGACGCCCTTGACCAGCCGCCCGCACTTCGCCCGCCGCTCGTGGCGCCGTACCAGTCGGCGCACCTCCTCGGCCGTCACCTGCCCGCGCAGCGCGGCCAGTGCCGCCATCGAGCGGTTCTGGGCCTCCTCGGCCACCGGCCGGCCCGCGGCGATGGCGCTCTCCAGGCGCGGGGCCGTGTAGTCCATGGCGTGCCGGCACGCCTGCCGCGTCTGGTGGACGGCCTTCGTGGCGGCCCGGTCCACGTGCGGCGGGAGGTGCGTGCGTGCCGCGGTCATCCGTGGGTACAGATGGGTGTCGTAGGCGGCGCGGGCCTGCTGGGACGCCTGGTTGGCGGCGTGGGAGACCTTGGGGGCCAGCCGTGCGTTCGCCTCTTGGGCGTAGTGGACGGCCGCGTCCCGGGCGGTCTCCGCGTACGGTGCCACCGCCTCCGCCGCGTGCCTCACGGCGTCCCTGGCGTTCTCGGCGGCCAGGCTCACGCTGTCCTTGGGGGTCACGGGATCCTCCTCCTCGGTGGCGGACACAGTTCACCTTTCCACCCTTTGTCGGATCATGCCTGCCACAGCGCCGCGCGGCATGCGTGACAGGGCATCCGGGTGGGGGAATTTCCTCCGGGTGCTCCCCTCCGTGGGAGGATCGGGACCGACAGTGATGACTATGGAAGGCAGATCCGTGGCCGAGAAGCTCTACGCCACCCTGAAGACCAACCACGGCGACATCGAGATCGAGCTGCTGGAGAACTTCGCGCCGAAGACCGTCCGGAACTTCGTGGAGCTCGCCACGGGCGCCCGCGAGTGGACCCGCCCCACGGACGGCCAGAAGACCACGTCCCCGCTCTACGACGGCACCGTCTTCCACCGCGTCATCAGCGGCTTCATGATCCAGGGCGGCGACCCGCTGGGCAACGGCACCGGCGGCCCCGGCTACCGGTTCGCCGACGAGTTCCACCCCGACCTGGCCTTCACCAAGCCCTACCTGCTCGCCATGGCCAACGCCGGCCCGGGCACCAACGGCTCGCAGTTCTTCATCACCGTGGCGCCCACCGCCTGGCTGACCCGCAAGCACACCATCTTCGGCGAGGTCACCGACAAGGACAGCCAGAAGGTCGTGGACGCCATCGCGTCCGGCCCGACCAACCCGCGCACCGAGCGGCCGCTGGACGACGTGATCATCCAGTCCGTGTCCGTCGAGCGCCGCGAGGCCAGGCGCTGACGGATCCGCCGTCCGCCGGTTCCCGGGGCGCCCCGGGAACCAACGGGACCCGCCCGTCCGTACTGCATGTGTACGGATCCGCGGGGACGCGCACGGCCCGCCCCGCCGCCGACCGAGGGGACCGATGGACACCGACCGTCTGCCGGGCTGCTACCGCCACCCGGACCGCGACACCGGCATCAGCTGCACCCGCTGCGAGCGGCCCATCTGCCCGGAGTGCATGATCAGCGCCTCGGTCGGCTACCAGTGCCCCGAGTGCGTCCGGGGCGGCTCCGGCACCGGGCACGCCCCGGCGGCCAACGCCCCGCGCACGGTCGCGGGCGGGCTGGTCGCCGCCGACCCCCAGCTGATCACCAAGATCCTCATCGGGATCAACGTGGCGGTGTTCCTCGCCGTGTACGCCGTACCGGGCCTGGCCGTCCAGCTGGAGCTGCTGGGCCGCTACGTGGAGTACTACGGGGCGCCCGTCGAGGGCGTCTCGACCGGGCAGTACCACCGGCTCCTGACCTCGATGTTCCTGCATGTCGAGTGGTGGCACATCTTCGGCAACATGGTGGCCCTGTGGGTGATCGGCGGCCCGCTGGAGGCGGCCCTGGGCCGCTCCCGCTACCTGGCCCTCTACCTGTTGTCGGGCCTGGGCGGCAGCGCCCTGGTCTACCTGCTGACCGCGCCCAACACCCCGACGCTCGGCGCGTCCGGCGCCATCTGCGGGCTGCTGGGCGCCACCGTCGTCCTCGCCCGCCGGCTGCGGTACGAGATGCGGCCGGTGCTGGTCACCCTCGGGCTGATGCTGCTGGTGACCTTCGTGCCCCTGGGGGGCGGCTGGTCGGTCTCCTGGCAGGCGCACATCGGCGGCCTGGTGACGGGCGCGCTGGTCGCGCTGGGCATGCTCGCCCCCGCCACGGGCAGGAGGCGCACACTGGTTCAGGGAGGCACCTGTGTGCTGGTCCTCCTGCTGACGGCGACCCTGATCATGGTGCGCACGGCCGCGCTCACCTGATCACACCGGCGTCAACTCTCCACAGAGTTATCCACAGATCTTCTGTCTTTTCCTCAGGTGTGGATGACGCTGTGGATAACTCCTGGGGAGAGGTTGCGCCGCTCGGCTATCCGTGTACTACTTCCACTGGGTGGAGACGCCGAATCCGGCGGCGATGAATCCGAAACCGACCACGATGTTCCAGTTGCCCAGAGCCTCGATCGGCAGCTGGGTGTCGGTCACGTAGAAGACGACGATCCACGCGAGACCGATCAGGAAGAAGGCCAGCATGACCGGGGCGACCCAGCCGCGGCTCCCCAGCCTGATCTGCTGCGCCTGCTTCGCCGGCGGCGGCGTGTAGTCGTCCTTCTTGCGGATACGTGACTTCGGCACGAGGGGCTCTCCTGTCGATGCGCTGGGGGACCTTGCCTGCCCCGGGCGTCCGTTAGCGTAGTGGACCTGTGGCGTTGAAGGAGAAGGGTACGTTGACCAATTCCGACGACTCCTCCGCGGGTCCCCGCCGCCGGGCCAGGGCGATGGGGCTGCTGACGGCCGCCGTGTTCGCCCTGGCGGGGCTCATCTTCGTCACCAGCTTCAACACGTCCAAGGGTACGAACATCCGCACGGACGCCTCCCTGCTCAAGCTCTCCGACCTGATCCACGAGCGCAGCGCCAACAACGCCGAGCTGGAGAAGACCGCCGCCGCCGTCCGTACCCAGGTCGACGCCCTCGCCGACCGCGACAACGGCAGCACCAAGGCCGAGGACGCCAAGCTCGCCGCCCTGCGCAAGGCCTCCGGCACCGAGGAGCTGACCGGCAAGGGCCTCAGCGTCACCCTCAACGACGCCCCGCCCAACGCCACCGCCCGCGTCCCGGGCGTGCCCGAGCCCCAGCCCAACGACCTCGTGATCCACCAGCAGGACCTCCAGGCCGTGGTGAACGCGCTGTGGCAGGGCGGGGCCGAGGGCATCGAGGTCATGGGCCAGCGGCTGATCGCCACCAGCGCCGTCCGCTGCGTCGGCAACACCCTGATCCTCCAGGGCCGGGTGTACTCGCCCCCGTACAAGGTGTCGGCGGTCGGCGACCCGGGCGCGCTGCGCAAGGCCCTGAACAACTCCCCCGCCATCCAGAACTACCAGCTGTACGTCAACGCGTACGGGCTCGGCTGGAAAGTGGACGAGGACAAGAGGCTGACACTTCCCGGCTACTCCGGCACAGTGGACCTCCACTATGCGAAGCCGCTGGAGCCCGCCTCGCCCTGACGCCGTACTGCGCCTGGCCGTACGGACGTTGAGCGAGCTGTGCCTGACGGCCGGGACGCTGGTCGTGCTGTTCACGGCGTACGTGCTGCTGTGGACCGGGGTCGAGGCCGACCGGGCCATGGACGGCGAGCGGGCCCGCCTGCGCGACCGCTGGGCGGCCGCGGCCCCCGCCCCCGCGCCCCCGCCGGCCTCCCCCGCCCCTGTGGCCCCTGCGGCCCCGCCGCAGCCCTACCCCGCCGGACAGGCCTTCGCCGAGATGTACGTCCCCCGCTTCGGCGCGGACTGGAGCAAGCCGGTCCTGGAGGGCACGGACACCGACCTGCTCAAGAAGGGCCTCGGCCACTACGCCGGCAGCGCCCGCCCCGGCGCGGAGGGCAACTTCGCGGTCGCCGGCCACCGGCGCACCTACGGCGACCCCTTCAAGGACCTGGACGAGCTGCGTCCCGGCGACACCGTGATCGTCCGCGACGCCGTGAACCGCTACACCTACACCGTCCGCGCCGAGCCGCTGCGCACCCTGCCCACCGAGACCGGAGTGGTCGAGCCCGTCCCGCGCCGCTCACCCTTCGCCACCCCCGGCAGGTACCTGACCCTCACCACCTGCGACCCCGAATGGGGCCACAGCCACCGCCTGATCGTCTGGGCGGAGCTCACCGGAACCCGTCCCGCCGATCCCGGGGGATTGCCCGGCTGACCCCCGCCGCGGGGGCCCCGGCCCGTAGTCTGGTGCGGTACCGCCCCCGCGGTGCGTGAGTGAATCGTGGACGACGAAGGAAACAGACGGAATGTACGGCTGGATCTGGCGGCATCTGCCGGGCAACGCGTGGGTGCGGGCGCTGATCTCTCTCGTACTGGTCCTCGCGGTGGTGTTCGTACTGTTCCAGTACGTCTTCCCGTGGGCCGAGCCGCTCCTTCCCTTCAACGACGTGACGGTGGACGAGGGATCGGGAGCGACTCCGTGAGCGCGCGCATTCTGGTTGTCGACAACTACGACAGCTTTGTCTTCAATCTGGTCCAGTACCTCTATCAGCTCGGCGCCGAATGCGAGGTGCTGCGCAACGACCAGGTCGAGCTCGCCCACGCCCAGGACGGTTTCGACGGCGTCCTCCTCTCCCCCGGTCCGGGCACGCCCGAGGAGGCCGGCGTCTGCGTCGACATGGTCCGGCACTGCGCCGACACCGGCGTCCCCGTCTTCGGCGTCTGCCTCGGCATGCAGTCCATGGCCGTCGCCTACGGCGGTGTCGTGGACCGCGCTCCCGAGCTGCTGCACGGAAAGACCTCCCCCGTGGTCCACGAGGGGCTGGGCGTCTTCTCCGGACTCCCCTCCCCGTTCACGGCGACCCGCTACCACTCCCTCGCCGCGGAGCCGCAGACCCTGCCCGACGTGCTGGAGGTCACCGCCCGCACCAAGGACGGGATCATCATGGGCCTGCGGCACCGGGAGCACGACGTCGAGGGCGTCCAGTTCCACCCCGAGTCGGTACTGACCGAGTGGGGCCACCGGATGCTCGCCAACTGGCTCGTGCGCTGCGGTGACGCGGGCGCCCTCGCACGGTCGGAAGGCCTGGCCCCGGTGGTGGGCAAGGCCGTCGCGTGACGACGGTCGCGCCGTCCGCGCCCAGCGAGGGCCGGGCCGCGCGGCGCAGGGCAGCGCAGGAGGCCGCGAAGCGCTCGCACGCGCGGGCCCGCAGACGGGGCGGGCGGGGCCGCAGGCGCGCCCCCGCCCCGCGCACCGGGGGGCCCGTGGTGGTGCTCAGCCGGGCCGTCGGCGAGCTGTTCATCACCGTCGGCGTGGTGATGCTGCTGTTCGTCGCCTACCAGCTCTGGTACACGAACCTGCTGGCGGAGCGGGAGGCCAGCGGGGCGGCCGGTTCACTGCGGCAGAACTGGGAGAACCCCCCGGCGGCCGCCGCCCCGCCCGTGGCGGCCTTCGAACCCGGGCAGGGCTTCGCGATCCTCCACATCCCCAAACTGGACCTGAAGGTGCCGGTGGCCGAGGGCGTCAGCAAGGCGAAGGTGCTCGACAAGGGGATGGTCGGCCACTACGGCGAGGGCGCGCTGAAGACGGCGATGCCCGCCGACCGGCAGGGCAACTTCGCGCTCGCCGGACACCGCAACACCCACGGCGAACCGTTCCGGTACATCAACCAGCTGGTGCCGGGCGACCCGATCGTGGTCGAGACCCGCGACGCCTACTACACGTACCGGATGACCTCGGCCCTGCCGCAGACCTCCCCGGCGAACGTGTCCGTCATCAAGCCCGTGCCGGAGGGTTCCGGGTTCACCGGCCCCGGCCGGTACATCACGCTGACGACCTGCACCCCGGAGTTCACGAGCACCTACCGGATGATCGTATGGGGCAGGATGGTCGACGAACGCCCGCGCAGCCAGGGTGCTCCGCCCGCGCTGAACAGCCGCTGAACAGCCCGTAAGGACGAATCCGCAGTGTCTCGTGCCCGCCGCCGCTCCGCACCGCCGCCCGCCGACCGCAGTGTGATCGCCGGGGCCCTGAGCCTGCTGGGGGAGCTCCTGATCACGGTGGGGCTGGTCCTGGGCCTGTTCGTGGCGTACTCGCTGTGGTGGACCAACGTGCTCGCCGACCGGCAGGCCTCGGCCCGGGGCGACCAGATCCGCCGGCAGTGGCAGCAGGCGCCCGGCCCCGCCGCGGGCTCGCCCGCGCAGCCGGGGGCCCTCGACACCCAGGGCGGGATCGGCTTCCTGCACGTGCCGTCGATGAAGAACGGCGAGGTGCTGGTCAAGACCGGCACCTCCCCGGACGTCCTCAACGACGGCGTGGCCGGCTACTACACGGACCCGGTGAAGGCGGCGCTGCCCTGGGAGGACAAGGGCAACTTCGCGCTGGCCGCGCACCGCGACGGCCACGGGGCGAAGTTCCACAACATCGACAAGGTGAGGAAGGGCGACGCGGTCGTCTTCGAGAGCAAGGACACCTGGTACGTGTACAAGGTCTTCGCCGAGCTCGCCCAGACCTCGAAGTACAACACGGACGTGATCAACCCGGTCCCGAAAGAGTCGGGCAAGACCGCCCCCGGCCGGTACATCACGCTGACGACCTGCACCCCGGTCTACACCTCGAAGTACCGCTACATCGTCTGGGGCGAGCTGGTGCGCACGGAGAAGGTGGACGCGAACCGCACCCCGCCGGCCGAGCTGCGCTGACCGCGAGGCGTACGTGAAACAGGCCCGGCCCCCACGCGGGGGGCCGGGCCTGTTTCACGTGAAACCGGGCTGCGTCGCCGGACCGGGGTGCCGGGCGGCTACCGTCGGCCGCCGGTCAGGCCGCCGAAGAAGCCTCCGCCGCCCTGCCCGCCGTCCTGCGGCTGGCTCGGGTTCGCCATGGTGCGGACGTTGACGACCGTGCCGCCCGGGACGGGGGTACCGGCGGCCGGGTCGGAGGCCACCACGATGGCGTTGTCGTCGGTCGGACCGCCCAGGACCGCCCCGAAGTTCAGGTTGCTCTGCTTCAGGATGTTCTTCGCCTGGGCCACGGTCTGCCCGGTCAGCACCGGCACGGCGGCCGGCTGAGAGGACGCCTTGGTGATGCTGACGTTGACCGGGGTGTCCTTGGGGAGCTGCTGGCCGGGCTCGTACTGCTGCGCCACGATCGTCTTCGGCGCGGCTCCGGGCTGATCGACCTCGGTGGTGCTGCCGAGCTTCAGCTTGGCGTCCTGGAGCGCCTTGACCGCCTGCTCCTTGGTCAGGCCGGTGAGGGCCGGGACGACGCCCTTCGCGACCTCCTTGGCGACCTGGAGGGTGACCACCGAACCCTGCTCGGCCTGGCTGCCGGCCTTGGGGTTCTGGTCCAGGACGGTGCCCGGGTTGGCGCCGTCGGACTCGACGAGCTTCTTCTCGACCTGGAAGTTGCTCTTCTTCAGCAGGGTCTCGGCGTCCTCGAACTTCAGCCGTGCGACGTCGGGGACCGCCGCCTTGGGCGCTCCCGAGGAGACCTTGACCTTGACCGACGAGCCCTTGTCGACCTTGGTGCCCTCGGCCGGGTTCTGCGAGCAGACGTTGCCCTTGGGCTGGTCCGCGCAGGGCTCCTCGGCCTCCTTCTCCACCGTGAGGCCCATGTTCTTGGCGCTGCCCTGCGCCGACTCGAAGGTCTGGCCGACGAGCTTGGGGACGGCGGGGCGGTTGTCCGCGGTGCTGAAGAGGGACTTGCCGATCAGGATCGCGCCGACCAGGACGAGCACACCGGCGATGGCCAGCAGGACCGTCGAGGCGCGGCTCTTCTTCTGCTGGCGCCGGCCGTGGCCCTGGTCGTAGCCTCCGTGTCCCTGGTCCTGGTACCCGTATCCGCCGTCGCCCCCGGGGGGCATCGGCGGCATCATCGAGGTCTGGCCCGAGTCCGGGGAGCGCAGGGCGGTGGTGGGCTGGTCGTAGCCCTGGTGCCCGTAGCCGCCCTGGTCGGGGTAGCCGTAGCCGGCGCCGCCCATGGTGGCGGTGGCGGCGACGGGCTGGCCCTCCAGGCAGGCCTCGATGTCCGCGCGCATCTCGTCGGCGGACTGGTAGCGGTAGTCGGGGTCCTTGACCAGGGCCTTGAGGACGATGGCGTCCATCACGGGCGTGATCTCGGGGTCGAAGTTCGACGGCGGCTGCGGCTCTTCCCGTACGTGCTGGTAGGCGACCGCCACGGGGGAGTCGCCGACGAACGGGGGCCGCACGCAGAGCAGCTCGTAGAGCAGGCAGCCAGCGGAGTACAGGTCGGAGCGAGCGTCGACCTGCTCGCCCTTGGCCTGCTCCGGGGAGAGGTACTGGGCGGTGCCGATCACGGCGGCGGTCTGCGTCATGGTCATCCCGGAGTCGCCCATGGCGCGGGCGATGCCGAAGTCCATGACCTTGACCTGGCCGGTCCGGGTGAGCATGACGTTGGCGGGCTTGATGTCGCGGTGCACGATGCCGGCGCGGTGCGAGTACTCCAGCGCCTGGAGGATGCCGATGCACATCTCCAGGGTCCGCTCGGGCAGCAGCTTGCGGCCCGAGTGCAGCAGCTCGCGCAGGGTGGAGCCGTCGACGTACTCCATCACGATGTACGGGATGGAGATGTTGTCGACGTAGTCCTCGCCGGTGTCGTAGACCGCGACGATGGCCGGGTGGTTGAGCGACGCGGCCGACTGGGCCTCGCGGCGGAACCGGGCCTGGAAGGACGGATCACGGGCGAGGTCGGCGCGCAGGGTCTTGACGGCGACGGTACGGCCGAGCCGGGTGTCGTGCCCGAGGTAGACCTCGGCCATGCCACCGCGGCCGAGCACGTGGCTCAGCTCGTACCGGCCGCCGAGGCGACGCGGCTCTTCCATAACGTTCCAGCCCTCTCCGTCAGTCCCGACCGCACCCGTGTGTGGTCCGGCGGTGTGCTGTTCGCGGCAAGGCTACCGGCCGATCGTCGGTGATCGGTTCGTGACCACAGGCTGATATCGGACCGGTACCGAGCGCTCGGATCCCGTCTGCGGGTGTCATCCCTTGTTCTTCAGGACGGCTTCCATGACGGCCTTCGCGACCGGTGCGGCCAGGCCGCCGCCGGTGATGTCCTCGCGGTCCTGGACGGCGCTGTCCTCGATGACGACGGCCACGGCCACGGGGGAGGTTCCGTCGGGCAGCTCGGCGTAGGAGATGAACCAGGCGTAGGGGCGCTTGGCGTTCTTCTCGCCGTGCTGGGCGGTACCGGTCTTGCCGCCGACCTTGACGTTCTTGATCTTGGCCGTGGTGCCCGTGCCGTTCTCGACCACGTTCACCATCATCTGCTGGACCTTCTGCGCGTTCGCCGCGCTGAGGGGCCGGCTCATCTCCTGCGGCTCGTGCTTCTCGATCGTGTCGAGGTTGGGAGCGGTGAGCTGCTCGACCATGTACGGCTTCATCAGCTTGCCGTCGTTGGCGATCGCCGCGGTGACCATGGCCATCTGGAGCGGGGTGGCCGCCGTGTTGAACTGGCCGATCGAGCTCAGCGCGTTGCCGTCCTTGCCCATCGTCTTGTCGTAGACGCTGGCGAAGGCGCGGACCGGGGTGTCGATCGTGCTGTTGAAGCCGAACTTCTGGGCGGTCTCGACCATGCCGTCGCGGCCGACCTTGTCGCCGACGTTCGCGAAGACCGAGTTGCAGGAGACCTTGAGCGCGTCGTTCAGGCTCGCCTTCTCGCAGCCGCTGGCGTGGTTGACCATCGGGGTCCGCGTGCCCGGCAGGATGTACGGCTCGGGGGTGTCGGTCGGGGCGTTGATGTCGCTGATCACCCCGTGCTCCAGCGCGGCCGCGGCGGTGACCACCTTGAAGGTGGAGCCCGGCGGGTAGGTCTCGCGCAGGGCGCGGTTGACCAGGTTCTTGTCGGCGCTGTCGTTCAGCTCGCGCCAGGCCTTCTCGTCGTTCTTGGAGTTGCCCGCGAAGGTCGAGGGGTCGTACGACGGGGTGCTGGCCAGGGCCAGGATGGCGCCGGTGCGCGGGTCGATCGCGGCGACCGCGCCCTTCTTGTTGCCCAGGGACGTGAAGGCGGCCTTCTGGGCGTCGGCGTTCAGGGTGGTGATGACGTTGCCGCCCTGCTTCTTCTCACCGGTGAACATGCCGATCGTCCGGTCGAAGAACAGCCGGTCGTCGTTGCCGGTGAGGATGCCGTCGTCGATCTTCTCCAGCTGGGTGGAGCCGAAGGCCTGCGAGGCGTAGCCGGTGACCGGCGCCCAGAGCGGACCGTCGATGTAGGTCCGCTTGAACTTGAAGTCGCTGCCGTCGGTGACCGCGGACCCGGTGATCGGCTGGCCGCCGACGATGATGTTGCCGCGCTCCGTGGCGTACTGGGCGATCTGGACCCGGCGGTTCTCCTTGCGGGTGCTGAGGTCCTCGGCCTGGACGTACTGCAGCCAGTTGGTGCGGATCAGCAGTGCGAGGACGAGGAGCCCGCAGAACAGCGAGATGCGGCGCAGGGGCTTGTTCATGACGGGCGGACCACCTGGGTCATCTCGGAGTCGGGGGACGGAGCGGGGGCCGGGGCGGGTCGGCGCGCGGTGTCGCTGATCCGGATGAGGATGGCGATGAGCATCCAGTTGGCCAGGACGGAGGAACCGCCGTTGGCGAGGAAGGGCATCGTCATGCCGGTGAGGGGGATGAGGCCCATGACTCCGCCGGCGACGACGAAGATCTGGAGGGAGAAGGCGCCGGAGAGCCCGATGGCGAAGAGCTTGCCGAAGGGGTCGCGGGCGGCGAGGGCGGTGCGCACGCCCCGCTCGATGATCAGGCCGTAGAGCAGGAGGAAGGCCATGACGCCGGTCAGGCCGAGCTCCTCGCCGACGGTCGAGAAGATGAAGTCGGAGTTGGCGGCGAAGCCGATGAGGTCCGAGTTGCCCTGGCCCCAGCCGGTGCCGAGGACTCCGCCCGAGCCGAAGCTCATGATCGACTGGCCGACCTGCTCGCAGGCGCCCGAGGTGGTGTAGCAGGCGAAGGGGTCGAGCCAGGCGGTGACGCGGACCTTGACGTGGCTGGCGGTCATGCCGACGACCGTGGCGCCGCCGACCGACATGAGCAGGCCGATGACGATCCAGCTGGTCCGCTCGGTGGCCACGTACAGCATGATCACGAACATGCCGAAGAACAGCAGCGAGGTGCCGAGGTCGTTCTCGAAGACGAGGACGAGCAGGCTCATCGCCCAGATCATCAGGATCGGGCCGAGGTCGCGGCCGCGCGGCAGGTAGAGGCCCATGAATCGGCGGCTGGCCAGGGCCAGGGCGTCGCGCTTCACCATCAGGTAGCCGGCGAAGAAGATCGCGATGACGATCTTGGCGAACTCACCGGGCTGGATGGAGAACCCGCCGACGCTGATCCAGATCTTCGCGCCGAAGACGTCCGCGCCCAGACCCGGGACGACGGGCAGGATCAGCAGGACGAGGGCGCCGGCCATCGAGATGTACGTGAACCGCTGGAGCACGCGGTGGTCCTTGAGGACCAGCAGGACGACGGAGAACAGGGCGATGGCGAGCGCCGTGTACATCATCTGCCGCGGCGCGGACTCCGAGAAGCCGCCGAAGCTGCGCTTGGCGAGGCTCCGCAGCCGCTCGGACTGGTCGAGCCGCCAGATCAGGACGACGCCGAGCCCGTTGAGCAGCGTCGCGATCGGCAGCAGCAGCGGGTCGGCGTACTTGGCGTAGCGGCGTACGACGAGGTGCGCGATGCCGGAGAGCACGGCGAAGCCGAGCCCGTAGACCAGCATGCCCGGGGGCAGCTCGCCGTGGATCGACAGGCCCACGTTGGCGTAGGCGAAGATCGGGATGACCACGGCGAAGGCGAGCAGCAGGAGCTCGGTGTTCCGCCGGCTCGGCGCCTCGATGGCGCCGATGGTGGTCGTGTTGGTGACAACGCTCATGGTGTGGCGGGCCCCCTGTGCCCGCGTATCTCTACTGCTTCTCGCACTGGCCGACGACAGCCTGCTCCGCGGGAGTCAGGCTGGGTCCGGGCGTCTGGCTGCCCTGCGCTTCGGCGGCGCGGCGGGCCTCTTCCTGCTTGCAGGCGGAGACCTGGGTGCCGAGCTCGTCGATCTTCTTGCGCGCCCCGTCGAGGCTGTCCTCGCTGATGGTGGCCTCGACCTGCTTCCGCTTGAAGGACGGCAGGTACTTCAGTTCGATCTCGGGATGATCCGTCTCGACCTGAGAGAGGTGGATCCAGGCCAGGTTCTGGCTGATGCCGCGGTACAGCGCGACGTGGTCACCCTTGACGCCCACGTAGTACTGGGTCTGCGTCCAGCGGTGCGCGGCGTACAGGCCGCCGCCGACGACGCCGGCGACGAGGAGCAGGATCAGGGTGCGGGTGGTCCACTTGCGCCCTTTGCTGCGCCGCTTGCGCGGGTGGTCGTACGAGTCGTCGTACTGGCCGTCGGCGTCGTACGCCTCGGGTTCGCCGAAGGTTCCGTACGGGGCGCCGCCGCCCTGGCTCTGGTCGGGGTATCCGTAGCCGGCGGCTTCACCGCTGCCCGGGGGGCCGAAGGCGCCCGGGGGAGGCGGGGTCTGGCGACCGAGGCCCGAGGCCCGGCCGGCCGGGGTCTGCATGGCGTTGCCGTCGAAGAGCTGGTGCGGGTTCTCGGCGACCGCGCCGACGACCACCGGGGTGTCGTTCGGCTGGGCGGCCATGGTGTCGCCGCTGTCGGTGTCGAGGACGTCCGCGACGATGCAGGTGATGTTGTCCGGACCGCCGCCGCGCAGGGCGAGCTGGATCAGGGACTGCACCGTCTCGTGCGGGCCGTGGTAGTCGGCGAGGGTCTCCTCCAGGGTCTGGTGGGAGACCACGCCGGACAGGCCGTCGGAGCAGATCAGGTAGCGGTCGCCGGCCCGGACCTCGCGGATGGAGAGGTCGGGCTCCACGACGTCGCCGCTGCCGAGCGCCCGCATCAGGAGGGAGCGCTGCGGGTGGGTGGTGGCCTCTTCCTCGGTGATCCGGCCCTCGTCGACGAGCCGCTGGACCCAGGTGTGGTCCTGGGTGATCTGGGTGAGGACGCCGTCGCGGAGCAGGTAGGCGCGGGAGTCGCCGACGTGGACGAGGCCGAGCCGCTGGCCGGTCCACAGCAGGGCGGTGAGCGTGGTGCCCATGCCCTCCAGCTGGCCGTCCTCCTCGACCATGACGCGCAGCTGGTCGTTGGCCCGCTGCACGGCGATGCCGAGGGCCGTGAGGATGTCGGAGCCCGGGATGTCGTCGTCGAGCTGGACGAGCGAGGAGATGACCTCGGAGCTGGCGACCTCGCCGGCGGCCTGGCCGCCCATGCCGTCGGCGACGGCGAGGAGCCGGGGCCCGGCGTAGCCGGAGTCCTCGTTGCCCTCGCGGATCATCCCCTTGTGCGATCCGGCGGCGAAACGCAGGGTCAGACTCATGCGCACCTGCCCTGTCGACGACGCTTCGGGGTACAACCGGTCTCGAGCCACACTGCCCACCCTCCGGTCGGGAGCGCGCTCGGGTCCGCGTCCCCGGTGGGACGGACCGCTGCGGCTCGCTCGCTCCGCTCGCTCATTCTCGTACTACTTCCGCAGCTCGATGACGGTCTTGCCGATGCGGATCGGGGCGCCCGGCGGGATGGGCGTCGGGGTGGTGAGTCGGGTCCGGTCGAGATACGTGCCGTTGGTGGACCCGAGATCCTCGACGATCCACTGGCCGTCACGGTCGGGGTAGATCCTGGCATGGCGGCTGGAGGCGTAGTCGTCGTCCAGCACGATCGTGGAGTCGTGGGCGCGGCCCAGCGTGATCGTCTGGCCGGCGAGGGTCACGGTGGTGCCCGTGAGGGTCCCCTCGGAGACGACGAGCTTGGTCGGCGCGCCGCGGCGCTGGCGCTGCTGCGGCGGGGCGGCCTGCCGCCCGGTCTGCTGCGGCGCCGCGGCCGCGCCGCCGCCGCGGCGCGAACCGCGCTGCGTGACGCGCGTACCGAACAGGTCGCTGCGGATGACCTGAACGGCCACGATGACGAACAGCCACAGAACGGCCAGGAAACCCAACCGCATGACCGTCAGGGTCAGCTCTGACATTGCCCCCGCTTCACCCTTCGGCTTGCCGGTAAATGATGGTGGTGCTGCCCACGACGATCCGCGAGCCGTCGCGGAGCGTAGCGCGGGTGGTGTGCTGTCCGTCCACCACGATGCCGTTGGTGGACCCGAGATCCTGGATCGTCGGGGGTGTTCCGGTCCGGATCTCACAGTGCCGGCGGGATACGCCGGGGTCGTCGATCCGCACATCGGCCTCGGTGCTGCGGCCGAGTACGAGCGTGGGACGCGAGATCTGGTGGCGGGTGCCGTTGATCTCGATCCAGCGGCGCATGGTGCCCGGAGCGCCGGAAGTCGGAGGGGCGCCGCCGGGGCGGCCGCCGGGTGCGCCCGGGGGAGGACCCGCGGGCATGGGAGGGGCGGCGACCGGCGGGTAGCCGTAACCGCCCTGCTGGCCCTGGGGGGCCTGGGAGGGGTCCTGGGAGGTGCTGGAGGCCAGGGTGCGGCTGCGGACGCGGTAGAGGCCCGTGTCCAGGTCCTCGGCCTTCTCCAGGTGGACCTTGATGGGGCCCATGAAGCTGTAGCGCTGCTGCTTGGCGTAGTCGCGGACGAGGCCCGCGAGCTCGTCGCCGAGCTGCCCGGAGTAGGGGCTCAGGCGCTCGTAGTCGCCGGCGCTCAGCTCCACGATGAAGTCGTTGGGGACGACGGTCCGCTCGCGGTTCCAGATGGTGGCGTTGTTGTCGCACTCCCGCTGGAGGGCGCCGGCGATCTCCACCGGCTGGACCTCGGACTTGAACACCTTGGCGAAGGTGCCGTTCACCAGACCTTCGAGTCGCTGCTCGAACCGCTTCAGGACTCCCATCGGGCACCTCCTCCGTCGCTGTCGCCCTGTACTGCTTACTGATCGTATCCACGCGTGGCGGATTCGGGTGGTTCCCCTTCGCTCCTGTCCACAGGAGTGTTGGTCCTCACAAGGGATCGTAGGGGTGCTCCAGGGACAGTGTCCCGCACCCGGAGGGGGCTGTGGGAGGGGCCGTCGGGAGGTCCACCGGGGGTGACGGGAAAGCGATTTCAATCCACCCCTTCTGACGTGCTACTGTTTCGACGTCGCCAGGGGAACGGGCCGAAAGGCAAGATCCACTGGAGAGCTACTCGGGCGAGTGGCGGAACGGCAGACGCGCTGGCTTCAGGTGCCAGTGTCCTTCGGGACGTGGGGGTTCAAATCCCCCCTCGCCCACATCGGGGAAGCCCCGGTCCGGACTCCGGATCGGGGCTTCTCGCCGTTTCCGGCCGTCCGTGCGGACGCCCGTCGTGCGTCGCCGCCGACCGTCCGACTTTCGTCGTGCAGGGCGCGACGAAAGAGGGCGGCCCGCGGGGTGTGCCGCTGTCTAGGGTCGGTCGCGTGGATGCCGAGGCGAGGGTGCGTGCGGGCCGGGAGTGGCTGAAGGGGCCGGAGCCCTGGTCCCGGCGGATGCTGGCGGGGGACCTGGCCCTCGCGGGGCTGCTGGCCCTGCTGGGCCTCGGCGTCGACGAACTCAGCAACAGCTCGGGCCTGAAGACGGTCCTCGGGGCCGTGGCCGTGGTGGCGCTGGTGCTGCTGCGCAGGCGGCTGCCGGCGGTCACGCTGGTGGCGGGCGCCGCGGCGAGCGCGCTGCTGCCCGCCGTGTTCCTCGTGACGATCGTGCTGGGCTGGTCCGCGGGCCGCAGGATCGTCGGCGTGGGCCGGGCGCTCGGGGCGTTCGTGCTGGCCTTCCTCGCGTCGGTCGGCCTCACGCTCGTCGACCAGTGGGCGCAGATGCGGCCCTTCCTGGTGATCGTGTTCGCCACCCTGCTGTTCCTGGCCGCGACCGTCATGCCCGGCCTGGCCAGCCGGTACTGGCACCAGCGCCGGACCCTGCTGAGCGCCCTCCAGGAGCGCAACGACCGGCTCGTGCGGGAGCGGACGATGGTCGCCGGGCAGGCCCGGCTGCGGGAGCGGCAGCGGATCGCCCAGGACATGCACGACAGCCTCGGCCACCAACTGGCCCTGATCTCCGTGCACACCGGGGCGCTGGAGGTGGACCCGGCGCTGACCGACCGCCAGCGCGAGGCGGTCGGGGTGCTGCGGCAGGCCTCGGTGGCGGCGATGCACGAGCTGCGCGAGGTCGTCGGGATCCTGCGGGACGGGGTGGAGGCCCCCGCCCCGGCGGACGAGGCGCAGCCGGCCGCCCGCGGGGTGGCCGGGATCGCGGGCATCGTCGAGGCGGCGCGGGCCGCGGGGACCGATGTGCGGCTCGGCACGGCGGGGCGTCCCCGGCCGCTGGTCGCGGCCTGCGACCACGCCGCGTACCGGATCGTGCAGGAGGCGCTGACCAACGCCTACAAGCACGCCCCGGGGTCGTCGATCGCCGTGGAACTCCGCTACGAGGACGACTCGTTGGTGGTGGAGATCGCCAACGGTCCGGCCGTCGAACGGGGTTCGGGCGAGGTGGTCTCCGGCGGGCAGGGCCTGACGGGGCTGCGGGAGCGGGCCCGGCTGGTCGGCGGCATGGTGCACGCGGGCGCCACCGAGGACGGCGGGTTCCGGGTGGCCGGGGTCCTGCCGTACGGGACGGAGCCGGCCGGGGCGGCCGACGACGCCGCCGGCGACTTCGCCGACGACTTCGGCCAGCGGTCGCAGGCGCTGTCGCTGGCGCGGGAGGGGGCCGCCAGGACGGCCCCGCCGATGGACTGGGCGGCGCTGGACCGCGAGCTGTCCGTCCCCGTCCGCACCCGGGCGGGGGGCGTCGCGACGGGCTGCGGGATCGCGGTGGCGGCCGTGGTGCTGCTGGTCATCGTGCTGGGCGCCGGCATGGTCCTGCTGGTGAGCACCGCGAACCAGGCGATGATCAGCAAGGCCCAGTACGACGACGTGCACGTGGGAGAGTCCGAGCAGTCCGTGCGCAGGCGACTGCCGGACGGGGACAGCGTCCTGACGATGGGCGTGGACCGCAAGGGCCCGCCGCCGCCGGCGGGGTCGGACTGCCTGGCGCTGCTGGCCGTGGACTCCTCGGAGCTCACGAAGGACACCGTTTTCCGGTTCTGCTTCCTGGACGGCAAGCTCGTCGAGAAGCAGGCGTACGAGGTCGAGCAGTAGGAGCGCGGGTGACAGCCAAGGTGATCCGAGTGGTGATCGCTGACGACGAGCCGCTGATCCGGGCCGGGATCAGGATGATCCTGACCTCGGCGCCGGACATCGAGGTCGTGGCGGAGGGGGCCGACGGGCGGGAGGCGGTCGAGCTGGCCCGCTCCCACGCGCCGGACGTGGTGCTGCTGGACATCCAGATGCCGGTGATGGACGGGCTGACCGCGCTGGGCGAGCTCGGGCGGGCGGTGCCGGGCGCGCGGGCGCTGATCCTGACCACCTTCGGGGAGCGGGAGAACGTGCTGCGGGCGCTGAGCCAGGGCGGTGCCGGGTTCCTGCTGAAGGACTCGGCGCCCGGCGAGCTGATCGGCGCGGTCCGGGCCGCCGCCGCCGGGGACGCCTACCTGTCCCCCGCCGCGACCCGGCACGTGGTGGACCAGCTGGCCGGCGGGCGGGCCGCGGGCCGCGGCGAGGAGGCCCGGCGGCGGGTGGCGGGGCTGAGCGAGCGGGAGCGCGGGGTGCTGGCGCTGCTCGGGGAGGGCCTGTCCAACGCGGACGCCGGCCGCAGGCTGCACATGAGCGAGGCGACGGTGAAGACGTACGTGAGCCGGATCCTCGCGAAGCTGGAGTGCGAGAACCGGGTGCAGGCGGCGCTGCTGGCGCGGGACGCCGGTTTGTAGCAGGGCTGTGGCGGCCCTGTGGCGGTGCCGTGCGGGGGACTTGGGGTACCGTCGGGCCGATCTGACCGGCGGAGAAGCCGCCGGTGGGGCGTGACGAGGCGGGGGGCGGCGCACATGGCGACGGCATCGGGACGGTACGCGGCGGACGCGGCGGAAGCCGCCGACGCGGGACGGTCCGGCGGGCGCGTCCCGCGCGTCCCGGGCTTCGCCCCGAAGACCGTGGCCGGCTCCCCCAAGGAGGCCGGCCGGGCACTGCGGCTGCGCGTGCCGCGCTCCGCCCACGCCCGCTTCGAGATACCCGCCGGCCGCCCGGACGCCGTGCGCGCGGTGGAGGAGTCCAACGTCGGGCGGGTCGCCGAGCTGACCCCGATACGGGTGGGCCGGATGGCCGCCAACCCCTTCGCCTTCCTGCGGGGAGCCGCCGGCCTGATGGCGCACGACCTGTCCGGCGGCCCGGTGACCGGGGTGGGCGCGCAGATCTGCGGCGACGCCCACGCGGCCAACTTCGGCCTCTACGGGGACGCGCGCGGCCGGCTCGTGATCGACCTCAACGACTTCGACGAGACCGTCTTCGGCCCGTGGGAGTGGGACGTCAAGCGCCTCGCCACCTCGCTGGTGCTGGCCGGACGCGTCGCCGGCGCCGACGAGGACACCTGCCGGGCGGCGGCGCAGGACGCCGTGGGCGCCTACCGGCGCACCATGCGGCTGCTGGCCAAGCTCCCCGCGCTCGACGCCTGGAACGCCATCGCCGACGAGGAGCTCGTCTCCCACACCGACGCCCGCGACCTGCTGGGCACCCTGGAGCGGGTCTCGGCGAAGGCCCGCAACAACACCTCCGCCCGGTTCGCCGCCAAGTCGACCGAGGCGGTCGAGGACGGCGGCCGCCGCTTCGTGGACGCGCTGCCCGTGCTGCGGCGCGTCGGCGACCAGGAGGCCGCCGCCGTGGCCGCCTCGCTGGGCCCCTACCTGGGGACGCTGTCGGGGGACCGGCTGCCGCTGCTGGCCCGCTACGCGATCCACGACGTGGCCTTCCGCGTCGTCGGCACCGGCAGCGTGGGCACCCGCTCGTACGTGGTGCTGCTGCTGGACCACCGGGGCGAGCCCCTGGTGCTCCAGGTCAAGGAGGCGCGGCCCTCCGTGCTGCTGCCGCACCTGCCCGCGCTGGGCTTCCACTCCCCGGAGGAGGAGCACGAGGGCCGCCGGGTGGTGCTCGGGCAGAAGCGCATGCAGGTGGTCTCCGACATCCTGCTGGGCTGGACGACCGTCGAGGGGCGTCCCTACCAGGTGCGCCAGTTCCGCAACCGCAAGGGCAGCGTGGATCCGGCGGCGCTGACCGCCGACCAGCTCGACGACTACGGGCGGATGACCGGCGCCCTGCTGGCCCGTGCGCACGCCCACAGCGCCGACCCGCGGCTGCTGGCCGGGTACTGCGGCAAGAACGAGGAGCTGGACGAGGCGATGGCCGCCTTCGCCGTCGCCTACGCCGACCGCAGCGAGGCCGACCACGCGGACCTGGTGGCGGCGGTGCGCTCCGGCCGGATCGCCGCCGAGTTCGGGGTCTGAGCGGCGGCCCGCGGGGCCGGGGGAGGAACGGCTCCCCCGGCCGGGCCGTAGGCTGGCCGGGTGAGCGAGCAGAGCGGACAGACAGCCCCCGAAGAGCAGGCCGCCTCCGGTGACGAGCGCCCCGAGGCCCGCCTGGAGCGTGCCGTGCGGGCCGCCGAGCAGGCACTGATCGAGTTCGAGATCGCGGTGGAGACCTTCCGGGTGGAGGTCGAGAACTTCTCCCGGCTCCACCATCAGAAGCTCGGGCCGATGTACTCGCGGCTCGACGAGCTCGACGCGCTGATCGCGGAGGCGAAGGCCGACCGCAGCGGCGATCCCGAGGACCTGCGGCGGGCCCGTGACGCCCGCGCGCTGGTCATGCCGATGCCCGGGGTGGACGAGCTGTTCCACGACTGGCTGGGCTCGGACGGGATCTCCGACGACGCGGCCGCGATGCTCACCGACCGGCCGGTGCGCCCGCCGGAGCGGGTGCGCCCCTCGGAGGAGGTCCGCCGGCTCTACCGCGAGCTGGTCCGCCGGGCCCACCCGGACCTGGCCCAGGACGAGACGGAGCGGGAGCGGCGCGACGCGTTCATCGCCCGGGTCAACGCCGCCTACGGGCGCGGCGAGGAGCAGCTGCTGCGCGAGCTGGCCGAGGAGTGGGACGCGGGCCCGGTGCCGCAGGACGCGGCGCCGAGCGAGAGCGAGGAGCTGTACGCCCGGCTGGAGTGGCTGTCGCAGCGCAAGGAGCTGCTGTCGATGGTGGCCAAGGAGCTGGAGGACAGCGCGATCGGCGCGATGCTGCGGATGGCCCCCGACGACCCGGACCGGCTGCTGGAGGAGATCGCCGAGCAGCTGCTGGCGCAGGTCTCCGAGCGCGAGGCGGAACTGGCGTCCTTCGCGACTCCGTGAGCCCGGGCGCCGGGGTCGGATAGGTTGGCAGGCCAGATCCGTGAAGAGAGAAGGCGACTGTCATGAACTTCGGACCGCTCCCCTCGGTGGAGGCCGCCGCGGTGCCCGCCGAAGGCCTCGTCCTGGACGTCCGTGAGGACGACGAATGGGCGGCCGGTCATGTCGAGGGCGCGCTGCACGTCCCGATGAGCGACTTCGTCGCGCGCTTCGGCGAGGTGACGGAGGCGGTCTCGGACGGCCGCACGGCGTACGTGATGTGCCGCGTGGGCGGGCGCAGCGCCCAGGTCACCCAGTACCTGGTGGGCCAGGGCATCGACGCCGTCAACGTGTCCGGCGGGATGCAGGCCTGGGACGGCGCCGGGCGCCCGATGGTGACGGAGCACGGGAACCCGGCCTTCGTCCTCTAGCCTCCGCCCTCCGGGGCCGGTCGGGCCCGGGGCCGGTCGGGCCCGGGGTGGTCGGGCCCGGGGTGGTCGGGCCCGGGCCGGCTCCGGCACGGCTCCCGGCTCAGCCGAGGGGGTGGGCGGCCAGCAGGTCGCCCAGGGCCTCCTCGTGCGCGGCGGCCGGGCCGAGCTGGAGCTCCAGCTGCTTGGCCCAGGCGTGGTAGCGGTGCAGTGGGTAGTCCGTGTCGGCGCCGAAGCCGCCGTGCAGGTGCTGCGCGGTCTGCACCACCCGGCGTACGCCCTCGGAGGCCCAGATCTTGGCGACGGCCACGTCCCCGGAGGCGGGCAGCGGGCCGCCGGCCGCTGCGGTCGCGGCGTCGAGCCGCCACGCCGCCTGCCAGAGGGTGACCTCCATGGCGCGCAGGTCGATGTAGCGGTCGGCGGCCTGGACCGCGACGGCCTGGAAGGTGGCCACGGGGAAGCCGAACTGCTCGCGCTTGCTCGTGTAGCCGCTGGTCATGGCCAGGACGCGCTCGCCGAGGCCGAGCGCGAGGGCGCAGGTGCCGGTGGTCAGGACCTGGCGCAGCCGCTCCCAGGCGCCGGGGGCGTCGATCACGTGGGCCGCCGGGACCCGGACCCCGTCCAGGGTGAGTTCGGCGAGCTTCTCCCCGCTGGTGGAGTACTGGTCGGCGAGGGCGAGGCCCTCGGTGGCGCGGGGGAGCAGCGCGAGCACGGCGTGGCCGTCGCCGGTGTGCGCGGGGACCGCGATCCAGTCGCTGCAGTGCGCCCAGGGGACGGCGGTCTGCACCCCGTCCAGGGTCCAGGAGCCGTCTTCGCGGCGTGCGGTGACGGCCAGTTCGGCGGGGTCGTGGCCGGTGCGGCCCTGCGCGGCGGCGGTGAGGACGAGCGTGCCGCGCGCGGCGCCGGGCAGCAGGGCGGCGGCCAGTTCGGGGCCGCCGTGGGACTGGACGGCCATGGCGGTCGCGCAGTGCTCCAGCAGCGGCACCCGGGCCAGCGCCCCGGCCGCTTCGCGCAGCACCAGGCAGAGCGCGATGGTGTCCAGGCCCGCCCCGCCGTGCTCCTCGGCGAGCACGAGGCCCAGCAGGTCGGAGCGGGCGAGCGTGGCCCACAGGGGCCGGTCGAACTCCTCGGCGACGGCTCCCGGCGTGAGCGCCGGGCTGGGGACGCCGTCGGGGGCGACGTCGGCGAACACCGCCTTCGCCGCCTCGACGGCCGCCCGCTGTTCCTCGGTGAAGGTGAAGTCCACTGCCTGTCCTCCCGCGCGCACCGGTGCTGTGGTCCAGCGGGCTCGGCCACTGGACCTGACGGGGCGTCAAGATAGAGCAGGAGACGGCAGAAGCACAGCCCGCCGGGGAGGCTCAGCGGTCGAAGTCGATCTCCACTTCCTCCGTCACGGGGTGGGACTGGCAGGCCAGCACGAACCCGGCCTCCGTCTCCTCCTCCTCCAGCGCGAAGTTGCGGTCCATGCGCACCTCGCCCGAGACCACGAACGCCCGGCAGGTGCCGCAGACCCCGCCCTTGCAGGCGTAGGGGGCGTCCGCGCGGTTGCGCAGCACGGCGTCCAGCAGGGACTCCCCGGCCTGCACCGGCCAGGTGCCCGAGCGGCCGTCGAGCCGGGCGGTGACCCGGCCGTGGGCCGCGACCGGTGCCGAGGACCGCACGGGGTCCTGCGGGGCGGTCTCCTCGACGTGGAAGATCTCCTCGTGCACCCGGGTGCGTACGACGCCCAGCGCGCCCAGGGCCCGCTCCGCACCCGTCACCAGCCCGTACGGGCCGCACAGGAACCAGCCCGCGACCTCTGCGACCGGCAGCAGCGCGGGCAGCAGGGACGTGAGGCGGGCCTCGTCGAGGCGCCCGGACGGCAGGCCGGCCTCCTGCTCCTCGCGGGAGAGGACGGTGACCAGCTGGAAGCGGTCCGGGTAGCGGTCCTTGAGGTCGGCCACCTCCTCCAGGAACATCGTGGAGGCCGCCGTGCGGTCGCTGCGCACCAGGCAGAACCGGGCGTCGGGGCGGGCCGCGAGCAGGGTGGCCGCGATCGACAGGACCGGGGTGATGCCGCTGCCGCCGACGATCGCCGCGTAGTGCGCCGAGGCCGGGGCGGCGGCCGGGTCCAGGGTGAACCGCCCGGCCGGGACCATCACGTCCAGTACGTCGCCGGCGCCGACCTCCTTGTGGGCGAAGGTGGAGAACTCGCCGCCCTCCACCAGGCGCACCCCCACGCGCAGCTCGGCCGGGCCCGGGCCGTCGGCGGCCGGGGCGGGGGAGCAGATCGAGTAGGTCCGGCGGACCTCGGCGCCCTCGGCGGGCCTGCGGCGGAGCGTCAGGTGCTGTCCGGGGGCGTGCCGGTACTCGGCGCGCAGCTCCTCGGGCACCGACAGGGTCAGCGCCACCGAGTCGTCCGTGAGCCGGTCGACCGCCGCCACCGTCAGGGGGTGGAACGCGCCGTGGCGGGGTGCGGCCATCTACAGCTCCTTGAAGTGGTCGAACGGTTCGCGGCAGGCGGCGCACCGGCGCAGCGCCTTGCAGGCCGTGGAGGAGAACCGGCTGAGCAGCTCGGTGTCGGTCGAGCCGCAGTTCGGGCAGCGCACCGACAGGGTGAGCGGGACCGGTCCGCCGGCGGAGTGCGGGCGCGGCGGGGCGATGCCGAACTCGGCGAGCTTGCGGCGGCCTTCGGCGCTGATGTCGTCGGTGGACCAGGCGGGGGCGAGCACCGTGGTGACCCGCACCCGGGGTATGCCGTGGTCGGTGAGGACGCGCTCGATGTCGGCGGACATGGCCTCGATGGCCGGGCAGCCGGTGTAGGTGGGGGTCAGGAGCACCTCGGCGTACCCCTCGGCATGCATCCGCACGCCGCGCAGGACGCCCAGCTCGGCGAGGGTCAGGACGGGCAGCTCCGGGTCCGGGACGGTGCCGGCCAGCTCGGCCAGCTCCGCCTCCAGACGGCTCGTCCCGGCCGCGGCGGTCACCACGACGCTCCCGGGTGGCTGCGGTGCAGGTGCTGCATCTCCGCGAGCAGCCGCCCGAAGGACTCGGTGTGCAGGCCCTGGCGGCCGGCTCCGGCGGTCCAGGCGCCCGTGCGCGGGCCCTCGGGCAGGTCGAGTCCGGCCTGCTCCAGGACGCCGCCCAGCGCGGCCAGCCAGCGGGCCTCCAGGGCGGCGGGGTCCACGTCGAGGCCCTCGACGGGGCGGAACATCTCCCCGGTGTACTTCCACAGCCCGTCCAGGGCCGCGCGCATGCGCCGGCGGCTCTCCCCGGTCCCGTCGCCGAGCCGCAGCGTCCACTGCTCGGCGTGGTCGCGGTGGTAGGCGGTCTCCTTGACGGCCTTGGCCGCCAGCGGGGCGAACGGGCCGTCGCCGGAGGCCAGTTCCGCGTACAGCTCGTGCTGGTACAGGGAGAAGTACAGCTGGCGGGCGATGGTGTGGGCGAAGTCCCCGTTGGGCTGCTCGACCAGCTGGAGGTTGCGGAAGGCGCGCTCCTCGCGCAGGAAGGCCAGCTCGTCCTCGTCGCCCGCCATGGAGAGCAGGACGCGGGCCTGCCCGAGCAGGTCGAGCGCGATGTTCGCGAGGGCGACCTCCTCCTCCAGGACGGGGGCGTGGCCGGCCCATTCGCCGAGGCGGTGGGAGAGGATCAGCGCGTCGTCCGCGAGGGCGAGGACGGCGGCCGTGGCCGCCGGCGGGGTGGCGGTGTCGGTGCTCACAGGTGGCGCACCCCCTCGGGGATCTCGTAGAAGGTCGGGTGCCGGTAGGGCTTGTCGGCGGACGGGGCGAAGAACGGGTCCCGCTCGTCCGGGGAGGAGGCCGTGATCTCCGCGGAGGGCACCACCCAGATGGAGACGCCTTCGCTCCGCCGCGTGTAGAGGTCGCGTGCGTTGCGCAGGGCCATCTCGGCGTCGGGGGCGTGCAGGCTGCCCGCGTGCGTGTGCGAGAGGCCGCGGCGCGAGCGCACGAACACCTCCCACAGGGGCCAGTTCTGCGTCATGCCTGTACCTCTCGTCCGGTGCCGGTGTGCTTCTGCGCGTACGCCGTGGCCGCTTCGCGGACCCAGGCGCCTTCCTCGTGGGCCTTGCGCCGCTGGTCGATGCGCTGCTCGTTGCAGGGGCCGTTGCCCTTGAGCACGTCCCAGAACTCGGCCCAGTCGATGGCGCCGAAGTCGTGGTGCCCGCGCTCCTCGTTCCACCGGATGTCCGGGTCGGGCAGGGTCAGGCCCAGGGACTCGGCCTGCGGGACGGCGATGTCGACGAAGCGCTGGCGCAGCTCGTCGTTGGAGTGCCGCTTGATCCGCCAGGCCATCGCCTGGGCGCTGTGGACGGACTCGTCGTCCGGCGGGCCGAACATCATCAGGGAGGGCCACCACCAGCGGTTCACGGCGTCCTGGGCCATGGCGTGCTGGGCCTCGGTGCCCTGGGAGAGGGCGAGGAGCAGCTCGTAGCCCTGGCGCTGGTGGAAGGACTCCTCCTTGCAGATCCGGACCATCGCGCGGGCGTAGGGGCCGTAGGAGCAGCGGCAGATCGGCACCTGGTTGGTGATCGCCGCGCCGTCCACGAGCCAGCCGATGGCGCCGACGTCCGCCCAGGTCAGGGTCGGGTAGTTGAAGATCGAGGAGTACTTCTGCTTGCCGGAGTGGAGCTTGTCGAGCAGCTCGTCGCGGCTGGTCCCGAGGGTTTCGGCGGCGCTGTAGAGGTAGAGGCCGTGCCCCGCCTCGTCCTGGACCTTGGCCATCAGGATCGCCTTGCGGCGCAGCGAGGGCGCGCGGGTGATCCAGTTGGCCTCGGGCTGCATGCCGATGATCTCGGAGTGGGCGTGCTGGGCCATCTGCCGGACCAGGGAGGCGCGGTACTCCTCGGGCATCCAGTCGCGCGGCTCCACGCGCTCCTCCGCCGCGACGGCGGCGTCGAAGTCCGCCCTCAGCTGCGCGCCGAGGCCGGCGGACCCTCCGTCCACCCCGCCCGACGTCCCCGTCTCCGGAGTCACTGCGACCATCACGGCTCCCTGTCCGAATCTGCGTCCGAGTCTGCCGTCCGCCCGACCGACCGATCGTTCGGTTCATCCTCTTCAATGGTGAGACGGCGGCCCGTAGGGTGTCAACCTCTGTGGGCAACCCTGTGGACGCCGGATGATCGGGGCGGGATGGACGCGAACGAGCGCGAGCGCGGGGACGGGCCCGGTGCGGCTCCTGCCCGGGCGCCCGGGATCGCCGGCCTGTCCCTCCCCTACCGGGTCCTCGCGGCGCTGGTCACGGCCGCGCTGGCCGTCGCCGCCGGCCTGCACCTGGGGCTGGTCTTCCTGCACGTCGCCCCCTCCAACACGCTGAGCAAGCGGCACGCGGGCCTGGTCGACGGCTGGGTCTACCCCGAGTTCGAACAGAACTGGAAGCTCTTCGCCCCCAACCCGCTCCAGCAGAACATCGCCGTGGAGGCCCGCGCCCAGGTCCGCACCGCCGCCGGCGCCCTCGTCACCACGGACTGGCGGGACCTGTCCGCCGAGGACGCCGCCGCCATCCGGCACGGCCTGCTGCCGAGCCACACCCGGCAGAACGAGCTCCGCCGCGCCTGGGACTTCTTCACCGGCTCCCACGACGACGAGGACAAGGCGACCGACGCCGAGCGCGGCGAGCTGTCCGAGGCCTATCTGAAGCGGATCGCCGGCGCCCGGCTGGGGGCCGGACTCCCCGGCGGCGACCGGATCGTACGGGTCCAGCTGCGCTCGGCGACGCGCTCCGTGGCCGCGCCGGCCTGGAGCGGGGAGAAGACGGACACCCAGACGTACTACCGGGAGCTGCCGTGGTGGACCGTCTGAGGCGGGCGCTCGCCCAGGTCAGCGGCCAGGCCCTCGGCCCGTACCAGAGCGCCGTCGTACGCATCGGCTTCGCCGGGACCTGGCTGTTCTTCCTGCTGCGCGAGTTCCCGCACCGCCAGGAGCTGTACGGGCCCGACGGGCCGTGGAGCTGGCAGCTCGCCGAGCGGCTGGTCGCCGGGAACCACGCCTTCACGGTGCTGCTGTGGTCCGCGTCCGGGTGGTGGTTCGAACTCGTCTACGGCCTCGCCGCGGCCGCGAGCGCGCTGCTGGCGCTGGGCTGGCGGACGCGGGCGACGTCCGTGCTGTTCATGGTCGGGGTGCTGTCGCTGCAGAACCGCAGCGTGTTCATGGGCGACGGCGGTGACAACGTCATCCACCTGATGGCCGTCTACCTGGTGCTCACGCGCTGCGCGCAGGTCTGGTCGCTGGACGCGCGGCGGGCCAGGCTGCGCGGCAGCGCCGCGGCGGGGCCGGCCGGGCCGGCGCTGTGGGGCGTGCTGGGCGCGGTCCTCGCCTACGGGGCGCTGGCCGGACGGCTGAGCGGCGGCTGGACGGCCGTGTTCGCGGCGCTGTGGGCGGGGGCCGCGCTGTGGTGGGCGGCCGAGCGGTACGAGCCGGAGGGCGAGCGGCGGGCCGCCCTGGACGTACTGGCGAACCTGCTGCACAACGCCGGGATGCTCGTGATCATGGCGGAGGTCTGCCTGATCTACGCCACGGCGGGCTGGTACAAGATCCAGGGCTCGCGCTGGCAGGACGGCACCGCGCTGTACTACCCGCTGCGGCTGGACTACTTCACCCCGTGGCCGGCGCTGTCGGGCGTGCTGGCGGGCAGCGGGGTGACGGTGATGCTGCTGACCTACGGGACCGTGGTGGTGCAGGTCGCGTTCCCGTTCACGCTCTTCAACCGGCGGGTCAAGAACGGGCTGCTGGCGGTGATGATGCTGGAGCACGCGGGGATCGCGGTGCTGCTGGGGCTGCCGTTCTTCTCGCTGGCGATGATCGCCGCCGATGCGGTGTTCCTGCCGACCGGGTTCCTGGTGTGGGTGGGGGCGCGGGCCGGCGCGCTGCTGCCGCTGCGCGGAGCGGCTCCCCGCCCCGCCCTTCCGCCGTTCCCCGGGGCGCGGCCCCGGCCCCCGCTCCCGGGGGCTGCGCCCCCGGACCCCCGGGCCTCGCACGCCGGCGAGGCGGGATAGCCGCCGGCGGGTCGTAGGGTCGGGGCATGAGTGCTGTGGTGCGGGAGTGGGCCGGGATCGCCGGACGGGACGACGTGGTGTTGCTGGACGGGTTCCATGCCCTCAAGCACGCCCTGCGGTTCGGGGCCGAGGTGCTGCTCGTCGTGGCCGAGGAGCCGGACGGCGTACGCTCCCTCGCCGCCGAGCTGGCTCCCGACGTGGAGGAGGAGGTGGCCCGGCTGCTGCGCCGGGGGCCGCTCAAGGAGCTGCTGCCGCGCGTGCACCCCACCGGGGTCGCGGCCCTCGCCGTCCGGCCCGACCGGGACGCCGGGCGGGCCGCCCTGGCGCGCACGCCCCGGCCCGCGCCGATCGTCCTGCTCGACAACCCCCGCAACCTCGGCAACGTCGGCGCCGTCGTCCGCCTCGCCGCGGGCTTCGGCGCCACCGGCGTGGTGACCCGGGGCGACCTCGACCCCTGGCACCCCAACGTGGTCCGCGCCGGGGCCGGGCTGCACTACGCGACCACCGTGGACCGGCTGGAGCTGGAGGAGCTCCCGCCCGGGCCCGTGTACGCGCTGGACCCGGAGGGCGAGGACATCCGCGCCCTCACCCTCCCGGACGACGCCCTGCTGGCCTTCGGCTCCGAGCGCCACGGGATCTCGCCCGGGCTGCGCGCCCGGGCGGACCACCTGGTCTCCCTGCCGATGCGGCCCCAGGTCTCCAGCTACAACCTGGCGACCAGCGTCGCGATGACCCTCTTCCACTGGGGCGGCCCCCGGCCCTGAGGCCCGGGCCCGGGCCCCGGGGGCTACGCCTGGCGGCGGACCTCCACCACGCGGAAGCGGTTGGAGACGAACGCCCCGTCGCACAGTGCGGCGTTCGCCGCCGGGTTGCCGCCCGAGCCGTGGAAGTCGGAGAAGGCGGCGGTCTGGTTCACGTAGACCCCGCCCGTCAGGTTCAGCGACAGCTGCGCCGACTCCTCCAGGCAGACCTCCTCGATCGCCCGCTCGGTGTCCGCCGAGGTGGTGTAGGCGCCCACCGTCATCGCGCCCTTCTCCCGCACCGTGCGGCGCAGCAGCTCCAGGGCGTCGGCGGTGGAGTCCACCGCCACCGCGAAGGAGACCGGGCCGAAGCACTCCGACAGGTACGCCGCCTCCGGGTCCGGCTTGCCGGCGTCCAGCTTCACGATCACCGGGGTGCGCACGACCGCGTCCGGGAACTCGGGGTTGGCCACCTCGCGGGAGGCCAGCGCGACCTCGCCCAGGCCCGCCGCGGCCTCCAGGCGCGCCTTGACGTCCGGGTTGACCAGCGCGCCCAGCAGGGCGTTGGCCCGGGCGTCGTCGCCCAGCAGGCCGCCGACCGAGGCGGCGAGGTCGGCGACGACCTCGTCGTAGGACTTGTGGCCGGCGTCCGTCCCGATGCCCTCGCGCGGGATCAGCAGGTTCTGCGGGGTGGTGCACATCTGGCCGCTGTAGAGGGACAGCGAGAAGGCCAGGTTGGACAGCATGCCCTTGTAGTCGGAGGTCGAGTCGACGACGACCGTGTTGACGCCGGCCTTCTCGGTGTAGACCTGCGCCTGGCGGGCGTTGGCCTCCAGCCAGTCGCCGAACTCCGTCGAGCCCGTGTAGTCGATCAGCTTGATCTCGGGGCGGACCGCGAGGGTCTTGGCGATGCCCTCGCCCGGCCGCTCGACGGCCAGCGCCACCAGGTTCGGGTCGAAGCCGGCCTCGGCGAGCACCTCGCGGGCCACCTTGACGGTCAGCGCCAGCGGGAGGACGGCGCGCGGGTGCGGCTTGACCAGGACGGCGTTGCCGGTGGCCAGGGAGGCGAACAGGCCGGGGTAGCCGTTCCAGGTGGGGAACGTGTTGCAGCCGATCATCAGCGCGATGCCGCGCGGCACCGCCGTGAAGGTCTTGCCGAGCTCCAGCGGGTCGCGCTTGCCCTGCGGCTTGGACCAGTCCGCCTGGCCGGGGACCCGGGTCTGCTCCTCGTACGCGTAGGCGACGGCCTCCAGGCCGCGGTCCTGCGCGTGGGGGCCGCCCGCCTGGAACGCCATCATGAACGCCTGGCCGCTGGTGTGCATCACCGCGTGCGCGAACTCGTGGGTGCGGGCGGAGATGCGGGAGAGGATCTCGACGCAGACCGCGGCGCGGGCCTCGGGCCCGGCGTCGCGCCAGGCGCCCATGCCGGCCTTCATGGCGGGCAGCAGGACGTCCACGTCGGCGTGCGGGTACTCCACGCCCAGCTCCGGGCCGTACGGGGAGACCTCGCCGCCGGTCCAGCCGTCGGTGCCGGGCTGGTCGAGGTCGAAGCGGGTGCCGCGGACGGCCTCGAAGGCGGCGAGCCCGTCGGCCGGGGCGGTCTCCCCGTAGGCCTTGGGGTGCTCGGGGTGCGGGGACCAGTAGGCGCGGCTGCGGATGGCAGCCAGCGCCTGGTCCAGGGTGGGCCGGTGCTTCTCGGTGAGCTGGGAGAGGGTGAGCTCGGCGGCCATCAGGGACCAACTCCTCGTTGAGCCGGGCAGGATCAGGCTGGTTCTCAGCATGAGATCAGGCAGGGGCGGGTGAAGAAGAGCAGACTGGAGTTAGAGTAACCGAACGATCGGTCGGGACAAGAGGGCCCGGCAGGACCTGTGGACAACCCGGTGCGGGAGGATCAGGACATGACAGCAATCGAGCGGTCCCGCACTGTGGCGGTCGTCGGCGCCGGCACCATGGGACAGGGCATCGCCCAGGTGGCCCTCCTCGCGGGCCACCGCGTGCTGATCCACGACATCGACCGCGCCCTCGCCGCCACCGGGGCCGCCCTCGTGCGCGACCGCGTCGAGCGGATGGCCGCCAAGGGCCGCCTCGACCGCGCCGAGGCCGAGGAGGCCGCCGGCCGGATCCGGGCGGCCGACGGCCTGGCCGACCTCGCCGACGCCGCCCTCGTCGTCGAGGCCGTCGTCGAGGACGTCACCGTCAAGCACGCCCTCTTCGCGGCACTCGAAGAGGTGGTTTCGCCGGACGCCCTGCTGGCCACCAACACCTCCTCCCTCTCCGTCACCGAACTCGCCGCCGGCCTCGCGCACCCCGGCCGCTTCCTCGGCCTGCACTTCTTCAACCCGGCCCCGCTGCTCCCCCTCGTCGAGGTGGTGAGCGGCTCCGCCACGGACCCGGCCGCCGCCGAACGCGCGTACCGCACGGTCCTGGGCTGGGGGAAGACCCCGGTCCGCTGCGCCGACACCCCCGGCTTCATCGTCAACCGGATCGCCCGCCCCTTCTACGCGGAAGCCTTCGCCGTGTACGAGGAGCAGGGCGCCGACCCCGCGACCATCGACGCCGTCCTGCGCGAGAGCGGCGGCTTCAAGATGGGCCCGTTCGCCCTGACCGACCTGATCGGCCAGGACGTCAACGAGGCCGTGACCCGCTCGGTGTGGGAGTCCTTCTTCCGCAGCCCCAAGTTCACCCCCTCGCTCGCGCAGCGCCGGCTGGTCCAGTCGGGCCGCCTCGGCCGCAAGTCCGGGCACGGCTGGTACCCGTACGGCGAGGGCGCGCAGCCGCCCGCCCCGCGCACCGCCGAGCCGCAGGAGGCGCCGGAGAAGGTGTCCGTCGTCGGCGACCTCGGACCGGCCGCCGCCCTGGCGGGGCTCATCGAGGAGGCCGGCATCGCGGTGACCTCCACCGCGCACGGCGGCCCGTACATCCAGCTGCCCGGCGAGGGCCAGCTGGTGCTCGCCGACGGGAAGACCGCGGTCGAGTTCACCGACGTCGTCTACTTCGACCTCGCGCTGGACTACCGCCGGGCCACCCGGATCGCCCTGTCGGTCAGCGAGGACACCAGCGAGCGCACCCTCGCCGAGGCCGTCGGCCTCTTCCAGCGGCTCGGCAAGGAGGTCTCCGTCATCGGGGACGTCCCCGGCATGATCGTCGCCCGGACCGTGGCCATGCTGATCGACCTCACCGCCGACGCCGTGGCGCGCGGGGTGGCCTCCGCGGAGGACATCGACACCGCGATGCGGCTCGGCGTCAACTACCCGCTGGGCCCCTCCGAATGGCACGCGCGGGTCGGCCGGGACTGGGCGTACGACCTCCTGCACCACCTCGACGAGCGCTGCCCGGGCGGCCGCTACGCCCCCTCGCTGGCCCTCTTCAAACTGGGCTACGCGGACGACGGCGAACCGGAGGAGGCCGCCGCAGGGGCGGCGGAGGAGGGCACCGGATGACCACGGCCAGGCGGGACACCTACACCCCCGAGACGCTGCTGTCGGTGGCGGTGCAGGTCTTCAACGAGCGCGGCTACGACGGCACCTCCATGGAACACCTCTCCAAGGCCGCCGGCATCTCCAAGTCCTCGATCTACCACCATGTGGCGGGCAAGGAGGAGCTGCTGCACCGGGCCGTCAGCCGGGCGCTGGACGAGCTCTTCGCGGTCCTGGAGGAGCCGGGCGCCCTGCGCGGCCGCGCGGTGGCGCGCGTCGAGTACGTCACCCGCCGCACGGTCGAGGTGCTGGTCGCGGAGCTCCCCTACGTCACCCTCCTGCTGCGGGTGCGCGGCAACACCCGCACCGAGCGCTGGGCGCTGGAGCGCCGCCGCGAGTTCGACCACCAGGTCGCCGAGCTGCTCAAGGCCGCCGCCGCGGACGGGGACCTGCGGGCGGACGTGGACATCCGGCTGGCCACCCGCCTGCTGTTCGGCATGGTCAACTCGCTGGTCGAGTGGTACCGCCCGCACCCGGGCACGACCCCCGACCAGCTCGCCGACGCCGTGGTCAGCATGGCCCTGGACGGCCTGCGCGCGAAGTCCTAGAAGTCCTAGCGGGAGCACCGAGGGGGGAGGGGGCCGGATTCCGGCCCCCTCCCCCCTTTCAGTCCTCCGTGAGCGCCGGGCCGCCGGCCGGGCCGGGGTCCAGCAGGTCCGTCTCCTCGAAGACCAGCAGCGTGCGGGTGGACAGCACCTCCGGGATGGACTGCAGACGGGTCAGCACCAGCTCCCGCAGCGTGCGGTTGTCCGCCGTGTGGACCAGCAGCAGGACGTCGAAATCCCCGCTGACGAGCGCGATGTGGGCGGCTCCCGGCAGCTCGCGCAGCTTCTCGCGCACCGTCCGCCACGAGTTCTGGACGATCTTCAGGGTGATATAGGCGGATGCCCCCTGACCTGCTCGTTCGTGGTTCACCCGGGCAGTGAACCCGCGGATCACCCCGTCGTCGATCAGCCGGTTGATCCGGGCGTACGCGTTCGCGCGCGAGACGTGCACCTGCTCGGCCACCGACCGTATCGACGCACGGCCGTCCGCCTGGAGCAGGCGCATGATCGACCGGTCGATCGGGTCGAGGGGGCGGGGCGGCACGGGCGGCGCCGGCGCCGCCGGCGGGACGGGAACCGGCGGTGCCGCCGGGGCGGCCGGGGCACCTCCCGGTGTAGCCGGTACGGAGCCCGTTCCGGCCATTTGTTCATCCGGCATTGCCCACTGCCTCCCTCTCCTGGACGTCCTGCACCCATCCCAGGGCCCCGTCGCCAGTTTGTCCACAGCCTGAAGGTGCCTGTAGCCAAATTGCGCCGACGACCGAACAATCGGTAGGTGAGGCACCCCACAACCGGGGGCCCGCCCTGCCCGCTTCCCACGAGGAGGTGTACGCCGCCATGACGGTCCAAGAGCTGCCCGGTGCCGGTGCGTCCCACCGAGTCACCCCGCCGCCCGCCTGGAGGCCCCGCACGGAGGCCGCTCCGCTGCTGCCGGACCCGGAGCCCTACCGGGTCCTGGGCACCGCGGCCGCCGAGCACCTCGACCCCGCGCTGATGCGCCGCTACTACGCCGCGCTGGTGCGGGGCCGCCGCTACAACGCCCAGGCCACCGCGCTGACCCGGCAGGGCCGTCTCGCCGTGTACCCCTCCACCGTCGGGCAGGAGGCCGCCGAGATCGCGGCCGCGCTGGTCCTGGAGGAGCAGGACTGGCTCTTCCCGAGCTACCGCGACACCCTCGCGGCCGTGGCGCGCGGACTGGACCCCGTCCAGGCGCTCACCCTGCTGCGCGGCGACTGGCACACCGGCTACGACCCGCGCGAGCTGCGCATAGCCCCGCTGTGCACCCCGCTCGCGACCCAGCTCCCGCACGCGGTCGGCGTGGCGCACGCCGCGCGGCTGCGCGGGGACGAGGTCGTCGCGCTTGCCATGGTCGGCGACGGCGGCACCAGCGAGGGCGACTTCCACGAGGCGCTGAACTTCGCGGCCGTCTGGCAGGCCCCGGTGGTCTTCCTGGTCCAGAACAACGGCTTCGCCATCTCCGTCCCGCTCGCCAAGCAGACGGCCGCCCCGACCCTGGCCCACAAGGCCGTGGGGTACGGGATGCCCGGCCGGCTGGTCGACGGGAACGACGCCGCCGCGCTGCACGAGGTCCTCACCGAGGCCGTGAAGCGGGCGCGCTCGGGCGGCGGCCCGACCCTGATCGAGGCCGTCACCTACCGGATGGAGGCCCACACGAACGCCGACGACGCGACCCGCTACCGGTCCGACTCCGAGGTCGAGGCCTGGAAGGCGCACGACCCGCTGGAGCTGCTGGAGCGCGAGCTCACGGCACGCGGCTGGCTGGACGAGTCCGGCGTCCGGGAGGCGCGCGACGCGGCCGAGGCGATGGCGGCGGACCTCCGCGAGCGGATGAACGCCGAACCCGTACTGGACCCGATGGACCTCTTCGCGCACGTCTACGCCGAGCAGACCGGCCGGCTGCGCGAGCAGGCGGCCATGCTGCGCGCGGAACTGGAAGCGGAAGGTGACGCATGACCACGGTGGCTCAGCAGGGGGTCAAGCCCGCGACGATGGCGCAGGCGCTGACCCGGGCCATGCGGGACGCGATGGCGGAGGACCCGACCGTCCACGTGATGGGCGAGGACGTCGGGACGCTCGGCGGGGTCTTCCGGATCACCGACGGGCTCGCGAAGGAGTTCGGCGAGGACCGTGTCACGGACACCCCGCTCGCGGAGGCCGGGATCCTCGGCACCGCGGTCGGCATGGCCATGTACGGGCTGCGGCCGGTCGTGGAGATGCAGTTCGACGCGTTCGCCTACCCGGCGTTCGAGCAGCTCATCTCGCACGTGGCGAAGATGCGCAACCGCACGCGGGGCGCCATGCCGCTGCCGATCACCATCCGCGTGCCGTACGGCGGCGGCATCGGCGGCGTCGAGCACCACTGCGACTCCTCCGAGGCCTACTACACGGCCACGCCGGGCCTGACGGTCGTCACCCCGGCGACCGTCGAGGACGCGTACGGGCTGCTGCGCGCCTCGATCGCCAGTGACGACCCCGTGGTCTTCCTGGAGCCGAAGCGGCTCTACTGGTCCAAGTCGCCGTGGTCGCCGGAGGCCCCCGCGGCCGTCCCGGGCATCGGCGAGGCCCTGGTCCGCCGGGCCGGTACGAGCGCCACCCTGATCACCTACGGGCCCTCGCTGCCGGTCTGCCTGGAGGCGGCCGAGGCGGCCCGCGAGGAGGGCTGGGACCTGGAGGTCGTGGACCTGCGCTCCCTCGTCCCCTTCGACGAGGAGACGGTGGTCGCCTCCGTGCGCCGCACCGGGCGCGCGGTCGTGGTCCACGAGGCCGGCGGCTTCGGCGGCCCCGGTGCGGAGATCGCGGCCCGGGTGACCGAGCGCTGCTTCCACCACCTGGAGGCGCCGGTGCTGCGCGTGACGGGCTTCGACATCCCGTACCCGCCGCCGATGCTGGAGAAGCACCACCTCCCCGGTGTGGAGCGGATCCTGGACGCGGTGGCCCGCCTGCAGTGGGAGAACTGATGCCGCAGGTCATGGAATTCAAGCTGCCCGACCTCGGCGAGGGCCTCACCGAGGCCGAGATCGTGCGGTGGCTGGTGGCGGTGGGCGACGTCGTCGCCATCGACCAGCCGGTCGTCGAGGTCGAGACGGCCAAGGCGATGGTGGAGGTGCCCTGCCCGTACGGCGGCGTTGTCACCGCCCGGTTCGGCGAGGAGGGCGAGGAGCTGCCGGTCGGCGCCCCGCTGATCACCGTGGCGGTGGGTGCGGAGTCGGCGCCCGCCGGGGCCGCTCAGGTCCCGGTCGCCGAGGCGGATGCCGAAGGCTCCGCCAACGCGCCCCGGCCGCTGATCGGGTACGGCTCGGACCACTCGCGCCCGGCGCGTCGGCGACGGGTGCGACCCGTCACCAGCGCGGTGTCGGCGCCCGTCGCGGTCCCGGCTCCGGTCGCGGCTCCGGTCCCGGTCCCGGCGGCTCCCGCCGGGCCGGTGCCCGTCATCTCGCCGCTGGTGCGCAAGCTGGCCCGGGACAACGGGGTCGACCTGCGGGCGCTGCGCGGGTCCGGGCCGGAGGGCCTGATCCTGCGGTCCGACGTGGAAGCCGTGCTCCGGACCCCCGCGCCCGTGGCCGCTCCCGCGGCGTCGGCCGCTCCCGCGGCGGTGGCCGCGCGGGGCGAGCGCATCCCGCTCAAGGGGCTGCGCGGCGCCGTGGCGGAGAAGCTCTCGCGCAGCCGGCGCGAGATCCCCGAGGCCACCTGCTGGGTCGACGCGGACGCCACCGAGCTGATGGCGGCGCGGGCCGCGATGAACGCGGTGGACGGCCCGAAGATCTCGGTGCTCGCGCTGCTGGCCCGGATCTGCACGGCCGCGCTGGCGCGTTACCCGGAGCTCAACTCCACGGTGGACCTCGCGGCGAACGAGATCGTCCGGCTCCCCGAGGTGCACCTGGGCTTCGCCGCCCAGACCGAGCGCGGGCTGATGGTCCCCGTCGTCCGCGACGCCCACACGCGCAGCCCCGAGTCCCTGTCGGCGGAGTTCGCCCGGCTGACGGAGCTGGCCCGGGCCGGGAAGCTGGCCCCGTCCGACCTGACGGGCGGGACGTTCACCCTGAACAACTACGGGGTCTTCGGGGTGGACGGCTCCACGCCGATCATCAACCACCCGGAGGCGGCCATGCTGGGCGTCGGGCGGATCATCCCGAAGCCGTGGGTGTACCGCGGCGAGCTGGCCGTCCGCCAGGTCGTCCAGCTGTCGCTGACGTTCGACCACCGGGTCTGCGACGGGGGTGCGGCGGGCGGCTTCCTGCGCTACGTCGCGGACTGCGTGGAGAACCCGGCGGTCCTGCTGCGCGGTCTGTAGCCGCGCGGGCGGGCGGCCCCCGTCAGGCCGGGGGCGGGGGCGGCGGGGGCCAGGCCGTCGGACGCAGGACGGCCCGGACGGTGGACCCGGACGGGGGCGGGGCGCAGCGCCGTGTCGCGGGCCGCGACCGCCGGCGGGTGCGTCAGGGCGTGGCCCCTGCGGCCCGCCCGGCGCGCCGCCCGGGCCACGGACCCGGCCCGCGGCCTGCGCACCGCGTCGTGGCGGGCCAGGGCGGGCCCCGCCGGCCCCCGCCGGCCGGCTCTGCCGCCAGGACCACCGCGTCCTCCAGCGCCTGGCACGCGCCCTGGCCCGGGTTCGGGGTCATGGCGTGCGCCGCGTCCCCCAGGGAGGCGCTGGAGGGGCTGGTCGCCTCCGCCGACCGCGCGGGACCCGGGCCGAGGGTTTCCCGTGGAGGCTCCCGGGGACCTCGGGAGGGCCTCAGACCGTCAGGAGGATCTTGCCCACGTGCGCGCTCGACTCCAGGACCCGGTGGGCCTCCGCCGCCTCCGTGATCGGATAGGTGGCGTGGACCACCGGCCGGACGCGGCCCGCGCCGATCAGGGGCCAGACGTGCTCCCGTACCGCCGCGATGATGGCCGCCTTCTCCTCCAACGGGCGGGCGCGCAGCGAGGTCGCCGTGATGGCGCCCCGCTTCGCCAGGAGCTTGCGCAGGTCGAGTTCCGCCGTCACCCCGCCCTGGAAGCCGATCACGGCCAGCCGGCCGTTCATGGCCAGGGCCTCCAGGTTCCGGCCCAGGTACTTCGCGCCCATGATGTCCAGGATCACGTCCGCCCCGGCGCCGTCCGTCGCCGTCCGCAGCTCCTCCACGAAGTCCTGCTCGCGGTAGTCGATCAGGACGTCCGCGCCCAGCTCCGCGCAGCGCTCCAGCTTCTCCTTGCCGCCCGCCGTCACCGCCACCCGCGCGCCCACGGCCTTGCCCAGCTGGATCGCCATGGTGCCGATGCCGCTCGAACCGCCGTGCACGAGCAGGGTCTCGCCCGGCCGCAGCCCCGCGACCATGAACACGTTGGACCACACCGTCGCGACCACCTCCGGCAGCGCGGCCGCCGCCACCAGGTCCACGCCCTGCGGGACCGGCAGCAGCTGGCCCGCCGGAACGGCGACCTTCTGCGCGTACCCGCCGCCCGACAGCAGGGCGCACACCTCGTCGCCCACCGCCCAGCCGGACACCCCCGGCCCCACGGCGGCGATGCGTCCGGAGCACTCCAGGCCGGGATGGGGCGAGGCCCCCGGCGGCGGATCGTAGAAGCCCTGCCGCTGCAGGACGTCGGCGCGGTTCACGGCGCTGGCCGCGACCTCGACGAGCACCTCGCCCTCGCCCGCCACCGGATCGGGTACGTCGGCCCAGACGAGGGCCTCGGGGCCGCCCGGCTGCTCGATGGTGATCGCATGCATGGCCCGGAATCTACCGCGCCGGCTACTCCGCCGGGCCGAGAGTGACCTGAGGGGTCGTCGGCGGGGTGGCCCGCACGATGGTGATCACCCGGTCGGTCAGCCGGAGCGGGCCGGCCTGCGGATCGTCGTAGGCGAGCAGCCGGTGCCCGCGCACCACGCTGACCACCAGGTCACCGGTCTCCCGCACCCCCAGACCGACCTCCGACCGGTTGACGGGCCGTTCGACCAGGTCCAGGCCGCTGCCCTGGTGGATCAGGTCCTCCATCACGGCGCCCGCCCTCGGGCTCAGCACGGACAGCCCCAGCAGCCGCCCGGCGGCGCTCGCGCTGGTGATGACGGCGTCGGCGCCGGACTGCTTCAGCAGCGGTGCGTTCTCCTCCTCACGGACCGCCGTCACGATCCGCGCGCCCCGGTTGAGCTGCCGGGCCGTCAGCGTGACGAGGACCGCGGTGTCGTCCCGCTGCGTGGCGATGATGATCTGACGGGCCTTCTGGAGCTCGGCGCGCAGCAGGACGTCCGAGCGGGTGGCATCGCCGACGACCCCCGTGAACCCCTCCGCGTTGGCCATGTCGACGACCTTGGCGCTGGGGTCGACGATGACGACCTGCTCCTTCTGGAGGCCGGTCGCCAGCAGCGTCTGGAGCGCCGAGCGGCCCTTGGTGCCGAAGCCGACGACGACCGTGTGCTCGCGCAAGTTCTTCCTCCAGCGGTTCAACCGCCACTCTTCCCTGGTGCGTTCGGTCAGGACCTCCAGGGTGGTGCCGACCAGGATGATCAGGAACAGCACGCGCAGCGGGGTGATCAGCAGGATGTTGACCAGCCGCGCGCTGTCGCTGTACGGGACGATGTCGCCGTATCCGGTCGTCGACAGGGTGACCGTCGCGTAGTAGACGCAGTCGAGGAGGTCGACCTGGTCGTTGGCGTTGTCGTGGTAGCCGTCCCGGTCGAGCCAGACGATCAGGACCGTCAGGCAGAGCACGAACAGCGCCATCAGCAGCCGTTTGGCGACCTGGCGCAGCGGCCTTTCCACCACCCGCTTGGGCAGTTTGATGCGGCGTGAGACGAGCCTCTCGTCGGCGCCGCGCGCCATCGCGTCCTGACCGTGGAGTTTCACGTGAAACATCCCCCGGCGGCCCACGGCAGGTCGAGGACCTCCAGTTCCTGCCCGTTCCGCGCGCCGTGCGGCGGTACGACGGCCAGCGCGTCGGCGCCGGCCACCCCGCGCAGCATCGCCGGGCCGTTGTAGCGCAGCGGTACCGCGTGCTCGTCGGTCAGCAGGACCGGCACCAGCCGGGTGTCGTACGGGTGCCCCGGCACCTCGCCCTGGACCGGTACGGCGTAGCGGGGGCGCTGGCGGCGGCCGGCGAGGGCGCGCAGCAGCGGCTCGGCGAGGGTCAGCAGGCCGGACACGGCCGCGAGGGGGTTGCCGGGCAGGCCGACCACGTGGCGGCCCTCCGCGCGGTCGCCGAGGCGGGCCAGCAGCATCGGGTGTCCGGGGCGCACGGCGACCCCGTCCACGAGCAGCTCGGCGCCGGCCCGCTCCAGCACGGGGTGGACGTGGTCGACGGGGCCGGAGGCGGTGCCGCCGGTGGTGACGACCACGTCGGCGGTGGAGCCGGTGATCGCCTCGAAGAGGGCCTCGGCCCCGGCCGGGTCGTCCCCGAGCCGGCGGGTGGAGACCACCTCGGCTCCGATGCGGGTGATCCACGGGCCCAGCATGGGGCTGAGCGCGTCGCGGATCAGCCCGTCGTGCGGGAGGCCCTCCGTGAGCAGCTCGTCCCCGAGGACGAGGACCTCCACGCGCGGCCGGGGCCGGGTGACGAGCTCGTCGTACCCGGCGGCCGCGGCCAGGCCCAGGACGGCGGGGGTGACCAGGGAGCCGGCCGGGAGCAGCGGGTCGCCGGAACGGCACTCCTGGCCGCGCGGGCGGATGTCCTGACCGGTGCCCACGGGGCGGGTGGCGTGCAGCTGGGTGCCCGACTCGCGGGCGTGTTCGCTGCGGATCACGGCGGTGGTGTCGGCGGGGATCCGGGCGCCGGTGGCGATCCGGACGGCCTCGCCGTCGGCGAGGGGCGCGGGCGAGGCGTCCGAGGTCCCCCCGGCCAGGATCCCGTCGCCGGGGCGGATCGCCCAGGGGCCGGGCCCGGCGACGGCCCAGCCGTCCATGGCGGAGGTGTCGAAGGACGGGAGGTCGCCGAGGGCGTCCAGGGAGCCGGTCAGCACCTCGCCGAGCGCGTCCGCGAGGGCCACCCGGTGGCTGCGGGCCCGGATGGTCGTGCCCGCCAGGGCGGCGTTCTCCCGGGCGCGCTGCCAGGCACTGGCGCGGTGCCCGCCACCCCCGCCGTCGGCGGCGGGGGTACGGCTGACCAGGGCGAGCGCCTCGTCCAGGGCGCCGTCGGCGTCGGTACGGGTCATGGAGAGCCGTTCCCCTCGGGGTCGGTGGGCCGGGCGTCGAGGGATTCGGCTTCCGCCGCCCAGCGCAGGGCCAGGGCGGCCGCCTTCCGGGAGGCCTCGGCGACGGCCTCGGCGGGGTCGGCGCCGGCCGCCTCGGCGCGTGCGGCCGCGTAGCCGACCAGGAAGGTCGTCAGCGGGGCCGCGGGCCGGGCGACACCGTGCGCGGCGTCACGGGCGAGGTCGAGCAGGGTCTTGGTGTCGACGTCGACGTCGATGCCGAGCTCGTTCTTGGCGGCGTTGATCCATTGCTCCAGCACGTTCCCATGCTCCCTGATCCGGGCACGGGCCGTCGCCAGGTCCTCCCAGGTGTCGCAGTCGAAGGAGGCGAGTGGCGCAGCGGCCGTGACCCTGGCCAGGTCCAGCTCGGCGGTGAGCGTGCGCAGGGGGAGGCCGTGGAGGGTGCCGTGCTCGGTCGCGAGCAGGGCGATCTCGCGGCGCAGGGGTTCGGCGCGATAGGCGGCGACGAGGGGCTGGTCGCGGCCCTCGGGGTCGCTGAGCAGGGCCCCGTCCCCGGGGCCGGCGGCGGCCGAGGAGAGGAGGGCGCGGACGGTGTCCCGGTCGAGGAAGGGCAGGTCGGCGGAGAGCACGAGGACCAGCCCGGCGGTCGTCCGCCGCAGCCCGGCCTGGAGCGCGGCCACCGGGCCGCCGCCGGGCGGGGCCTCCAGGGTCCAGTCGACCGGGCGGGCGGTGGGCCTGCGGCCGCCGACGACGACGGTCGCGGCGGCGTCCTGGCAGGCCGCCAGGACGCGGTCGAGGAGGGTGCGGCCGCCCACCGGGAGGGTGGGCTTGTCGGCCCCGCCGAGGCGCCGGGCGGCGCCGCCGGCGAGGACGATGGCGTCGTAGCTCATGCCCTTGAGTATGCGCGGGCCAAGCCGACTCCGTGGGGGCGCACTTAACCCCCGCTTACGCTGCGGCCGGCGGCCGGGTGCGGGTGCCGCTGCGCGGAGCCGTCTCCCCGCCCCGCCCTTTCTCCGTTTCCCGGGGCGAGCCCCGGACCCCCGTTCCCCGGGCCTCCGCCCCAGGCCCACCCCGGCCACCGCTCGAACGTCGGCGGGGCTGTGAACGGCCCCGCCGGAGGCCTAGAGGTACGGGCCCGAGCGGATGGCGCCGTGGGGGCCTTCCTCGTCGTCGTCGTGGGGGCCGCCGGGGGGCAAGGCGCGGCGCATCTGCTCCAGTTGGGCCCGCGCCGCCATCTGCTGCGCGAACAGGGCCGTCTGGATGCCGTGGAAGAGGCCTTCCAGCCATCCCACCAACTGCGCCTGGGCGATCCGCAGTTCGGCCTCGGACGGAACGGCCTCCTCCGTGAACGGCAGGGAGAGGCGCTCCAGTTCCTCGACCAGCTCCGGGGCCAGGCCGTCTTCCAGTTCCTTCACCGACGCCGCGTGGATGTCCTTGAGACGGACCCGGCTGGCCTCGTCCAGAGGAGCCGCGCGGACTTCTTCCAGAAGTTGCTTGATCATGCTGCCGATCCGCATGACCTTGGCGGGCTGTTCGACCATCTCCGTCACCGGGACCTCGCGCGACTCGTCATCGGCGCCGCCGACCGCCTTCCCGTCCTGTCCCACGATCAGGACGTGCGGGGGACTGTCCTGCGACCGTTCACTCCTCGGCATCTCCATGCCGCCATTCTCTCGCACACCTTCGTTCTCACACGGTGTGCCCCCGCACGGGCGTGATCCACCCTGTGCGGGGGCGGCAACGTCATCCCGCGGCCCGCCGGGCCAGGGCGCCGCTCGACTTCGTGACCAGTGCGGCCAGTACGGCCGCGCCCAGGGGGACGAGGACCAGGAGGCCGGCCAGGGTGTCCCAGGGGACGGCGATCGGGACGTAGAGGGGCTCGTCCGGGGTGGAGTAGCCCATCTCGACGGCGCGCTGGAGCAGGCTCCGCTGCTCGCGCTCCTGGGTGAGGCGCAGGCCGACCGCGGGCAGGATGCCCGCCGCCGAGCCGAGGACGACGCCCATCAGGGCGACCACCCCGCACTGGAAGCCGCTGAGCGTGCGCCGCACGCGCGGGGCCGCGCCCACCGCCGCCAGGGTCTTCAGATCGGCCTCGGAGTCCGCCTGGGCCAGGCCGGTGGCGATGCCGGCCGCGCCGATGGTGACCAGGCCGGCGAAGACGGCCAGGGCCAGCATCCCGATGGTGCTGTCCTCCTGGTACCCGCGTTCGATCGAGACGCGGACGTCGGCGCCCGTGCGGTCGATCTCCCCGTCCAGCCGCTGCCGCTGCTCGGTGCCCGCGGCCCGCTCCAGGCTGAAGTACGCCCCGACCGGGGCCGTGGCGATCCCGGCGGCCTTCACCGCGGCGGGCGGCAGGACCACCCGCACGCCCCAGGATTCGGTGCCCTCGGGCGCCTGGTGGACGGCGAGGACCTTGTCCTGGCCGGGCAGTTCGGCGTGGACCGCCTCCGCCTTCTGCGCGGCGGCGGGGTCGGTGACGAGCCGGAGGGTGATCTTCCCGTCCTTCACGACGCGGCGGTCGAAGGCGACCGGCCGCCCCGCCTTGAGCGCCGCCACCGAACCCGGGTCCGTGACCTCCAGGACCTGGAGGAGCTTCTCGTCCGCCACGATCGTGTCGAAGGAGGAGCCCATGCGGCGCGGTATGGCGCAGCGGGGGTCCTGGCGCAGCTTCTTCACCTCCTCCTTCGGGAAGTCGGCGGGGCCGTGCTCGGACTCGTAGAGCGGACAGCGCTGTTCCTTCGGGACGATGAGCTCGACCCGTCCGCAGCCCGGGTCCCGGGCGTACGACTCGCAGTTGGGGTTGCCGATCGACAGGCGGTCCACATCGGCGCGCACCGCCACCGGCAGGGTGCGGGTGAGGGTCTCGCGCGCCGTCGGCACGTCCTTGTGGGCGCTGTTGTCGTTGGCGCTGAGCAGGCCGGCGCCGGCGGGCAGTTCGGCGACGTACTCGTGGCGGGCCTGGACGTCCCGGCTGTGCTGGTACGTGGAGACCGCCACGGTTCCGGCGACGGCGGCCAGGACGGCGGCCACGGCCGGGGCCGTGCGCCCCCGGTTGCGGACGGCATCGCGCAGCGCGAGCCGGGGCGAGAGCGGCAGCCACCGCCCCAGCCGCCCGAACAGGCCGACGAGCACCGGGGTGAGGGCGACGACGCCCAGCTCGGCGAGGGCGCTGCCGCCCATGACGACGGTGGGGCTGACCCGGTAGCGGGTCCCGTAGAGGGCCAGCGCGGCGCCCGCGACGATGGCGAGCAGCCCGACCAGGGGCAGGATCCGGTTGGCGCGCCGGATGCCCCGGCGGCCGGTGAGGGAGGCCAGGACGGTCTGCCGGGAGGCGGTGACGGCCGGGACGAACGCGGCCAGCAGGCCGGTCACAACGGCGAGCAGGGCGATGCCGAGGAGCTCCAGGGGGCGGAAGTCGAGGGCGCCGAAGCGGCTGCCGATCTTCTCCTCCAGGAGCGGCCGCAGCCCGATGGTGAGGCCCACGCCCAGGGCGCAGCCGAGGACGGCGGACACGGCGCCGATGACCAGGCCGCCCGAGAGGACGATGGCCCGGATGTGCCGGCGGTCGCCGCCGTTGGCCCCGACCAGGCCGAGCTGGCGGCGCGAGCGCCGGGCGCCGACCGCGAAGGCCGGTCCGGCGAGCAGGCAGACCTCCAGGAGGGCCAGGCCCACGACGGTGGCCGCGACGGCCTTCTCGGTGATCCGGCCGCCGTCCGGGCCCGGCCTGTCGAAGCGCTGGTCGGGTTCCTGGGCGTAGAACGGCACCGCGGAGTCGGCGGGCGGGTGCTCGGCCACGGCGCGGGAGCGGACGAGCCCGCCCTTGGCGTTGGCCTCCTTGACCATGTTCCACGTGAAACCATCGCCGCCGACCTTCACGAGGAAGGAGTCGTCGACGTTCAGCCCGGGTGCCCCCGCGGCCGTGAGGGCCTTGTCGAGCGGCAGGAGCAGGGTGCCCGGCAGGGCCAGCAGCTCGTCCCGGGCCAGCTCGGAGGGCAGTTCGTAGGCCCCCGTGATCCGGTACGGGGCCTTCGAGCCGCGCGGGGTCACGGAGGAGCCGACGTACAGCCCGGAGTGCTCCAGGAAGGCGGCGGTGGCCATGACCTCGCCCGGTCCCTGGGGCAGCCGGCCGCGGAGGGGGGTGAACAGGCCCCGGGTGAGCGGGTGGTGGACGTCCAGTTCGCGCAGCGGGGTGTCGAGCAGGCCGTGCCGGGTGTGCACCTTGACGCTGGAGCGGCTGTCCTGGACGGCTTCGGCGCCGGCCGGGACGGCGTTCTTGAGCGGGGCGCGCTCCTTGTCCGGGTCGGGCCGGTACTTCTCGTAGCCGCCGACGGGCGCGTAGCGCCTCGCGTCGGGGCTCTGGAGGATCGGGCTGTCCAGGTGGGGCGATTCGAGCAGGGCGTCGGCGACTCCGACCTGGCGGGACAGCGTCTGCCCCGGGGTGAGTTCGGCGCTGCGCAGGGTGAGGTCGACGGCGCTGACCCCGACGACCGGCAGGGCGATCATCGAGAGGACCAGGGCGCTGCGGCCCTTGGCGCGCCAGGCGTCGCGGCGGGCGATGCGCAGGGCAGCGATCCAGGAGTGGTACCAGGAGGCGAGCGGGGAGGTCACAGGCCGGCCGCCCGCCCGGAGAGCAGCGAGTCGGCGTGGCTGCGCAGGGTCTCGTCGACGACGCTGCCGTCGCGCAGGAACACCACCCGGTCCGCCCAGGCGGCGAAGCGGGGCTCGTGCGTGACCAGGATCCCCGCGGCGCCGGCGTCGCAGCGCAGCCGCAGCAGGGCGAGCACGGACTCCCCGGTCTCGGAGTCGAGGGCGCCGGTGGGTTCGTCGGCCAGGACCAGGCGGCGCTCGCCCACGAGGGCGCGGGCGATGGCCACGCGCTGCTGCTGGCCGCCGGACATCTCGTCGGGGAAGCGGTCGGCGAGGGCGCGCAGGCCGATCTCCTCCAGGGCGGCGAGGGCGGCGGTGCGGGCCCTGCGGGCGGAGGTCCCGTCGAGTTCGAGGGGCAGGGCCACGTTCTCGGCCGCGGTGAGGGCCGGTATGAGGTTGTAGTCCTGGAAGACGTAGCCGATGCTGCGGCGGCGCAGCGCGGCCAGCTTGCGGCGCCCGGCGGTGGTGAGGTCGACGCCCTCGACGACGACCCGGCCGGAGGTCGGGGTGTCGAGTCCGCCCGCGAGGGTGAGGAGGGTGGACTTCCCGGAGCCGGAAGGGCCCATCACGGCGACGAGTTCGCCGGGGTGCACGGCGAGGTCGATCCCGCGCAGGGCGTGCACCTCGGTGGCGCCGCTGCCGTGCGTGCGGACGAGGTTCTCCAGCCGGAGCACGGGTGCGGCGGGCCGGGCGGCGCGCCCCGCGTGGTTCGCCTGGCTCGCAGGGTTCGGGTGGTTCGGGTGGGAGCTGTGCTGCTGGTCGGGCATGAAGGGTCCCCCTTGGAAGGGCTGTTCAGCCCCGCCGCGTGCGGGCGGCGGGGCCGGTGGTGCCGGAGGTCGGGCCGGTGGCGGCCGCCGGGGGCGGCGTGGCGTTGCCGGCGGCCGGGGCGGCCGGTGCGCCGCCGGTGGTGCCGAGCGCGGCCAGCCGGACCAGGCGGGCCTCGGAGTGGTCGAGCCAGCGGGCCTCGGCCTCGGTCTGGAAGATCAGCTGCTCCAGGACCAGCAGCCAGGCCACGTCGTCGCGTTCGTGCGCCTGCCCGGTCTCGATGGCGGACAGGGCCTGGGCCTTGAGCCGGGTGTAGTCCTGCATCGCCCGGACCGTGGCGTGCCGCTGGGACTGGATGACGGCGCGGATGTCCACGCCGGGGGCCCCGACGGCCATGGCGAGCTTGATGGCCAGCTCGTCGCGGGGCGGGTTGGCCCGGTCCACGGGGCGCTCGTACCAGTCGCGCAGCTCGCCGCGCCCGGTGTCGGTGATGGCGTAGAGGGTGTGCCCGGCGGCGTCCTCCCCGCCGGGCGCGACGAGCCCGTCGCGCTCCAGGCGGGCCAGGGTCGTGTACACCTGCCCGACGTTGAGGGGCCAGGTGGAGCCGGTGCGGGATTCGAACTCGGTGCGCAGCTGGGAGCCGTAGCGGGGGCCCCGTTCCAGCAGCGCGAGAAGGCCGTGACGGATCGACATACTCAGTATGTATACACGGGCATACTCGGTATGTATACCGAGTATGCCCGCCTGGACGCCCGTCCTCCGCTAGCGGCCGCGCCGCAGCCGCACGCCCATGTACCCCAGTCCGACGCCCATCAGGGCCAGCCCGGTGCCCAGCGGCAGCAGGTGCGCGGCCAGGTCGGCGATCCGCTCGTTCGGCTCCGTGCCCAGTGCCGAGGCCGGGGTGGAGCGGCTCGGGGCGGGGCTGGGCGCGGGGCTCGCCGGGGTGGTGGGCCGCTGGCCGGCGGGGCGCTCCCGGCGCTCCGGCCGCTCCGGCCGCGGGGCCGGGCGGACCGGGTGCAGGGGGCGGGAGGCGGTGGTGACCTCGGGGTCGGCGGGGGCGTTCGCGGGCCGCCCCGGGTGCTCCCGCCCGACGCCCGCGGCGCTTCCCGCGAGCTCCTCGTACGCCTCTTCGGGCACCTCTTCGTCCACGGCCGGAAGCTGTCCCGGGGCCCCCGGGCCGGGGCTCTCGCGCACCGCGGCGGCGGGGATGCGGGCGGAGGTCGCGCAGGCGGGCGCGGTGGCCAGCAGGGCGGCGGCCGCCAGTGCGGCTCCGGCCGTCCAGTGCGGGGCGCGGAGGCGTTGGACCACGGGTGCCCCTCCCGTTCCGTGCGGCCTGGACGCCGGGGGTCGAGGCGCCGCACTCAGGTTGGCACAGGGGGATAAAACGGGCATCCCGGGACACCCGTCAGGGTGCCCCGGGATGCCCGGGCGTCAGTCCGCGGTCCGCGGCCGGCGGTCCGCTACGACGGATTTCCGGTCGAGACGATCAGCGTGAACTCCGTGCCCTCCTTGGGCACGTCGGCCCCGGCCTCGGGCAGCTGTTCCAGCACCGTGTCCTGGCCGTAGACGGTCTCGTCGCGTTCCGTGATCTTGTACCTCCAGCCGGCCGCCTGGATGCACTGCTTGATCGACATCAGGTTCTTGTACCGGAAGTCCGGAGCCATGACCTTCGTCGAGTCCTTGTAGGACTTCGTCGGGCTCTTGCACTTGTCCGCGTCGATCGTGCGCGAGATGTCCGGGCCCTTGTGCCCCGCCTTGGCCGAGGCCGAGGCGGCCGTCGACGCGGCGGGGCTCGCGGTGGTGTCCTTGCCCGGGTCCTCGTCGTCCATGTTCAGCACGGCGATCAGCCCGCCGATGGCCAGCAGGGCCACCACGATCGCGCCGACCACCACCGGCGCGTTCTTCTTCCCGCCGCCCGAGGGGGCCGGAGCGGGCGCCGGGTTCGGGGAGATGGTGAACGGCGGCGGGGTCTGCGGCGCGTACTGCTGCTGCGGCGCCTGGGCCGTGTGCGGGTACGCGTAGCCGCCGGGCTGCTGCTGCGTCGGGGCCGGCTGCGCGTACGGGCCCGGCGGCGGGGTCTGCGGGGCCTGGTACGGCTGCTGGAGCGAGTGCGCCGGCGGCGGCTGGAAGCCCGCGTCCACCGGCGGGAACACCGTCGAGCCCACGCCCGCGCCGCTGCCGCCCGTGGCCGCGCCCGGGACGATGGCCGGGGCGCCGGTGTGGCCGGCCGACATGATCCGCATGATCTCGTCCCGCATGGCCGCGGCCGTCGGGAAGCGCTCGTTCGGGTTCTTCTTCAGCGCCCGCGCCACCAGCGCGTCCATCGCCGGCGTGATCGACCGGTTGATGGAGGACGGGGCCACCGGCTCCTCCTGGACGTGCGCGTACGCGATCGCCAGCGGGGAGTCGGCGTCGAACGGGATGCGGCCCGTCAGCAGCTGGAACAGCATGATGCCGACCGAGTACAGGTCGGAGCGGGCGTCCACGCCGCGCCCCAGCGCCTGCTCGGGGGACAGGTACTGCGGCGTGCCGACCACCATGCCGGTCTGCGTCATCGAGGTGACCCCCGACTGCATGGCCCGGGCGATGCCGAAGTCCATGACCTTGACCACGCCGCGCTTGGTCATCATCACGTTGCCGGGCTTGATGTCGCGGTGGACCAGCCCCATCTCGTGGCTGGTCTCCAGCGCGGCCAGCACGTCGGCCGTCACCTTCAGGGCCTTGTCCGCCGGCATCGCCCCGTACTGGTGCACGTCCGTGTCGAGGACCGAGCCCAGGGGCTGGCCCTCCACGTACTCCATGACGATGTACGGCATGACCGCCTCGTCGCCGCCGCCGGCGCCGAAGGTGACGGTTCCCTCGCCCGTGTCGAAGACCGAGACGATGTTGGTGTGCGACAGTTTCGCAACAGCCTGCGCCTCGCGGCGGAAGCGCTCGCGGAAGGACGCCTCGCGGCCCAGTTCGCTGTGGAGCGTCTTGATGGCGACCTGGCGGTCGAGCGCGGAGTCGTACGCGAGGTAGACCGAGGCCATGCCCCCCTCGCCCAGCAAATCCCTTAGCTGGTAACGGCCACCGGCCAGGGAGCCGCCTGCGTACCGGCCCTGTGTGCCGTCCTGGCTCATGACTGTTGCTTCCCCTCGGGCTGTGTTGCTACGCGTCTGGCTGAGCGCATGTCGCGCCCAGTCTGCCGGAGGGCAAGCACACGTCAAGCCGGTGCCCGCTGCGTGACCACGGGCCTACGGGGTGTCTGTAGCCGAACGGTGACGGGTTCAGAGGCTGTAGCGTTCACCGGAGCACCCGAAGAGGCCCCACCGCTAGAGCGGACGAGAGAGACGACGGCGAGGACTGATGGCACCCGAACCCGAGGGAAACGGAGCCGGGATGGCCGACGGTCCTGAGCACTGGGGCGCGGGCGGCCTCGTGGGGGACGGCCGTTACCGGCTGACCCACCGCCTGGGCCGCGGCGGCATGGCCGAGGTCTTCGCGGCCGAGGACGTCCGGCTGGGCCGCACCGTGGCCGTGAAGCTGCTGCGCCCCGACCTGGCCGAGGACCCGGTGTCCAAGGCCCGCTTCACCCGTGAGGCACAGTCGGTCGCCGGCCTCAACCACCACGCCGTCGTCGCCGTGTACGACTCCGGCGAGGACCGGGTGGGCCCGAGCGTGGTCCCGTACATCGTGATGGAGCTGGTCGAGGGCCGCACCATCCGCGACCTGCTGATCAGCGCCGAGGCCCCCGGGCCCGAGCAGGCGCTCATCATCGTGTCGGGCGTCCTGGAGGCGCTGGCCTACTCGCACCAGCACGGCATCGTGCACCGCGACATCAAGCCCGCCAACGTCATCATCACCAACACCGGCGCGGTGAAGGTGATGGACTTCGGCATCGCCCGCGCCCTGCACGGCGCCCAGTCCACGATGACCCAGACCGGCATGGTCATGGGCACCCCGCAGTACCTGTCGCCGGAACAGGCCCTCGGCAAGGCCGTGGACCACCGCAGCGACCTGTACGCCACCGGCTGCCTGCTCTACGAACTGCTCGCGCTGCGGCCCCCCTTCACCGGCGAGACCCCGCTGTCGGTGGTCTACCAGCACGTCCAGGACGCCCCGGTGCCGCCCTCGCAGCTGCCCGAGGGCCACCACATCCCGCAGGAACTCGACGGCCTCGTCATGCGGTCGCTCGCCAAGGACCCGGACGACCGGTTCCAGAGCGCCGAGGAGATGCGCGGGCTCGTCCAGTACGCCCTCCAGATGCTCCAGGACCAGGGCCCGAACACCGGCACCTGGAACACCGGCCCCGTCGTCATGGCGCTCCCGCACGGCCACCCCGGCGGCGCGCCGACCTCGCAGATGCCCGCGAACGGCAACGGCGGCCCCCGGCCCCCGTACAACGCGCACGCCACCACCTCGCAGTTCCAGCAGCCGATGGTGCCCCCGCTGAACCCGGACGACGGCACGGCCTTCCCCGGCGGCGGCCACGGCCACGGCCACGGCGGCGGCCCGGGCGGCCACGGCGGGTACGACGGCTACGACGGCTACGACGGGTACGACAACCGCTCCGGCGGCGGGAAGTGGAAGGTCTGGCTCTTCGCGCTGCTCGCGGTGCTGGCCATCGCCGGCGGTGTCGCGTACGCGGTCAAGAACGGCGGTCTCGGCGCCGGCGGCGGTGCCAAGCCGAAGACCAGCGTGAGCACGCCCGGTACGGCGCAGAGCAGCGGCGGCACCCAGGAGACCCCGTCGACCTCGTCGAGCCCCGAGACGGGCCGCTCGCACGAGGACGACACCTTCACGCCCGCCCCGAGCCGCAGCAAGTACACGCCGAGCACCATCCCGTCGGCCTCGTCGGGCAGCTCGACGACGCCGGAGACCAAGAACCCGACGACCCCGCCGCCGAAGACCACTCCGGTGGAGCCGCCGACCACGAAGCCGACGCCGCCCAGTGGCGGCGGTGGCAGCCCGGCCGGCGCCGAGGCCGCCGACTAGCCGGGGCCGCCGACCAGCCGGGGCGGCCGCCCCGGCCGACCGGCAGCGCATACGGGTGGAGGCCCGGCGGAATTCCCATTCCGCCGGGCCTCTTTCGTACGCATTCCGGCTTTCCCCGCGTCACAGCGCGTGCCGGCGGCGGCGGTCGGTGTTTTCCGGCCCGAGGGTGTGCACCGTGACGAACTGCGGATCGATGCGCATGTAGACCGGGTCGAAGACCTCGCCGTCCACGAAATGCGGTCCCGGGCCGAATAGTTCCAGTTCGGCGGTGGTCGGTTCGGCGAGCTCCGCCATGCCCGTGACCTGCACGGACCACAACCGCGAGGCACCGGAATTCAAGTTGTCGGCCCCGTAGGAGACCACGCTGCCGTTGCAGGCGTGGTGATGTCCGAATCCGGCGTGCATTCTCAGTCCGATCCGGCCGCCCACCACGATGTGGCGGGCGACGGCGAGGAAGGGAAGGGCGCGCATGCTGGTGGCGATCCGGCCGTACGGAACGCCGCGCAGCATGGCGACGGCGTGCATCTCCTCCGGTGACATGCGACCACTCTCGGGCCCCCGCCGCCGGTTGGGAAAGGGGATCCCGCCCCCCACGGCGGGGGACGTTGGTCCCGAATCGGACGGCGCGTCCCGGGGCGCCGCCCGCCCTCCGCCGGAGGTCCCGTCGACGTCCACTCGGCTCCCCCTCGGGACGCGCTCGAACGGGGTTGCGTACCGCTCGGTCGCGGGTGGAGTGCGCCCGGGGCGCACTCGGCGCGGGGTCGAGCGCGGCTAGCGCCTCTGCGCCTGGAGCCGGGCGACGTAAGCGGCGGCCTGGGAGCGGCGCTCCATGCCCAGCTTCGACAGCAGGCTGGAGACGTAGTTCTTGATGGTCTTCTCGGCGAGGTGCAGCCGCTCGCCGATGACCCGGTTCGTCAGGCCCTCGCCGATCAGGTCGAGGATCTTGCGCTCCTGCTCGGTGAGGTTCGCGAGGCGGTCGTCGCCCCTGCCGTTCTTGCCGTCGCGCAGCCGCTCCAGCACCCGCGCGGTCGCCACCGGGTCCAGCAGCGACTTGCCGGCCGCCACGTCGCGCACCGCGCTGAGCAGCTCGTTCCCCCGGATGGCCTTCAGGACGTAGCCCGAGGCACCCGCCATGATGGCGTCGAACAGCGCCTCGTCGTCGGCGAACGAGGTGAGCATCAGGCACTTGACGTCCTCGTCCAGGGAGCGGACCTCGCGGCACACCTCGACACCGCTGCCGTCGGGCAGGCGCACGTCGAGGACGGCGACGTCGGGGCGGGTCGCCGGGATGCGCACCAGGGCGTCCGCGGCGGTACCGGCCTCGCCGACGATCTCGATGTCCTCTTCGACCGACAAAAGCTCATGAACGCCCCGACGTACTACTTCGTGGTCGTCCAGGAGAAATACTTTGATTTTTCCGTTTTCGCGCACAAGCTCATCTTCACACACTCGCCTCTTCCCTGGCGGAGTTACCCGGGATAACGTGCCGTTGTTCCGGCCCCCTGCAAGGCTGTGACCAGTGGATGTTCCCGCTGCGGCCGATTTACTTGGATATCCAAGCAAAATCGCAGGTCAAACGGGGTTTCGCAGTTATGCGTCGCACTGGGTAACGTGCTGTGCGCAGGGCACTCGCCGGGGCACCTGTCACGCCTGAATCCGTTACGCGCCGTGCACCCACCCCGTGTGCGGGTACGGATACAGGTGAGCCGCACTGGTCCCCGGAGAACCCGGGTGCCGGACCGACGGAGGAGCACACGTGACCGTGGAGAGCACTGCCGCGCGCAAGCCGCGACGCAGCAGCGGCACCAAGCGGGCGGCAGGCGCGGCGAGCGCCCGCAAGACCGCCGCTGCCACCGCACAGCCGCACGACGCCGAGCCTCAGCTCGTACAACTGCTGACGCCCGAGGGTGAACGGGTCGAGGCCGAGGGCCACCCCGACGTCGCGGAGATCGCGGCGTTCGTCGCCGACATCACCACCGAGGACCTGCGCGGTCTCTACCGCGACATGGTGCTGACCCGCCGCTTCGACGGCGAGGCGACCGCGCTCCAGCGCCAGGGCGAGCTGGGCCTGTGGGCCTCGCTGCTGGGCCAGGAGGCCGCCCAGATCGGCTCCGGCCGGGCGCTCCGCGACGACGACTACGTCTTCCCGACCTACCGCGAGCACGGCGTGGCCTGGTGCCGCGGGGTCGACCCGACGAACCTGCTCGGCATGTTCCGCGGCGTGAACCACGGCGGCTGGGACCCGAACACCAACAACTTCCACCTCTACACGATCGTCATCGGCTCGCAGACGCTGCACGCGACCGGTTACGCCATGGGTGTGGCCAAGGACGGCGCCGACTCCGCCGTCATCGCCTACTTCGGCGACGGCGCGTCCAGCCAGGGCGACGTGATGGAGGCCTTCAACTTCTCCGCCGTCTACAACTCCCCCGTGGTGTTCTTCTGCCAGAACAACCAGTGGGCGATCTCCGAGCCGACCGAGCGCCAGATGCGCGTGCCGCTGTACCAGCGCGCCCAGGGCTTCGGCTTCCCGGGCATCCGCGTCGACGGCAACGACGTCCTCGCCTGCCTCGCGGTCACCCGCTGGGCCCTGGACCGCGCCCGCCGCGGCGAGGGTCCGGCCCTGATCGAGGCGTTCACGTACCGCATGGGCGCCCACACGACCTCGGACGACCCGACGAAGTACCGCGCGGACGAGGAGACGGCCGCCTGGGAGGCGAAGGACCCGATCCTGCGCCTGAAGGCCCACCTGCTGGCCTCCGGGGGCGCCGACGAGGCGTTCTTCGAGGAGCTGGAGGCGGAGAGCGAGGCCCTCGGCAAGCGGGTCCGCGAGGTCGTGCGCGCGATGCCCGACCCCGACACCATGGCGATCTTCGAGAACGTCTACGCGGACGGGCACGCGCTCGTCGACGAGGAGCGCGCGCAGTTCGCCGCCTACCTCGCTTCCTTCGAGCCGGCCGAGGAGGGTCACTGATGGCTGTCGAGAAGATGTCGATCGCGAAGGCGCTCAACGAGTCGCTCCGCAAGGCCATGGAGACCGACCCCAAGGTCCTGATCATGGGCGAGGACGTCGGCAAGCTGGGCGGTGTCTTCCGCATCACCGACGGGCTCCAGAAGGACTTCGGCGAGGAGCGGGTCATCGACACCCCGCTCGCCGAGTCGGGCATCGTCGGCACCGCCATCGGCCTGGCCCTGCGCGGCTACCGGCCGGTCGTGGAGATCCAGTTCGACGGGTTCGTCTTCCCCGCGTACGACCAGATCGTCACGCAGCTCGCGAAGATGCACGCGCGCGCCCTCGGCAAGATCAAGCTGCCGGTCGTCGTCCGCATCCCCTACGGCGGCGCGATCGGCGCGGTCGAGCACCACAGCGAGTCCCCCGAGGCGCTCTTCGCGCACGTCCCGGGCCTGAAGGTGGTCTCCCCGTCCAACGCCAGCGACGCGTACTGGATGCTCCAGCAGGCGATCCTGAGCGACGACCCGGTGATCTTCTTCGAGCCGAAGCGCCGCTACTGGGACAAGGGCGAGGTCGACACCGACGCCATCCCCGGCGAGCTGCACAAGGCGCGGGTGGTCCGCGAGGGCGCCGACCTCACCCTGGCCGCCTACGGCCCGATGGTGAAGGTCTGCCTGGAGGCGGCCGCCGCGGCCGCCGAGGAGGGCAAGTCGGTCGAGGTCCTGGACCTGCGCTCGATGTCCCCGATCGACTTCGACGGCATCCAGGCGTCGGTGGAGAAGACCCGCCGCCTGGTCGTGGTCCACGAGGCCCCGGTCTTCCTCGGCACGGGCGCCGAGATCGCCGCCCGCATCACGGAGCGGTGCTTCTACCACCTGGAGGCCCCGGTGCTGCGCGTCGGCGGCTTCCACGCCCCGTACCCGCCGGCCCGCCTGGAGGACGAGTACCTGCCCGGCCTGGACCGGGTGCTCGACGCCGTCGACCGCTCGCTGGCGTTCTGAGGAGACCCGCGCCATGACGATCCGCGAATTCAAGATGCCCGACGTGGGCGAGGGCCTGACCGAGGCCGAGATCCTCAAGTGGTACGTCCAGCCGGGTGACACGGTCACCGACGGGCAGGTCGTCTGCGAGGTGGAGACGGCGAAGGCGGCCGTCGAGCTGCCGATCCCCTTCGACGGCGTGGTGCACGCGCTGCTCTTCGAAGAGGGCGTGACGGTCGACGTCGGCCAGGTGATCATCTCCGTGGAGACCGCCGGCGCCGCCGGCGCCGAGGCCCCCGCGGCCGCCTCCGCTGCCGCCCCGGCGGCCCCGGAGGCCGCCGAGGAGCCCGCGCCCGAGGGCCGCCAGCCCGTGCTGGTGGGCTACGGCGTCTCCCAGTCCTCCACGAAGCGCCGCCCGCGCAAGGCCCCGGCCGCCGCGGCCGCCGCCCCGGTCGCCGCGGCCGTCGTGCCGGCGCCCGCCGCGCCCGTTCCGGCGGCGCAGAACGGCACCGCGTACGCCAACGGCAACGCAGGCGGCGATGCCGCGGCCCCGGCCGACCGGCCGCTGGCCAAGCCGCCGGTGCGCAAGCTCGCCAAGGACCTCGGCATCGACCTGGCCTCGGTGGTCCCCACCGGCGACGGCGGTGTCGTGACCCGCGAGGACGTGCACGCCGCCGCCGCGGCCGCGCTGCCCCCGCAGGCCCCCGTCCAGGTCCCGGCCCCCGCCGAGGCCCCCGCGCCCGTCCAGGCCCTCGTACCGGCCCCCGCCGCGGCGGCCGCGGCCGCCCCGGCGGCGGGTGCGCGGGAGACCCGCATCCCGGTCAAGGGCGTCCGCAAGGTCACCGCCCAGGCCATGGTCGGCTCCGCCTTCACCGCGCCGCACGTCACCGAGTTCATCACCCTCGACGTGACCCGCACGATGAAGCTGGTCCAGGAGCTCAAGGAGGACCCGGACCTCGCCGGCCTCCGGATCAACCCGCTGCTCCTGATCGCCAAGGCGGTCCTCGTCGCCATCCGCCGCAACCCGGACGTCAACGCGTCCTGGGACGAGGCGGCCCAGGAGATCGTGCTCAAGCACTACGTCAACCTGGGCATCGCGGCGGCCACCCCGCGCGGCCTGATCGTCCCGAACATCAAGGACGCCCACGCCAAGACCCTGGCGGAGCTGTCGACCTCGCTGTCGGACCTGGTGGGCACCGCCCGCGAGGGCAAGACCTCCCCGGCCGACATGCAGAACGGCACCATCACCATCACCAACGTCGGCGTCTTCGGCGTCGACACCGGTACGCCCATCCTGAACCCCGGCGAGTCCGCGATCCTCGCGGTCGGCGCGATCAAGCTCCAGCCGTGGGTCCACAAGGGCAAGGTGAAGCCCCGCCAGGTCACCACCCTGGCCCTGTCGTTCGACCACCGCCTGATCGACGGCGAGCTGGGCTCGAAGTTCCTCGCCGACATCGCGGCGGTCCTGGAGCACCCGCGCCGGCTGGTCACCTGGTCGTAGCGGCCCGGCAGCCGACACCCGCCGACGGCCGGCCCCCTTCCACGGGGGGCCGGCCGTCGGCGTTCCCCGGGGCGGCCGCCGGGTCGTCGGGATCCGCCGCGTCCGGGAAGTCCCCGCCCGGTTCCCGGGGCGGGTAGCCTCCCGGCCATGCCGATCGCCGAGTTGCAGGTGTATGCCGTGGAGGAGGCCGACGTCGCCGGCGGGGTGTGCCTCGTGCGGTGCGTCGGCGGGACGGCCCGGTCCGGGCAGGTGTACGCGGCGGGGGAGTCGCGGGTCTGGCTGCGGGGGATGGAGCGGTACGGGCGCGCGGTGGACTCCTTCGGCGCCGGCCACACCGCCCGGGTCCGCCTCGCGGGGGCGGTGGTCGCGCTGCTCAGCCGGGGCCAGGTGCTGACCTCCGTACCGCCCGAGGGGCACGGCCTGGCGGAACTGGAGGCTTGGCTGGCCACCGGCCCCCCGCTCGCGGACGAACCCCCGCCGCGCACCCTGCGCTCCCTGGCCGTCGGCGGGATGCAGGACGAGCGGCTGCCGGACGGGGTGCGGCTGCGCTGGGGCCGGGTCGCGCTGGAGGCGGCGTACCGCTGCGCGGCGGCCGAGGGGGCGTCGGACCTGGTGAGGGGGATCGAGCTGGCCTTCGTACGGGGCTACCTGGTCCGGGAGTTCGGGCCCGGGCGGGGCGGGGACCCGGCCGCCCTGTGCCGGGAGGCGCTCGCGCTGATCGACCTCACCCCGGCGGAGGCGGCCGAGCGGGCCCGGGACTGGCGCGAGCTGCCCCGGGAGCGGATCGTGCACCTGAGGCTGATCAGGAACCTCCTGCGGTGGACCGGCGCGGCCCGGCCGTACCTGGCGCCGGGGGACCCGTCGGCTGAGGCGCTGGAGGCCTGGCGGCGGGTGGTCCCGCGGCTGCCCTGAGGCCGCCGGGGCCCGCCGAGGTGCCTCAGCGGGCCCGGTAGGCGCGCAGGAAGGCCGCGGCGCCGCCCCGGACGACGCGGTCGGTCTGCGCCTGCGACAGGGGCAGGACCCCGTAGTGGGAGAGCTGGGCGACGGAGGTGGAGGTCAGCGCCGTGAACTGGGCGCCGGCCAGCTCCGCGTCGCCGTGCAGGTCGAGCAGTCCGGCCCGCTCCAGGCCCGCCAGGGCGCCGGCGAGGGCGTCGGCGACCGGGCCGGGCCCCGCGGCCTTCCAGGCCGCCAGCACCTCGGGCGGCACGTGGTCGGCCTCGGCGTGGATGTGGCGCACGAGCGCGAAGTGGTCGGGGTGCTCCAGCATCACGTCGATCAGCGCCCGGGCGAGGGCGGCCAGCTCCCGTTCCAGGTCGTCCGCGCGCGGCGGGCGCGCGGGGTCCAGCCGGCCGCGCACGGTGGCCACGTGGGCGTCGCGGACCTCGCCCGAGCTCCAGGTGACGACGGCCCGGAACAGCTCCGACTTGCCCCCGGGGAAGTGGTTGTAGAGCGTCCGCGTCGAGACTCCGGCCGCGGCGGCCAGGGCGTCGACGGAGGCGCGCGCGTACCCCTCGCGGCCGAACACCGCGCAGGTCGCGCGGGCGAGGGCGATCCGCTTGGCCAGCTTCCGGGGCGGGAGCGGCACGTCCGGCTTCCCCTCCGGTACGCGGCCCGCGTCGTCCCCCTCCATCACGCCTCCAGCGTCTCTCCGGTCGCTCTCCACGACGGCCGTTGTGCGGATTACAACGGTCGTTGTACTTTACCGGAAGACCGCCAAAACCAACCATCCGGTCCGGTTCTCCGGGGAGGGACGTGGCACGATGCCGACCGCACCCACCGCCGAGGACACCCCGGCGGCGTTAGGGACGGCGCCCGGGCAGCTGGGGCGCATCCTCACCGTCGTGATCACCGGCGCCGTCATGACCGTCCTCGACATGACGATCGTCAACGTGGCGCTCGACCGGCTCTCGGCGTCCTTCGGCGCGCCGCTGGAGACCATCCAGTGGACCGCCACCGCCTACACCCTGGCCCTCGCCGCCGTGATCCCGGCGGCGGCCTGGGCGATGGGCCGGATCGGCGCCAAGCGCACCTACCTCACGGCCCTGACCCTCTTCACCCTCGGCTCCCTGCTCGCCGCCTGCGCGTGGAGCGCCGGCAGCCTGATCGCCTTCCGCGCCGTCCAGGGGCTCGGCGGCGGCCTGCTGATGCCGGTCGGCATGACGATGGTGATGCGGGCCGCCGACCGCGGCCGGCTGGGGCGGGCGATGGCCCTGCTGGGGCTGCCCGTGCTCGTCGGGCCGGTGGCCGGGCCGATGCTGGGCGGCTGGCTGATCGACACCGCCTCCTGGCGGTGGATCTTCCTCGTCAACCTGCCCGTCGGAGCGGCCGCCCTGATACTCGCGGCGAAGCTGCTGCGCCCGGATTCCCCCCCGGGCGCGGCGGCTTCGCCGCGGCTCGACCTCCCGGGGCTGCTGAGCCTCTCCCCGGGCCTCGCGCTGCTCCTGTACGGGCTCTCCCGGGGCGGGGAGCGCGGCGCGTTCCTCTCCCCCGGCGTGCTGCTGCCCCTGCTGGGCGGCGCCGTCCTCGTCGCGGCCTTCGTCCGGCGGGCGCTGCGGGTCCCGGAGCCGCTGCTCGACCTGCGGCTGCTCGGCGACCGCACCTTCGCCGCCGCCATCGGCACCCTCGCTCCCTTCACCTGCGGCTACTTCGGCTCGATGCTGCTCGCCCCGGTGTACTGGCAGCAGGCGCGCGGGCTGAGCGCGAGCATGGCGGGGCTGCTGGTGGCGCCCGTCGGCCTCGCGGTCGGGGTGACCATGCAGATCGCCTCCCGGCGCGTGGACGAGGTCGCCCCGCGCCGGCTGATCCCCGCCGGGGTGGCGGTGGCGGCCCTCGGGATGCTGCTCACGGGACTGCGGACCGGCGCCGAGGGGGTGCCGGGCTGGCAGGTCGTGGGTTCGCTGATGCTGATGGGCGTCGGCGCCGGGACGGTGCTGATGCCGACGATGACCACCGCCGGCCGGGACCTGCCCGCCGCGCGCATGGCGGCGGCGAGCACGGCCCTCAGCATCAACTCCCAGCTGTGCGCCTCGGTCGGGACGGCCCTGACCTCCGTGGTCCTGGGCGCGTCGGGCACCACCCCGGCCGGCTTCCGCACCGCGTACGCGGTCGCGGCGGGCCTGATCGCCCTCTCGCTGGTCGCGGCCCTGCGCCTGCCGGGGCGGAAGCGGGCGTAGGCCGGGCCTTGCGGCCTTGCGGCCTTGCGGCCTTGCGGCCTCGCGGCCTAGCGGAGGCGGGAGCGGAGCAGCCGCTCCAGGCCGGGTGCCAGGCGGGGCGGGCGGTGGCCGGCGGGTGCCCGGCGGGCGGCGGGCGCCGGGAGCGTCGTGTGCCGAGGGGGCGCCGGGAGCGTCGTGTGCCCGGTCCCGCGTCCCGGACGGGCCTGGACGCGGCCGACGGCACCGGCCAGCAGCTCCGTGAACCAGATGTTCCGGTCGGGGCCGGCCGTGATGTTGAAGGGCACCTTGCCCGCCCCGCCCGGCACCGCGTACTCGGTGACGGCCCCGTCGCGCCCGATCCGGCCGATGCGGCCGGACTGCTCGGCGTACCACATGTGCCCGTCCGGACCGCGGGTGATGTCGTAGACCTGGTAGTCGGGGACGGGCACGGGGAAGAGCTCGATCCGGCCCCGCGGGCCGATGCGCCCGACCGCGTTCAGCCCGCCCGCGGTGAACCACATCCCGCCGGGTCCGGCCGCGATCCCCGAGGGGAACGCGGAGTCGTTGGCCAGCGGGTACTCGGTGATCCGGCCGTCGAGGCCGATCCGGCCGATCTTCCCGCCGTACAGCTCGGTGAACCACAGGGAGCCGTCGGGCGCGGCGGCGATGTAGTACGGGACGCTGTCCGGCGTGGGGACGGGGTACTCGGTCACCCTGCCGTCGGCCGTCATCCGCCCGATCGTGTTCGTCCCCGGCTCGGTGAACCACAGGGCGCGGTCGCCGCCGACCGCGATCCCCACGGGGAAGCGGTCAGGCCCGGGCAGCGGGAACTCGGTGATCCGGCCCCGGGTCGTGATCCGGCCGATCCTGTCCCCGGTCCCCTCGGTGAACCAGAGCGCCCGGCCGGGGCCCTGGGTGATGCCCTGGGGGAAGCTGTCGGCGGTCGGCAGCGGGTACTCGGTGACGGCTCCGGCGGTCGTGACCCGGGCGATCCGGTTGACCCCGGACTCGGCGACCCACAGGGCCCGGTCCGGGCCGGCCGTGATGCCGGCGGGGTAGCTGTCGGGGGTCGTGAGCGGGTACTCCGTCACCTCTCCGACCTGTCCCGTACCGGCCCGGGGCGCAGCGGTGGCGGTGGTGGCGGTGGTGACGGCGAGGAGTGCGCCCAGGGCGGCGGTGAGCACCCCGCGCAGGCGTCGTCGGATCTTCGGCGTGTGCGGCATGGACCGGGCCCCTCTCGGTGGGCGGCAGGCGGGCGCCACATGACGGAATATCAGCTTCCGCCCGGCCCCGCCCCGACCGCGCGCCCGGGGCGCCGCCGAACCGCCCGCCTGCCGTACCCCGGGGCCCGCCCGTACCCCCGGCTGCCGTAGCGCGCCGCCGCCCCCGGGCCGGCGGGCCCGGGGGCGGCGGGAAGGGCGCGGGGGCGTCGGCTCAGGCCTTGGCGGCGTTGCCGAGCACCTTGGACGGGGTGATGCGCACGACGACCCGTACCGCCCCGTCGGAGGCGTCCGCGTACTCCTTGCCGGCGCCCGGCCCGAGGTACTGCTCGGCGATCCGCACGGCGACGGCCCGGCCGGCGTCCTCGCTGACGGTGGCGGTGCCGCGGACCTCGGCGTACAGGTAGGGGTTGGACAGGTCGAACACGGTCAGCCCGACCCGCGCGTCCCGGGCCAGGTTCCGCTCCTTGCGGCGGCCGCGCTCGGTGGAGACCAGCAGGTCGTCACCATCGCGGATCACCCAGACCACGGAACTCTGCGGACTTCCGTCCGGGTTGAGGGTGGAGAGCACGGCGGGGTGGGGGGAGTCGAACAGCTGTCGCACGGTGTCGTTCAGTGCAATCGTCATACGGGCGAGGCTAGTTGTGCATCGGCGCGGACGCAGGTGGAATGTGCCGCCGCTCGGTGACTAGCCGAAGTCGCTCACTCCCAGGGGATGTTGAGGAAGGGGCTGGCCGGATCGGTGGTCAGCGTGAGGTGGGTGGCGAGGGAGGAGGCGTACCAGCTGCCGAACTCCTCCTCGTCGAAGTGCAGGCACCGGGCGAGGCAGTACCCGGCGGAGAAGTCCGTCCACGAGCGGTACGCCCCGCGGGCCTTCTCGCCCGCGCGGATCACGGCCCGCTCGGCGTCCTGGAGGGTGCCGTAGCGGGTGGCGACGCCCCAGCGGGCCATCTGGGAGGCCCGCCCGTAGTCCCACGCCTCGACCGAGCGCACCCAGCCCCCGTCGGGCAGCAGCCCGTCGGCGCGGAAGCGCTGCTCGTAGCGGGTGATCCGGCCGATGAGCCGCCGTACCCCGGCGATCTCGCCCTCGACCTCGGCGGCGGGGCGCGGCTGGGCGACGGTGACCCCGTCGGGGGTCAGCCGCGGCTCGGCGGCCCGCTCGGCGCTGCGGCGCAGCCCGGACTCGGCGGCGTGGCGCCAGTGCTCGACGTCGACCGGGCCGGCGAAGTCGGAGGCGAGGACGCGGCGCACCCGGAGCGCGAACTCCCAGACGGGGCTGACGACGTCGGCCTCCAGCATCCGCTGGAGCACGCCGAACCAGCCGGCGGTGTCGGTGATCTCCCACATCGTGCGCAGGCGCTCGCGCTCGCGGGTGTAGCCGTCGCCGTGGTAGGCGAGGGCGTTCCAGAGCTCTCCGTTGGCGACGGCCAGATGGGCCCCGACGGCCAGCCCGCGGGCCACCCGCCCGTGCAGCGGGCCGCCGGAGTACAGGGCGTGCACGGCGCCGGGGGCCAGGCCCCAGGAGGGCGCGGCCTCCCAGTGGGCCCGCCAGCGGGCGAGGTCGGCGGGGGTGGTGGTGAGGTACGCCTCGACGGGGCTGCCGGGGTTCACGGCCAGGTGGGAGGGGTCCCGGGCGTCCCAGGCGTTGGCGAACCAGGCGAGGCTCTGGCGCAGGTAGACGGTGTGGGCGTCGGGGGCGGGCAGCATGCCCCGGGTGTAGACCGCGAGGGTGCCGTTCCCGGCCGGGTGGAACCGGGCCGAGCGCGGGTCGGCGTCGATCTGGGCGCGGTGCTGCGGCAGGAACAGCTCGGCCCGGGCGAGGGCGCCCAGGTAGCCGTCCCAGTCCCCGCGCGCCTTCGCCTCGTACAGCTCGCGCTCGATCGCACTCGGCGCCGTCCACTCGTCCACACGGGGACCCTATACGGGGTCCGGGCCCGCCCGGTCGGGCCCCGGGAGGGCGCACTCGGCCCACACGGTCTTGCCCACCACCAGCCGCGACGCCCCCCACCGCCGCGCGACGGCGTTCACCACGGCCAGCCCCCGCCCGTACTGCTCCTCCTCGCCGGCCTCCCGCACCTCGGGCCACCGCTCTCCCTTCGGATCGGTGACCGCGATGCGGATCACCGCTCCGTCGAGCCGCACCTCGACCCGCAGGTACCGGTCCCGCACGGCTCCGTGGAGCAGCGCGTTCGTGAAGAGCTCACTGGTCACGAGCGCCACGTCGGCGGCGACCCGGGGCTCCCCCCAGGCCACGGCCATCCACGCGGCCCACCGCCGCGCGGCGGGGACGGAGTCCTGGCGGGGCGGGTAGTTCCGTACGCCGTGGCGGACGAGGGTGTGCTCGGTGTTCATGGCACCTCCGGTGCGGGCGGTGGCATGCCGGGGCACTGCCGTGCGGCAGCCCGGTGCGCTTCCGCCAACTGATGCTGCGCGGTGAGCAGTTCGTCACCGAAGGTAGGGGTGGCCGGATGTCGGAGCAAGCTATTCGGGGAATATATTCCCCGTACGGATGAGGCTGTCGACGCCGGCGCACGCGGGCGGGAGACTGTGCCGGGTGAACCGTGGAACACGCGAGGGCCAGGGCAACAGGACGTCGACGGTGCTGGGCCGCCGGCTGGGCGGCGAGCTGCACGCGCTGCGCACGGCGGCGGGCAAGACCCAGCTACAGGCGGCGAGGGAACTCAGCGCCACCGCGACGAAGATCGTGAAGATGGAGAGCGGCTGGGTCCCGATGCGGGATCCGGACATCCGGGTGCTGTGCGAGTTCTACGGCGTGACGGACGGCGAGGTCGTGGCCGGGCTGCTGGCCCTGGCCCGGCTGGACCGCGACCGGCGCAAGGCGAAGGGCTGGTGGCAGCAGGTCCCGTCGGTCGGCAACCTGGCGGAGTACGTCGCGATGGAGGATGTGGCCACCCGCATCCGCACCTGGCAGCTCGCGCTGGTGCCGGGCCTGCTCCAGACCGCCGACTACATCCGGGCGCTGGGGGTCAGCTCCGATTCGTGGACGCACCCGGACGAGATCGAGGAGATGGTCGCGACCCGCACCAAGAGGCAGGCACGGCTGTGGGGCGACAAGCCCCTGGAGTTCCACGCGGTGATCTGGGAAGCGGCGCTCCGCCAGGAGATCGGTGGCCGCGACGTCATGCGCGCCCAGCTGGACCACCTCGTGGCGATGGCCGAGCTGCCCAACGTCCACGTGCAGGTCCTGCCGTTCCGCGTCGGTGCCAACCACGGCGTGTCGGGAGCCTTCAACCTGGTGTCGTTCGCTGAACCCGGGGCAGTGGACGTCGGCTACTCGGAGGGCATCGCATCTATGGTGTGGGTGGAAGGCGCGGAAGGATCCAGGCTGTTCACGCAGGCGTTCGACCGCGTGTCCCGCATGAGTCTCGCACCGCACGACTCCGTGAAACTGATCGAGGCCATCGGCAAGGGATTTCAGGCATGAGCGAGTTCGAATTCGTGAAGTCCAGCTACAGCAACAACACGAACAACACCGACTGCGTCGAGGTGGCCACGAACGTGACGGGCACGGTCGCCATCCGGGACAGCAAGTGGCGGCGGCCCGACGCCCCCGTCATCCGGGTCACCGACACCGCGTGGGCGGAGTTCGCGAGGACGCGCTGAGCGTCCGCGCCGGGTCAGCGGCCCAGGGTCGTGCACCACGCCAGGGTCGCGGCGAGTTCGGCGCTGAACGCCTCGCAGAGCGCGAGCGCCTCGCGGCCGGCGGCCGTGTCGGGGAGGTCCGAGCCCGGTGGCAGGCCCGCGACGAGGGTGTCGCAGGCGGCCTCGACGGCCCGGTTGCGGGCGGCGTGGTAGCCGGTGGCTGCCTCGGCAGCCGTCGCGAGGTACCGGGCGTGGGCGTGCCGGGCCGGGTGGTCCCACAGCGAGTCCGCGGCGACGAGGTCGACGGATCGGGAGAGGGCCCGGCAGAGGCCGACGATGCGCTCGGCGTCCTCCGGGGCCGGCCCGCCCGTCGCCCGCCACCGCGCCAGTTCCACCAGGACCTCCATCTGGGTCTCCGCGGCGGTGCCGTCCGGCTCCCCCTCCTGGGGGTCGGCGAAGAACGGGGCCGCGGTCAGTTCGGCGACCGCCTGGGCGCAGGTGTCGCCCGGGGTGGGGAGCAGCGCGCGGAAGACGGCGTCCACCAGCGTGCGGTGCGTCCCCCACGCGGGATCGAGGCCGAGCATCAGCAGCGGCGCGCGCAGGCGCCACAGCGCCAGCACGGCCGTGTGGCGGCGCTGGTCGGCGGTCATGCCGGCACACCGCTCCGCGAGCGCGGCATCGTCCCGCCCGTCGCATCCGTCCATGATTCCCACCTGCTCGCCCGTTCCTGCCCCGCCACACCCTAGGGCGGCCGTCCCGCTACCGGGACTCGGCCTGCGGTGTGCGCCGGTTGACGCGGTGGACGTCCGGGACGCACAGGTTGAGGGCGGCCGCGGCGGCGATCAGCGCCGCGCAGGCCAGGAGCGTCGTCCGGGTGTCCCACGCGTGCGCCGCGAGGGCGGTGACGAGGTAGCCCAGCGGGATGGCGAGGCGTTCGCCGAGGCCGTTGAAGGCGCTCATGCGGCCCTGTTCCGCCTGCGGCACGTGCTGCTGAAACGCGGTGCTCCAGGCGACGATCGCCACGTCGAGCCCCACCCCCGCCAGCAGGGACGCCGCCAGCACCAGGGGCAGCGGCAGGGCGGCGGCCATCGCGGCCAGGGGGAGGGCGAGGGCGCCGGACGCGGCCACCGCGACCGCGAGCAGCCGGTACGGCTTCCACCGCAGGCACACGAGGGTTCCGGCGAGCAGGCCGCAGGAGAACGCCGCCTGGACCAGGCCCCAGTCGCGCGCCCCGGCGTACTGCCGGGCGGCGACGAGGGGGCCGAGGAGCTGGAAGCCCGCCAGCCAGGCCGCGACCAGGACCGTGCCCGCGGCCGTGTACGTCCACAGCCAGGTGCGGGCCCGGAAGCCCGCCCAGCCGGCCCGCAGGCCGGCCAGGACGCCCTCGGCCGGGGCCGGCGGGGCCGCCAGGGGCAGGCCGAGGAGGAGGAAGGCCGCCACCGCGAAGGTGAGGGCGTCCCAGGCCAGCGCCCAGGCGGCGCCGCTCGCGGCGACGACGAACCCGCCGGCGACCGGGGCCAGCACCTTGACCGCGTTGCCCGGGAGCCTGAGCAGGGCGTTGGCCTCCTGGAGGTGCTCCTCGGGGACGATCTGGGCGACGGCGCCCTGGACGGCCGGGACGATGAACGCGGCCGCCGTGCCGGAGACGAGGCCGCAGGCGGCGATGGACGCCGTCGTCGCGTGTCCCGTGGCCACGGTGACGGCCAGCACCCCCTGCGCGGCGGCCGCGAGGAGGTTGCCGAGGAAGAGGATCCGGCTCCGGGACAGCCGGTCGGCGTAGACGCCGCCCACGAGGAGGAACACGATCGTGGGGAGGGTGTTCGTGGCCAGGACCAGGCCGAGGGAGCCGGCGCCCCCGCCCCGCTCGATGACGGAGTAGGCCAGGGCGAGGGGGGCCATCGCGGACCCGGCGGCCGAGACGAGGTGGGCCGAGACGAACCGCCGGAAGGCGGCGATCCTCCACGGCGTACGGATGCTGTCCAGCGGCTGGTCGGCGACCTTCATGATCTCCCTCGGGTTCGGCGCGGCGGGCAGCCTAGTGCCCGCCGGGTGCCGGTGGCCCGGGGTTTTCGCGCCGTACCGCGGGGAGGGGTGAAGGGCTCGGCGCCGAGCCCTTCACGGGGGTCAGACCGGGCCCACCTGGGCGGTGAGGTGGACCGCGACCTCGAAGACCGCCAGGGTGGGCTTGGAGCCCACGTCGCGGAAGAGGCGGGGGGCCGGGGCGCCGCCCGGGGCGGCCCGTACGGCGTCCAGGGAGGCGTGGTCGCGCCACAGGGACTGGATGCGCCAGTGCCCGTCCTCTCCGGCCAGCAGCTCCGTGCGCACCAGCCCGTCGGGCAGCGGGTGGGTCAGGAGCTCGCGGTAGGCCGCGACGAGATCGGCCTCGCGCTCGGCCGCCACGACCCCGCTGACCTCGCTCAACACCGGTCCGGACATGGTCCTCACCTCCTTGCCCCTCCCCACGCTACGCGCGCTGCGGCCGGTCGGCCCTCCGGACCCGGCGGCCCGGGGGTCCCGAGGGGCGGGCGGCCGGATCCGTCGCGTCGCCCCGGCGCGGGCCGTCCGCGTCAGTAGGCTGGCCGGTCAGTCAACTGGGCGACGGGTGGAGGCGGTTGTGCGCGGTGGATCGGTCGCGGTGGTCGGGGGGAGCATCGCCGGGTGTGCGTTCGCCTCGGCCGCGGTGCGGGCGGGGGCCGGGGAGGTCGTCGTGCTGGAGCGTACGGGCGGGCGGCTCGCGGACCGGGGGGTCGGGCTGTGCGTCCACGACGACCGGGCCGCGGAGCTGGTGGCCGCCGGGGCGCTGCCCCCGGGGATCCCGGCGCACCGGCTGGAGCGGCGGCGGTGGGTGGTGCGGGACGCCTCGGCGGGGGTCGGCGGGCGGCTCATCTGGGAGCAGCCGTTCCCCTTCCACTCCTACCACTGGGGGCTGCTGTGGCGCGGGCTGCGGGAGGCGGTGCCGGGGACGGTGGACTACCGGCAGGGGGTGGCCGTCGAGGGCGTGGACGGGCGCGGGGACGGGGCCGGCGTGCGGCTCGGGGGCGGGGGCGCCGAGCGGTTCGACCTCGTCGTCGGGGCCGACGGGTACCGGTCGGTGGTGCGGGAGGCGGTGAGCCCGGGGGCGAGCCCGCACTACGCCGGGTACGTGTGCTGGCGGGGGAACGTCGACGCCGCGCTGCTGGAGGGGCTGGAGGGGGCGCCGTCGCATCCCGGGGCCGTCACCACCGTCTGCTTCCCCGGGGGCAGTTGCGTGATCTACCGGATCCCCGGGCCGGAGGGGCCGCGGGTGAACTGGGTGCTGTACGCGGCGCCGCCGCAGGGCGCGGGGCTGCGGTTCGACGATCCGACCAGCTTCCCGCCGGGGGCGCTGGGCGGGGAACTCGCCGGTCACCTGCGGGCGTTGTTGGAGCGGGAGTTCCCGGAGTACTGGGGGCGGGCGCTGGCGCTGACCGCGCCCGAGGACACGTTCGTGCAGCCCATCTACGACCTGGTGACCGAACCCGCCGCGGCGGGACGGCTGGTGCTGGCCGGGGACGCGGCGAGCGTGGTGCGCCCGCACAACACCAGCGGGGCGGCGAAGGCCCTCCAGGACGCCACCGCCTTCGGCACCGCCTGGGCGCGGGCGGGGTCCTGGGAGGACCTCGTCGCCGGCTACCAGGCGGCGCGGGGGGCGGCCGGGCGGGAACTGGTCGCGCTGGCGCGGCGGCTCGGACGGGCGCAGGTGGAGGAGACGCCCGTGTGGGCGCGGATGAGCGCCGCCGACGTCGCCGGCTGGTGGCAGGCGCAGCTGGCGGGGGCCGCCGGGATCGGGGGGCAGGCCCTGTCCTCGTAGGGACGGTTCCGGGTGCGCGCGGCCGACGGGTTGTAGGGGCTGCTGGTGTGTCCGCGTGACTGTGGCCGTGGGGGTGGGCCGGGGGTGTGCGGCCGGGGGGCTGGCGTGTCCGCGTGGCCGTGGTCGTACGGGTGGGCCGGGGTGTGCGGCCGGGGGCCGTAGGGGCTGCTCGTGTGGCCGTGGCCGTGGCCGTGGCCGTGGTCGTGGTCGTGGTCGTGGGGGTGGGTCGGGGGTGCGTGGCCGGGGGGACCGTACGACCCCCCGTGCGTCCGCGCGACCGCGCGGCCCCCCTTGACGGGGTCCGGCGGCGGGGAGACGCTCCGGGGCTCACGACGGAGTGCAGCTGGGGGGCCGGGATGCCGGAGGAGTCTGTCCAGACGGTGGGGGAGCTGCGGGCGCAGCTCGTGGCGCGGGGGGCGCGGTGGTCGGTCGTCGAGCACCTCGCCGACCCGGACCCCGTACCGAGGCCCTCCCTGGGTCTGGAGCCGGGGCCGAACCTGACGCCCGCCGCCGAGGCGGGGACGGTCGACCTGCGGGCGCTCGTGGGGAGGGAGAGCGGGAACCCGCACCTCAGCCGGCGCAGGGCCGCCCACGGGCTGCTGCCGGGGACGGCCGCGGGCGCCGGGCGGCCCGTGGCCGTGGACTGGCGCAGCCGGTGGGGGTGGCCCTGGCTGACCAAGGTCAAGGACCAGAACCCCTGCGGCTCCTGCTGGGCGTTCGGGGCGGCCGGGCTGGTCGAGTCGATGGCCCGGATCGAGCACGACGTGTGGGCGGAGCGCTCCGAGGGCGACGTCCACGACGGGCTCAAGTGCACCTGCGGACAGACCGGCAACCCCGAGACCGCCCTCGACTGGATCAAGGACAACGGCGGCCTCGCCGACCCCGGCTGCTGGCCGTACACCACCCCGCCCCCCGGCCTGCCCGCCGAGCGGCGCGACGCCTGGCGGGCCGAGTACACGCCCAGCTGGGACCGTTCGGGGCGGACCGTGCGGATCACCGACTACGTGCGCCTCGGCGACGTCGAGCAGCAGAAGGTCTGGCTGGACACGGTCGGGCCGCTCACCGCCTGCTTCGACGTGTACGACGACTTCTTCGGCCTGGGCGCGGGCGTCTACCACCGCACCAGCGACCGGCTCGCCGGCGGGCACTGCGTGCTGGTCGTCGGCTACGACGACGCGGCCGGCTGCTGGCTGTTCAAGAACTCCTGGGGCGCCGGCTACCACGTCGGCGGCTACGGCCGGATCGCCTACGGCGAGGTCAACATCGACTACTGGGCCAAGTGCGGCCTGCGCGGCACCAACATCGACCCCTGGAGCAAGCGCCGCCTGCACGCGGGCAGCGTCTACGAGAGCGGCAACGGCCGGGCCCACCGCAACTTCGAGATGGCCGCGACCGCCGGCGGCGGCCACCTCCAGCACTGGTGGCGCGAGGGCGACTCCCCGTTCGCCTGGGCCCGCGCCGGGACCTTCGCCGGGGACGCCTCAGGCCAGCCCGCCTTCACCGGCAGCACCTACAACCGGAACATGGAGTCCCTGCACGTCACCACCGGCGGCCGGCTCCGCCACTGGTACTACGAGCAGGCCGTCGGCGTCTGGCGCGACGGCGGCGCCTTCGGGCCCGGCGACGCCGCGATCGGCTCGACGCCCGCGTTCATCCAGAGCGACTACGGCCGGCCGGGCAACTTCGAGGTGGTCGTCCGCACCGCCGACGGCCGCCTCAACCACTGGTGGCGGATCAACGGCGCCCCCTGGACCTGGAACGACGGCGGCCGCTTCGGCTCCGGCATCGCCCACTACGGACCGGCCCTCGTCCAGACCCGCGCCCGCACCCTCGAGCTGGTCGCCGCCCGCACCGACGGCCGGATGCAGCTGTGGTGGCGCGACGACCCGAACGGCTTCGCCTGGAAGGCCGGGGAGGTCTTCGGCGGCGGGGCCACCTCCGCGCCCTGCCTGATCGAGGGGCAGTACGGGGCCCTCGACGAGGACACCGCCGGGAACTACGAGCTGTGCGTGGCGGTCGCCGACGGGCGGATCGAGCACTGGTGGCGGGGCAACGCCGCCGGCGCCCCCTGGACCCGCGGCGCCGTCTTCGGGCACGACGCGCTGACCGTCACCGGGATGCTCCAGGGCAGCTTCGGGTTCAACCTGGAAGTCGTCGTCCTGCGCACCGACCGCCTGCTCCAGCACTACTGGCGCGACGGCGCGGGCTGGCACGAGGGGGACGTCATCGGCCCGGCGTGAACCAGGAGGTCCCGCGGGTGGAGGTGCGCAGCGTGGTCCTCGGCGCCGGTGAGTCGTACGAGCTGCGGCTGACCGGGCGCGGCGCGCGCGGGTACGTGTGGACCTGGCAGGTCTCCGGGGACGCCGACGCCGTCTCCGTGGGCGAGACCGCGCCCGGGCGGGCGGCGCGGGCCCTGCCCGGGGAGACGGTGGAGCGGACGTACGTGGTCCGGGGCCGCCGCCCGGGCGGGCGGGCCAGGATCCGGTTCGCGCAGGTCCGGCCGCCCTACCCGCAGGAGGCCCCGTACGACGAGTTCCTGCTGGACGTGGAGGTCACCGGCGGGGCCTGAGCACCCGGTGCTGCACCGCCTCCAGCGGGCCCCGCTCGAAGCGGCGCAGCCACAGCCCCGACGCGGCGACGAGGAACAGGGCGACCGCCGCCCACAGGCCCATCACCCACCAGGGGCCGGACCCGGCCATCCGGTCGGCCAGGCCGAGCCCGAACCCGTAGCAGAGCAGGACGCACAGCAGGTTCTGGCCGACGTAGCAGGACAGGGCGGTGCGTCCGACGGAGCCGAGGGCGCCGGCCCCGGGGAGGGCGGAGCGGTCCAGGGCCCGGCCGATCAGCCCGGCGTACCCGAGGGCGATCAGCGGGGCGACGGCGTAGCGGCCGAGGAGGAAGAAGTCGGGGCCGCCGAGCGCGGCGGCGACGCCCAGCGGCAGGCCGAGGCCGAGCCCCCAGGAGGCCATCCGGACCCGGATCCGGCGCCCGGCGGCGGTCGGGGTGAAGGCGCCGGCGCGGTGGAGGCGGACACCGAGGAGGAAGAGGAAGAGCAGCAGCCCGAAGGAGAAGACGGGCTCGATGCGCAGCGCGAGGGCGTGGTCGAGCCGGAAGGCGATCTGATCGGCCCAGCTGCCGTGCGCGTACAGCCGGACGGTCTGCGGGTCGGGCGAGGCGGGACCGGAGCCGGGGGTGACCAGCTGTCCCAGCGTCACCAGGGCGATCAGGGACAGGTGCAGACCGCCCGCGACCCACATCACCACCCGCCGCACCCGCTCGGAGCGGGCCAGCAGCCAGGCCGTCAGCAGGGCGGTGACGGCGTACCCCATCAGCACGTCCCAGGCGAAGAGGAGGACGAAGTGGACGGTCCCCTCCAGGAAGAGGAACGCTGCCCGCCGCGGGTAGCGGCCGGGCCACCGCTCGCCCCGGCCGGCGGCGGAGTCGTACTGGATGGCCAGGCCCACCCCGAACAGGACCGTGAGCAGGGAGAGGAACTTCCCGTCGGAGAGGAAGCGGAAGACGGCCTCGGCCACGGTGGCGGCGGACGGGTCGGCCAGCGGGTCGGGCAGCCGGAGCGAGCCCTGGAGCACGCTCCACTCCGAGCCGGGGGAGGTGAAGATCCAGACGTTGGTCATCAGCGTGCCGAGGATCGCGGCGCCGCGCAGGACGTCGAGGAGCGGGAGGCGGGTCGCGGTCACCCCGGGGGCGACGAGGGTGGTGTGGGCCATGTCCCCAGGCTCGCGGCGGTCCGGGCCCGGTACGTCCTGCCGGTGGACGAAGCCGCGGTACATCCTTCGGCGCAGTCCGGGGCGGGCCGGGTCCACATCGCGGACGGAGGAAACAGATGTATGACCCAGGTATTTATCCTGTGCGCATGCAGACCGAGGCGCTGGTGCGGGGGACGGACCGATGAGCCCGGCCGCCGCGCCCCCGGCCCTCCAGGACCCGCCCGGCGGACGGCGGGCCGTGGCCGTCTGGTCCATCGGCGTCGCCGTCTACTTCGTCGCCGTGATCTTCCGGACCAGCCTGGGCGTGGCCGGCCTGGAGGCCGCCGACCGCTTCCACGTCAACGCCTCCGCCCTGTCGACGTTCTCCCTCCTCCAGCTCCTCGTCTACGCCGGCATGCAGGTCCCGGTCGGGCTGATGGTGGACCGGCTGGGCACCAAGAAGGTGCTGACGCTCGGCGCCGTCCTCTTCACCGCCGGCCAGATCGGCTTCGCCCTCTCGCCGACCTACGCGATGGCGCTGGCCGCCCGCGCCCTGCTGGGCTGCGGCGACGCGATGACCTTCATCTCCGTCCTGCGCCTGGGCACCCGCTGGTTCCCCGCCCGGCGCGGACCGCTCATGGCGCAGCTGGCCGGGCTGGTCGGCATGGCCGGCAACCTGGTCTCGACCCTGGTCCTGGCCCCCGTCCTGCACGGCGCCGGCTGGGTGCCGGCCTTCGCGGGCAGCGCGCTCGCGGGGCTCATCGTCCTGGTCCCGCTCACGCTGTTCCTGCGCGACCACCCCCCGGGCCACGCCCTGCCGCCCGCGGCCTCCGGCGGGGGCGGGTTCGTCCGCCGCCAGATACGCGACTCCTGGCGGGAGCCCGGCACCCGCCTGGGGCTGTGGGTGCACTTCACGACGCAGTTCCCGGCGATGGTGTTCCTGCTGCTGTGGGGCATGCCGTTCCTGGTCGAGGCGCAGGGGCTGGACCGGACCACCGCCGCCGGCCTGCTCACCCTGATCGTCGCCGCGAACATGGGCTGGGGCCTGGCCTACGGCCAGATCATCGGCCGCCGCCCGGCCGCGCGGCTGCCGCTGGCCCTCGGCACGGTCGCGGTCACCGCGCTGCTGTGGGCCGCGGTCCTGCTCTACCCGGGCGAGCACGCCCCGATGTGGCTGCTGGGCACGCTGTGCGTGGTGCTGGGCACCTGCGGCCCCGCCTCGATGATCGGCTTCGACTTCGCCCGCCCCGCCAACCCCGCCGAACGGCAGGGCACCGCGTCCGGGATCACCAACATGGGCGGGTTCCTCGCCTCGATGACCACCCTGCTGTCGGTCGGCGTCCTGCTGGACGCCACCGGGGACGACTACAGGATCGCCTTCTCCTCGGTGTTCGCCGTGGAGCTGCTGGGCCTCACCCAGATCCTCCGCCTGCGCCCCCGGGCCCTCGCCCGCGAACGGGAACGCGAACGGGACCGGGAGCCCCTCGCGCCCGCCGCGCCCGCCGCCGCCGGGGAGGGCCCCCGCGCGGCCGCCCCGAGCGCACCGCGCTGACCCGGGGCGCGAGCCCCCGCGCACCGCGCCGGACGGGCTGCGGGCGGTCCGGTTGCGTGCCGGACGGACTGCGGGGCGGGCCGGCGAGGTGCCGGGCAGGCTGCGGGGCGGGCCGGCGAGGTGCCGGGCAGGCTGCGGGGCGGGCCGGCGACGTGCCGGGCAGGCTGCGGGGCGGGCCGGCGACGTGCCGGACCCGCTACGGGGTGACGGCGAAGTTCGCCAGGATCGCTGCCGCCAGCTCCGCGTCCCCGTCCACCTTCACCCGGTCCGCGACCTTCCCCGGCCGCACCCGCCCCGCCGCGAGGCGCACGTACGTCTCCCAGTCCAGCGACAGCGACACCGCCGGGCCCAGCGAGGGCGTCGAGTCGAGGGTGGCCCGGCCCGACGCGTCCACCCGTACCGTCCGCAGGAACTCCAGCGCGCCGTGCACGTCCAGCACCACGGCCGTGTTCGGCGGCGCGCCCGCGCCCTTCGCGACCGCCTTCGGCAGCCCGGACAGCAGGATGTCCCGCGCCACGTGCGCACCCGGCGCGTCCCAGTTGCCCGGCACGCCCAGCGCCGCCCGCAGGTCCTGCTCGTGGATCCACACGTCGAACGCCCGCAGCCGCAGCGACAGCTCCAGCGGGATCTGGTCGCCCTGCGGTCCGCGCACCATCGTCGTGGCCGGATCCCGCTTCTCGCCCCGCAGCTGCCGCTGGCGGCGGATGACGGTGTACTCCAGCTCGGAGGTGATCTCCAGCGCGGTGTGGTGCCGGCGGACGTCGACCGGAACCTCCATGTAGCGGGTGAACTCGTCCACCACGTGCCGCAGGTCGCGGGGCAGCGTGTGGATCGGCCGCGGGTCGCCGAGCTGCTCCAGCTCCATGCCGATGACGTGGGAGACCACGTCCCGCACGGACCAGCCCGGGCACGGCGTCGGCTGGTTCCACTGGCCCTCCGTCAGGGGGAGGACCAGCTCGGTTATCGCCTCGATCGAGTGTGTCCACGCGTCGACGTACGGCTCAAGACTGGGATGGACGGTCAACGGGACCCCTCGCTGGCTGTTCAGTGGCGCGTTGTGGACTATTCCCAAAACTACGCTGCCGATGAGCACCCCGACAGCGCTTTCGTGTGACGATCGTAGGCCTTGACTTGACCGGCTGACATGCCAGGACGGTGGTAGTGTGCGCGCCTCGCTGATTCAAATCGCGGTGAACGAGGGGGAGTCGGTGGCCTCCCGGCGGTCCAGGGCCGCCGAACTCGTCCGGGAGCAGAACGACTCCGACCTCGTCGTCCTGCCCGAGCTGTGGACGGTGGGCGCCTTCGCCTACGAGCAGTTCGAGACGGAGGCCGAGCCGCTGGACGGGCCGACGTACGAGGCCATGTCCAAGGCCGCGCGCGACGCCGGGGTCTGGCTGCACGCCGGCTCGGTCGTGGAGCGCGCGGGCGACGGCTCGCTCTACAACACCGCGCTCGTCCTCTCCCCGGCCGGCGAGCTCGCCGCGACCTACCGCAAGATCCACCGCTTCGGTTTCGACCAGGGCGAGGCGGTGCTGATGTCCGCCGGCGACTCCCTGACCACGGTGGCCCTGCCGGAGCAGACCCTGGGCCTCGCCACCTGCTACGACCTGCGCTTCCCCGAGCTGTTCCGCGGCCTCGTGGACGCGGGCGCCACGACGATGGTCGTCTCGGCCGGCTGGCCGGCCCGGCGGCGCGAGCACTGGACCCTGCTCAACCGGGCCCGGGCGGTGGAGGACCAGGCGTACGTCCTGGCCTGCGCGACGGCCGGCACCCACGCGGGCGTCGAGCAGTCCGGGCACAGCCTGGTGGTGGACCCGTGGGGCGAGGTCCTGGCGGAGGCGGGCCCGGGCGAGTCCGTCCTGACGGTGGACCTGGACCCGGCGAAGGTGGCGGAGACCCGCGACCAGTTCCCGGCCCTGAAGGACCGCACCCTGGGCCTGCGACCCCCGACGGCCCCGTAGCCCGGGGGAACGACGGAAGGCGGGTGGGGGGCTCCGCAGATCCCCCCACCCGCCCGCCCCCGCACCGGCCTACCCGCCCGCCCCCGCCCGCGCGCACCGGCTCACCCGCCCGCCCCGCCCTCCTCGCGCTCCCGTTCCGCCATGCGGATCACGCACACCGCGACCGCCACCATCAGCGCCGCGTCCGCCTCCTCCCGGACCACGTCCACCGCGTACGTCTCCCGGATCCGGTACCACTGCCGCGAGACGAGCGCGAGCAGCTCCCCCTCGTACTCGACCTTGAACTCGCGGTCCAGGATCCGCCCGCTGACGTCGAGTTCCGTGCCCTCGGACATCGTCACCCGGAAGTGGTTGCGCAGCAGCGTCATCCGCTTGCGCCGGATCACCGCGAGCCGCTTCCCGTCCCGCTCCAGGGTCATCGCGTCCCGGAACCCGAAGCCGAACAGCCGCTCCCGCAGGGTGATCAGGACCCGCCCGGACGGATCCTCCAGCTCCAGGGTGTCGCGCAGCCGCAGCGCCTTCCCGTCGATGAGGAAGGCGTGCCGGCCGTCCTCGTCCTCGATCCAGTAGTCGTCCCCGATGGCCAGCATTTTGTCCCGAACGAGGTATTTCATACGGAGATCGTTTCCCGGATAGGTTGCCGCCATGCCCCTTCTCTACGTGACCGACCTGGCGTACCCGGCGCGCGGGCGCCGCTACGGTGACGAGGACGTCCTCCTCACCTCCCGGCTGCGCGAGCACTTCCCGCTCGCCCTCTGCCACCCGCTGGACGCCCGGGCCCTGATGCCCGGCTTCGACGCGGTGATCGTCCGCAACAGCGGTCCCGTCCTGCACTACCAGCAGGCCTACGACGCCTTCCGCGCGGCCGCGCTCGCCGCCGGGACCCCCGTCTACAACCCGCTCACCGGCCGCGCCGACATGGCCGGCAAGCAGTACCTCCTCGACCTGACGGCCGCCGGGTACCCCGTCATCCCGACCGTCGACGACCCGGCGGACCTCCACCTCCTGCCGGCGACGGACCTCTACGCCGTCAAGCCCAAGCAGGGCGCCGACTCCATCGGCCTGACCTTCACCCCGGCCCCCGCCACCGGGCCCGGCGAAGCCCTGATCCAGCCCCGGATCGACTTCGCCTACGAGGTCTCCTTCTACTTCGTCGACGACGCCTTCCAGTACGCCCTCCACGCCCCGGACCCGGAGCGCCGCTGGGAGCTGGTCCCGTACGAGCCCACCCCCGCGGACCTGGCCTTCGCGCGCCGCTTCATCGACTGGAACACCCTCGCGCACGGCATCCAGCGCGTGGACGCCTGCCGGGCCCCGTCGGGGGAGCTGCTGCTGGTGGAACTGGAGGACCTCAACCCGTACCTCTCCCTGGAGCTGCTCCCGGCCCCCGTCCAGGACTCCTTCGTCGAAGCCCTGGTCAGCTCACTGAAGGCGTTCCTCCCCGCCGGGACCTGAGCAGGAGCCGGCGACCCGGCACCTCCACCCAGGCGTACAGGGCCCAGGCGAGCGCCAGCGACACGGAGAAGGCCGCGGCCAGCACGAGCAGGCCGCCGCCCCACAGGTCCAGCTTGGGATGCCCGCCGAAGAGGCTCTCGCCGGTCCGTATCACCAGGATGTGCACCATGTAGAAGGCGAAGGACACCTCGCCGAGCCGGACGCTGAGCCGCCCGCGCCAGGGCGAGGGCTCGCCGCGCAGGTCGGCCTGCGCGGCGGCGGCGATGAGCGCGGCGTACCCGACGACCGTGCAGGCGGCGGCGCGGTAGGCGTAGTCGGCCTGCTGGCTGAGGAAGTACCCGCCCATGGTCAGCGCCAGCGACACGGTCAGCCCGGGACCCCGCCAGCGCCCGGCCCGCACCAGCTCGGCTAGGGCGATGCCGAGCACGAACTCGGGGAGCCGGTAGAGCGGGAAGAAGTTGTCCGCCCAGATCTGCCCGTCGGAGTGGTGGGCGAGCTCCGCCCAGGTGGGGATCGCCACCACCGCGGCCAGGGACAGCGCGGCGACGACCGCGCTCCCCCGCCACCCCAGCCGCCGCAGCGGCCACACGAGGAACGGGAAGGAGACGTAGAAGAACGCCTCGGCGGCGAGCGACCAGCTGACGGGGTTCAGCCCCTGGAAGTACGGCACCTGCGGCACCCAGGCCTGCACCAGCCCCAGGTTGGCGGCGACCGGCCCGGCGGCCGGCTTCTCCCCGGCCCCCAGCAGCCACACCAGCACGAGCGCCGCGACGGCCGTCACCAGGTGCAGCGGATACACCCGCGCGAACCGCCGCCGCCAGAACCGCACGATGCCCCGCCCGGTGGGCGCCTGCGCGGTCGACCAGGCGAGCACGAAGCCGGAGAGCACGAAGAAGAACGACACACCGGTGTTCCCCACCCCGAAGGCGGCGGCCACCAGCCCCTGGGCCCGTCCGCCGAAGTACTCGACGACGTAGACGTGGTAGAGGAACACCATCAGCGCGGCGGTCCACCGCAACCCGGTCAGCGAAGGCAGCGCGACGGGCCGCCCGCAGGCCTCCTCGCCCGCCTTCGCCTCTTCACTCCTGGATATGACCGCTGCCGTCGACATGCGCGGCAACCTAACACGCAAGCCCCTTGATCAATTGCCCCCGCAATCCGAAGCGAAGGAGGCCCTTCCCGTCGTACCGGCGTGATCCGCCGTTCGTGAGCCAATGGCAAGCTTGAAGGATGAACGATGCTGCCCCGGCGCCCACCCCCGCGCCCGCACCCCGCAAGCGTGCCCGTGTCCGTGCTCCCGAGCTGATCGGCAAGGGCGGCTGGCTGAACACCGGCGGCAAGGAGCTGACCCTCGCCGACCTGCGAGGGCGTATCGCCATCCTGGACTTCTGGACCTTCTGCTGCATCAACTGCCTGCACGTCCTCGACGAGCTGCGCGAGCTGGAGGAGAAGCACCGCGACACCGTGGTGATCATCGGCGTGCACTCGCCCAAGTTCGTCCACGAGGCCGACCACGCCGCCGTCGTCGACGCCGTCGAGCGGTACGAGGTGCACCACCCCGTGCTCGACGACCCCGAGCTCGCCACCTGGAAGCAGTACGCGGTGCGGGCCTGGCCCACGCTCGTCGTGATCGACCCCGAGGGGTACGTCGTCGCCCAGCACGCCGGTGAGGGGCACGCGCACGCCATCGCGCGGCTCGTCGAGGAGCTGGAGGCCGAGCACGAGGCCAAGGGGACGCTGCGGCGCGGGGACGGGCCCTACGTGGCGCCCGAGCCCGTCGCCACGGACCTGCGCTTCCCCGGGAAGGCGGTCGTCCTGCCCTCCGGGAACCTGCTCGTCTCCGACTCGACGCGGCACCAGCTCGTGGAGCTCGCCGCCGACGGGGAGACCGTGGTGCGGCGGATCGGCAGCGGGGAGCGCGGTCTGGGGCCGGACGCCTTCAGCGAGCCGCAGGGGCTGGAGCTGCTGCCCGACGGGCGGGTGGTGGTCGCGGACACCGTCAACCACGCGCTGCGGGTGTTCGACCCCGTTACGGGGGCGGTCGAGACCGTCGCCGGGACCGGGCGGCAGTGGTGGCAGGGGTCCCCGACCTCCGGGCCGGCCCTGGAGGTGGACCTGTCCTCGCCGTGGGACGTGGCCTGGTGGCAGGGCCGGGTGTGGATCGCCATGGCCGGCGTGCACCAGCTGTGGACCTGGGACCCGGAGGCGGGGACCGTCGCCGTCGCCGCCGGGACCACCAACGAGGGGCTGGTCGACGGGCCCGCCGCCGAGGCCTGGTTCGCGCAGCCGTCCGGGCTCGCGGCCGCCGGCGACCGGCTGTGGATCGCCGACTCCGAGACCAGCGCGCTGCGGTACGTGGAGGAGGAGGGGGACGGGTACGTCATCCGCTCCGCCGTCGGCACGGGCCTGTTCGACTTCGGGCACCGGGACGGGGACGCCGCCCAGGCGCTGCTCCAGCACCCCCTCGGGGTGACGGCCCTGCCGGACGGCTCGGTCGCGGTCTGCGACACGTACAACCACGCCCTGCGCCGCTACGACCCCGCCACCGGCCAGGTCACCACCCTCGCCACCGACCTGCGCGAGCCCAGCGACGCCGTGCTGGCGGGCGAGGACATCGTGGTCGTGGAGTCCGCCCGGCACCGGCTGACCCGGCTGCGGCTGCCGGAGGAGGCCGTACGGGTCGACGCGGTCGCGCACCGCACCCGGCGGGCGGCCACCGAGGTCGCCCCCGGCACGCTCCGCCTCGACGTGGTCTTCCAGGCCCCGGCGGGTCAGAAGCTGGACACCCGCTACGGCCCCTCCACCCGGCTGCTGGTCTCCTCGACCCCGCCGGAGCTGCTCGCGGAGGGCGAGGGCGCCGGGACGGACCTGTTCCGGGACCTGGTGCTGAACCCCGGGGTCGCCGAAGGGGTGCTGCACGTCTCGGCGATGGCCGCGTCCTGCGACGACGACCCGGCGAACGAGTACCCGGCCTGCCACGTCCACCAGCAGGACTGGGGCGTCCCGGTCACCGTGACGGAGTCCGGCACCGCCCGCCTGCCGCTGGTGCTGGCAGGCATGGACGGCTGACGGGGCGTCGGGAGGGCGGGGGACGGGAGGACGGCCGGGTCCTGTCCTTCCCGGGGGGCTCAGCCCTCCAGGAAGGACAGGAGGGCGTTCGCCAGGAGGAACGGGTCGTCGGAGCCGCAGAGTTCGCGGGCCGAGTGCATCGACAGGATGGCCACGCCGATGTCGACGGTCTGGATGCCGTGCCGGGCCGCGGTGATCGGGCCGATCGTCGTTCCGCACGGCATCGAGTTGTTGGAGACGAAGGTCTGCCACGGCACCCCGGCCCGCTCGCAGGCCGCGGCGAAGACCGCGCGGCCGCTGCCGTCGGTGGCGTAGCGCTGGTTGACGTTGACCTTCAGGATGGGGCCGCCGTTGGCGCGCGGGTGGTGCGAAGGGTCGTGGCGCTCGGCGTAGTTGGGGTGGACCGCGTGCCCGGTGTCGGAGGAGAGGCAGATCGTGCCGGCGAAGGCGCGGGCCTTGTCCTCGTACGAGCCGCCGCGCGAGAAGACTGAACGTTCCAGCACGTTGCCCAGGAGGGGGCCGTCCGCGCCGGTGTCGGACTGGGAGCCGTTCTCCTCGTGGTCGAAGGCGGCCAGGACCGGGATGTGCTCCAGCTTGTCGGAGGCGCAGACCGCGGCGAGCGCGGCGACGCCCGCGTGCACGGACAGGAGGTTGTCCATGCGCGGGCCGGCCAGGAGCTCGCGGTCGCGGCCCAGGTAGGCCGGCGGCTCGATCGAGTGGACCATGAGGTCCCAGCCGGCCACCGAGCCCTGGGGCAGGCCCTCTTCCTCCTCCAGGAAGGCGATCAGGTCGCCTTCGCGGGCCTCGCCCAGGCCCCAGATGGGCTGCATGTGCCGCTGCTTGTCGAGCTTGAGGCCGTCGGAGTTGACGGAGCGGTCGAGGTGCACGGCGAGCTGGGGCACGCGCAGCAGCGGGCGGTCGACGTTGACCAGCCGGTCGGTGCCGTCGCGCAGCGAGAGCCGGCCCGCCAGGCCCAGGTCGCGGTCGAGCCAGGTGTTGAGGAGGGTGCCGCCGTAGATCTCGACGGCGACCTGCCGCCAGCCCTGCGAGCCGGTGTCCGGCACCGGCTTGACCCGGAGGTTGGGGGAGTCGGTGTGTGCGCCGATGATCCGGAAGGGGGTGTGCGCGGCCGCGCCCTCGGGCACGTACCAGGCGATGAGCGCGCCGCCGCGCAGGACGTACCGGCCCCCCGTGCCCGAGTCCCAGGCGTCCGATTCCGACAACTGCCTGAAGCCTGCCTTTTCCAGCCGCTCGGCCGCGTTGGCCACGGCGTGGTACGGCGACGGACTGGCCGTCAGGAAGGTCATCAGATCGTCGGTGTGGCCGCGGTCGAAGCGGGCGGGAGAGCTCATGTGGTTCACCTTAACGACGGTCGTGTTCGCCATGGCCGGACTGCGGCGGATGGCCGGAGGGGTCGCGGGACCGCGGGGTGCGTGGCCCGTGGTCCGGTCGTCCTCAGCCCGGCGGACGCTCGAATCGGCGCTGGAGCTGCCGGCGCTCGCCCCGCCGGATGCGCGGGAGCATCTCGGGGGTCTGCGGCGGGCGCTGAGCACGTCTTCTGCGTCCGGCGCAGAAGATACAGGCCTCACCCGGCGGGGCATCGGGGTCGATCGGCGCGCCGGGGTGTTCGGCGCATCCCGAGGCGTTGCGCGGCCGGGACAGCTCGCGGGCCACGATGAACGCCCGGTGGAGGTCGTCGGCGAGGCGGACGAAGTCCTGGTCGGGGGAGCCGAGGGTGAGGTGGAAGCGCTGCTCGTCGATGCCGCGCAGGTACCGCCGCAGCACGTCGAGGGTGTAGGGGGGCTCGGGTACGGGGTAGCCCAGGCGGCGCTGCTCGACGGGGGCGGCGGGTGCGGCCGGGCGGCCGCCCCGCAGGCGCCGGCCGAGGCGGCGGCGGTCGTTGCAGATGAGGCAGCGGCCCCAGCCTTCGGGCGCCTCGGGGTCGAGGGCGCCGTTGGGGTGCTCGGGGCAGCCGGTGTAGCTCTTGGCGGGGGCGAGGCCGGAGGCCGTCTGGAAGGCCACGTACAGGGCGTCGGCCACGGGGTCGTACTCGGCGGGGTGGGCCCCGTCGTAGAGGTCCTTGACGCGGTCGCCGAGGGCGCCCACGTTGGCCTGGAGCTCCTTGAGGGCGTACGGGCGCCCGGTGGGGACGGTGTACCCCCTGCCGCCGTGCTGCTGCTCCTGTGGACTCATGCCTACGAGCGTCCCACGAACCTCGGACAACCGCGGAACCCGGGCGCGGCGGACCCGTACGCACCGGCGGCCGGATCCGGACGCACCGGAGGCCGGACCCCCGACAGGAGGGGTCCGGCCGCCGGCGCGTACGTGCACCGCGTACGGGGAGGGGGCCCGGATTAGAAGGCGGCCTCGTCGAGCTCCATGAGGGAGTTGTCGACGGCCTCGGCCAGCGCGCGCTGGACCGAGACGCCCGGCAGGACCTGCGCGGCGAAGAACTTCGCGGCGGCGATCTTGCCGGTGTAGAAGGGCACGTCCTTGGCGGAGGCGCCCGCGAGCTTCTCGGCGGCCACGGCGGCGCCCTTGAGCAGCAGGTATCCGACGACCACGTCGCCGGAGGCCATCAGCAGGCGGGTGGTGTTCTGGCCGACCTTGTAGATGTTCTTGACGTCCTCGCCGGTGGCGGTGAGGTCGACGATCATCTGGCCGACGATGGCCTCCAGGTCGACGGCGGCCTTGGCCAGCGCGTCGCGGGCCGGGGCCAGCTCCTCGCCGCCCACGCCCTCGGCGAGGAACTTCTTGATCGTCTCGGAGAGGACGTTCAGCGAGGCGCCCTGGTCGCGGACGATCTTGCGGAAGAAGAAGTCCTGGCCCTGGATGGCCGTGGTGCCCTCGTAGAGGGTGTCGATCTTGGCGTCCCGGATGTACTGCTCGATCGGGTACTCCTGCAGGTAACCGGAACCGCCGAAGATCTGCAGGGACTCGGAGAGCAGCGCGTACGACTTCTCCGAGCCGTAGCCCTTCACGATCGGCAGGAGCAGGTCGTTCAGGCCGATCTCGGCGGAGGCGTCCTCGCCGGCGGCCTCCTTGAGCTGGATCGCGTCCTGGACGGAGGCGGTGTACAGCACGAGGGCGCGCATGCCCTCGGCGTAGGCCTTCTGCGTCATGAGCGAGCGGCGCACGTCGGGGTGGTGCGTGATGGTGACCTTGGGCGCGGTCTTGTCCAGGAAGTTCGCCAGGTCCGGGCCCTGCACGCGCTCCTTGGCGTACTCCAGCGCGTTGAGGTAGCCGGTGGAGAGGGTGGCGATGGCCTTCGTGCCGACCATCATGCGCGCGAACTCGATGATCATGAACATCTGGCGGATGCCGTCGTGCTTGTCGCCGATCAGCCAGCCCTTGGCGGGGTGCTGGTCGCCGAAGGTCATCTCGCACGTGTTGGAGGCCTTGAGGCCCATCTTGTGCTCGACGTTGGTGGCGTAGACGCCGTTGCGCTCGCCCAGCTCGCCGGTCTCCCAGTCGAAGTGGAACTTCGGGACGAGGAAGAGGGACAGGCCCTTGGTGCCGGGGCCGTGGCCCTCGGGGCGGGCGAGGACGTAGTGGAGGATGTTCTCCTCCATGTCGTGCTCACCGGACGTGATGAAGCGCTTCACGCCCTCGATGTGCCAGGAGCCGTCCTCCTGCTGGATGGCCTTGGTGCGGCCGGCGCCGACGTCCGAGCCGGCGTCCGGCTCGGTGAGGACCATGGTGGAGCCCCAGCGCTTCTCGACCGCGATCTGGGCGATCTTCTTCTGCGCCTCGTTGCCCTCGGCGTGCAGGATGCCGGCGAACGCCGGGCCGGAGGAGTACATCCAGATGGCCGGGTTCGAGCCGAGCAGCAGCTCCGCGTAGGCCCAGATGAGGGAGCGCGGGGAGGTGGTGCCGCCGATCTCCTCGGGCAGGCCCAGGCGCCAGTACTCCGAGTCCATGAAGGCCTCGTAGGACTTCTTGAAGGAGGCCGGGACCGGGGCGGTGTTGGTGGCCGGGTCGAAGACCGGGGGGTTGCGGTCGGCGTCCGCGAAGGACTCCGCCAGCTCGTTCTCGGCGAGGCGGGTCAGCTCGGACAGGATGCTCTTGGCGGTCTCGGTGTCCATCTCGCCGAACGGGCCGGTGCCGTACAGCTTTTCGCGGCCGAGCACCTCGAAGAGGTTGAACTCGATGTCGCGGAGATTCGACTTGTAGTGCCCCATGGCGACGGCTCCGTTAAGGCTCGGGGAGACAGGTTCCTCGTACATACCAATCGGTAACCTCATGATGCTACCCACCAGTAATAAGAAGCAACCCTTCTCCGCCGACTGTGACCAGCGTCAACCGGGTTCGGCTGGAGGGTGCCTGGGGGCGGGGGCCGCTCGGTAGGCTTCGGTCCATGTACGGCTACGACCAGAACGTGAGCGCAGGGCAGCAGCAGTACGCCGCCCCGCAGCAGATGGCCGGCGGGTACGGCGAGCAGCCGCTCTACCCCGAGCCCTCGCCGCCGTCGCTCGCCGACGCGGTGCGGGCCTTCACCACCGGATCGCTGTCCGCCGAGGACTTCCAGCAGATCTTCGCGACCTCGAAGGTCTACTGCCCGCGCGGCGAGACCCCCGGGTTCCTGGCGCTGCACAACACGCAGCAGCCGGTGATCCCGATGTTCACCACGCTCAAGGAGCTGCGCCGGTACGCCGGCAAGGAGTCCAAGTACTTCGTGATCACCGGCGCCGAGGTCATCGACCTGCTGCCGACCGGGTACGGCTTCGTCCTCGACATGGAGGGCGACCACCGGATGGTCTTCGACGCCAAGGCGGTCGAGCAGATGGTCGACTTCGCGATGCGCCGCATGTACGGCTAGGGGCGTACCGGCACCACCTCACGGCACCCCCCGGGAATGGTCCCGGGGGGTGCCGTGTTGTGTGCGGGTGGCAGGAAGTTCGAGATTCAACTATTCTCGTTCCAGAAGGAGGTCCTGACCATGCCCGCAGTGACTGTTGAGAACCCGCTCGCGCTGCCGCGCGTCATCGCTCCCGCCGAAGGTGCCCAGGCCCGACCCGTGCTGGGCGTGGTGGACGCGCCCTCCGGCTTCGAGGGCGAGGGCTTCCCGGTGCGCCGCGCCTTCGCGGGGATCAAGTACGAGTACCTGGACCCGTTCATCATGATGGACCAGATGGGCGAGGTGGACTACGCGGCCGGCGAGCCCAAGGGGACCCCCTGGCACCCGCACCGCGGCTTCGAGACCGTCACGTACATCATCGACGGCACCTTCATCCACCGGGACTCGCACGGCGGCGGCGGCGTCATCACCAACGGCGACACGCAGTGGATGACGGCGGGCTCGGGCCTGCTGCACATCGAGACGCCGCCCGAGGAGCTGGTCATGTCCGGCGGGCTCTTCCACGGCCTCCAGCTGTGGGTGAACCTGCCCGCCAAGGACAAGATGATCACGCCGAGGTACCAGGACATCCGCGGCGGCACCGTGAAGCTGCTCGCCTCGCAGGACGGCGGCGCCCTGGTCCGCCTGATCGCGGGCGACCTCGCGGGCCACGCCGGTCCCGGCGCCACGCACACGCCGATCACGATGATCCACCTGACGGTCAGCCCCGGCGCCGAGGTCACGCTGCCCTGGCGGCCCGACTTCAACGCCCTCGCGTACGGCCTCGCGGGCAGCGGTGCGGCGGGCGCCGAGCGCCGCCCCTTCCGGATGGGCCAGACGGTGGTCTTCGGCAACGGCGACGGCCTGACCATCCGGGCGGACGCCGCACAGGACTCCCGCAGCGAGAACTTCGAGGTGGTCGTCCTCGGCGGGCTGCCGATCCGCGAGCCGATGGCGCACTACGGGCCGTTCGTCATGAACAGCCACGCCGAGCTCCAGCAGGCCTTCGACGACTTCCAGGCGGGCCGCCTGGGCGTCGTCCCCAGCACCGACGTCACCGGCCTGGGCCACCGCGGCGCGGGCCGGGCGGAGCCGGAGGAGACGGCCTGAGCGGCCGGCGGGCCCGGCGCGCCGGGCCCGCCGCACCCCTTACGCGGGGCCCCCGGGCCCGGGCCCCGCGGCCGGGGCGGACCAGCGGGCCCGGAGCTCCGACAGGACACCGGAGACCGCGGCCGTCAGCGGCACGGCGAGCAGCATGCCCAGCACCCCGGCGACGCTCGCCCCGGCGGTGATCGCCACCATCACGGTGGCCGGGTGCATCTGCACGGTGCGGCTCTGGACCACGGGCAGCAGCACGTGCCCCTCCAGCACCTGCACGGCCAGCACCACGGCCAGCGTCCACAGCGCGATGGCCCACCCCCGGTCGGCGAGGGCCACCAGCACGGCGACGGAGCCGGAGACGAAGGCCCCCAGGTACGGGATGTACGCCCCGACGAACACCAGCGCGCCCAGCCCGACCGCGCCCGGTACGCGCAGCACCAGCAGTCCGACGGTGATGCAGGCGGCGTCGATCGCGGCGATGAAGGTCGTGCCGCGCATGAAGCCCTCGACGGCCGCGTAGGCACGGCGGGCCATGGCCTCGACGACGTCCCCGGTGGAGCGCGGGGCGAGGGAGCGCAGGGCGCCGGCGGCGCGGTGGGAGTCCCGCAGGAAGAAGAACATCAGCAGGAGCGCGAGGACCGCGGTCGCGGTCAGCGCGCCGACGGCGCCGAGGCCGCTGAGGAAGCCGGAGGCGGCCGTACCGCCGATCTCCGCGAGCAGCCCCTGGGCGTTGGCGGCCAGGTCCCGCAGGGAGGCGCCGGCGGCCCCGAAGTGCTCGGCGAGGTCCTGGCCCGCCTGCTTGAGGGCGCCGAGGATCTGGTCGCCGGTCCTGATCAGCGCGGTCGCCACGATGTACGCGGCCCCGCCGGCGACGGCCACCACCGCCAGGCAGGTCAGCGCGGCGGCGAGGGAGCGCCGCATCCCCATCCCGACCAGCCGCCGGTGCAGCGGGCCGAGCAGGGCGGTGCCGAGCAGGGCGAGCAGCACCGGGGTGACGGCCGTCCTGAAGACCACGCAGAGCCAGACGCCGATCCCGACCACGCCGGCCACCAGCAGGACCACGGCGCACCAGGCCGCCAGCCGCCGCACCGGTTCGGGGAGGAGGGGCGTCGTCGGGTTCGGCATGACCTGGTCCGCCTTTCGGTGGCGCGGCCGGCCCGGGGCGCCCGGGCCGGGCGGATCAGTCGGGGGGCCGGGGTGACTCCCGGTCCGCGTCGCTGTCCGGTTTGGACCGTTCGTACAGCTCGAACCAGATCGACTTGCCCGCGCCGCGCGGGTCCACGCCCCAGGCGTCGGCCAGCATCTCCATCAGCAGCACCCCGCGCCCGCTGGAGGCCATCTCGCCGGGGTGGCGCTTGTGCGGCAGCTCGTCGCTCGCGTCGGCCACCTCCACGCGCAGCCGCCGCCCGCCCAGCTCCCCCGTCGCCTCCGCGACCAGCAGCGCGTCGCCGTCGGTGTGGACCAGCACGTTCGTCACCATCTCGGAGACCATCAGCACCGCCGAGTCCACCTGCTCCGCGTCCGCCCAGTCGTGCAGCAGCTCCCGGACCTGCCGGCGGGCGCCCGCGATCCGGGCCGGCTCGGCCTGGGCCACGGTCAGCATCGTGCGCCGGGCGGGCCGCACGGGGTGCGCGCCGGCGGTCCCGCAGCCGCAGCTCGGGCTCTCGCGGCACAGCAGCACCACGGCTATGTCGTCCTCACGGCGGTCGGCCAGCGGGCCGGTGGTGTGGTGTGAGGAGGGCCCGTGCACGGCCTGGACCAGCAGGTCGGCGAGGCGTTCGAGGTGGTTGTCCTCGGCTCCGCCGCTCTCCCCGGCCCCGGCCCCGGCCCGGGCCCGCGCGTCGTGCGCGTCGCCCTCCAGGATCGCGCGCAGCCGCGCCCAGCCCGTGTCCAGGTCGTGCCCGCCGGTCTCGATCAGCCCGTCGGTGCACAGCATCATCGTCTCGCCGGGCTCCAGCGCGAACCGGGTGGTGGGGTAGTCGGTGTCGGGGACGATGCCGAGCGGCAGCCCGCCCGCCGTCGGCCGCATCAGCACCGTGCCGTCGGCCATCCGCACCACCGGGTCGGGGTGCCCGGCCCGGGCGAACTCCAGCGTGCCGGTCCGCGGGTCGCACTCCACGTACAGGCAGGTCGCGAAGCGCGGGCTGCCGAAGTCGGCGTCGGAGCCGGACGCCGCGCCGGGCTCCTCGTCCGGTGCGGGCGCGGAGCACAGCCCGGCCAGGAAGCGGGAGGCGCGCGAGAGCACGGCGTCGGGCCGGTGCCCCTCGGAGGCGTAGGCCCGTACGGCGATCCGCAGCTGGCCCATCAGCCCGGCGGCCCGTACGTCGTGCCCCTGGACGTCGCCGATGACCAGGGCGAAGCGGCCCGAGGGCAGCGGGATCATGTCGTACCAGTCGCCGCCGACCTGGAGCCCGCCGCCGGTGGGGACGTAGCGGGCGGCGATGGCCATGCCCGGGATCTCGGGGCCGAGCTGGGGCATCATCGACCGCTGGAGGCCGGTGGTGAGCTCCCGCTCCGACTCGGCCACCCCGGCCCGCTGGAGGGCCTGGGCGAGCATCCGGGCGACCGTCGTCAGCACGGACCGCTCGTCCGGCGAGAAGGTCACGGGATGCTTGAACGCGGCCATCCAGGCCCCCAGGGTCCGCCCGGCCACGATCAGCGGCAGGAAGGCCCAGGAGGCCCGGCCGAAGCCCTGGGCGAGCGGCCAGGTGACCGGGAAGCGGCGCCTGTACTCCTCCGGCGTCGGCAGGTAGATCGCCCGCCCGGTGCGGACGGCCTCGGCGGCCGGGTAGTCCGTGTCGAGGGCCATCTCCGCGAAGGGGCCCTCGTCGCCGGGGGCGTGCCCGTGGTGCCCGATCACCGACAGCCGGTCGCCCTCCGCCCCGAAGACGGCCAGCCCGTCGGGGCTGAAGCCCGGCATGGACAGCGAGGCCGCCACCCGCAGCACCTCGGCCGTCGAACGCGCCTCGGCCAGTGCCCGGCCGGCGTCCAGCAGGAAGGCCTCCCGGGAGCGCCGCCAGTCGCCGGTGATCGGGGTGTGCGCGGCCGTGGTGCCGGGCTGCGGCTCGGCGATCTCCTGGATGGTGCCGACCAGCTCGTAGTCGACCCGGCCGTCGGCGGTGCGGTTCTCCAGCGGCTTGGAGCGGCTGCGGACGGTGCGCAGCACGCGCCCGTCCTCGTCCATGATCCGCAGCCGGGCCTCCGCGAGGGTGCCCTCGGCCACGGCCAGGTTGACGATGCCGTTGATCTCGTTCCAGTCGACCGGGTGGAAACGCGCGCGGGCGGCGGCCTCCGGCAGGACGACGGGCTCGGCGGGCAGCCCGAGCAGCCGGGCGGCCTCGCCGTCGAGGGTGACCGTTCCGCAAGCGTTGTCCCACCGCCACAGGCCGGTCGCGATGGCGGCCAGGACGTCCTCGGTGCGCACCCGGCCATCTTTACAGGTCACCCGGCCGGGACGCCCGTCCGGCGCCCTCTGCCGCCGCGCTGCGGGCGCGCCCGGTGAGTGGCGCTCCCCGGACGGTAACCTTGGGGCGGTTGAGTCCACCCGGAAATCGCGTAGAACTGGATGAGTGATGCATCGGTACAGGTCCCACACGTGCGGCGAGCTTCGTGCTTCCGACGTCGCATCCGACGTCCGGCTGAGCGGCTGGGTGCACAATCGTCGAGACCTGGGCGGCATCCTCTTCATCGATCTGCGTGACCACTACGGCATCACGCAGCTCGTCGCCCGCCCCGGCACCGCGGCGAACGAGGCCCTCGGCAGCGTCACCAAGGAGACCGTCGTCCGCGTCGACGGCAAGGTCGTCTCCCGCGGCGCCGACAACGTGAACCCCGAGCTCGCCACCGGCGAGATCGAGATCGAGGTCTCCGAGGTCGAGGTGCTCGGCGCCTCCGCCCCGCTGCCCTTCACGATCAACACCGAGGACGGTGTGAACGAGGAGCGGCGCCTGGAGTACCGCTTCCTGGACCTGCGCCGCGAGCGCATGCACCGCAACATCATGCTGCGCTCGGCCGTGATCGCCTCGATCCGCTCGAAGATGGTGGCCCTCGGCTTCAACGAGATGGCGACCCCGATCCTCACCGCGACCTCCCCCGAGGGCGCCCGTGACTTCGTCGTCCCGTCCCGCCTGAACCCGGGCAAGTTCTACGCGCTGCCGCAGGCCCCGCAGCAGTTCAAGCAGCTGCTGATGATCTCCGGCTTCGACCGGTACTTCCAGATCGCGCCCTGCTTCCGCGACGAGGACGCCCGCGCCGACCGCTCGCCGGGCGAGTTCTACCAGCTCGACGTGGAGATGTCCTTCGTCGAGCAGGAGGACGTCTTCCAGCCGATCGAGAAGCTGATGACCGAGCTCTTCACCGAGTTCGGCGGCGGCCGCGAGGTCACCTCTCCGTTCCCGCGGATCCCGTTCCGCGAGTCGATGCTGAAGTACGGCAACGACAAGCCCGACCTGCGCGCCAAGCTGGAGCTCGTCGACATCACCGACGTCTTCGAGGGCTCGGAGTTCAAGGCGTTCGCCGGCAAGCACGTGCGTGCGCTGGCCGTGCCGGACACCGCCGACCAGCCGCGCAAGTTCTTCGACGGCCTCGGCGACTACGCGGTATCGCTGGGCGCGAAGGGCCTGGCCTGGGTGCGCGTGGGCGAGGACGGCTCGCTGACCGGCCCGATCGCCAAGTTCCTCACCGAGGACAACGTCAAGGTCCTCACCGAGCGCCTGGGCCTGGCCGCCGGGCACGCCGTGTTCTTCGGCGCGGGCGAGTTCGACGAGGTCTCGAAGATCATGGGCCCGGTCCGGGTCGAGGCCGCCAAGCGCGCCGGCCACTTCGAGGAGAACGTCTTCCGCTTCTGCTGGATCGTCGACTTCCCGATGTACGAGAAGGACGAGGAGACGGGCAGGATCGACTTCTCCCACAACCCGTTCTCCATGCCGCAGGGCGGCATGAAGGACCTGGAGGAGAAGGACCCGCTCGACATCCTGGCCTGGCAGTACGACATCGTCTGCAACGGCATCGAGCTGTCCTCCGGCGCCATCCGCAACCACGAGCCCGAGGTCATGCTGAAGGCCTTCGAGATCGCCGGTTACGAGGCCGAGACGGTCGAGCGCGAGTTCGCGGGCATGCTGCGCGCGTTCCGCCTCGGCGCCCCGCCGCACGGTGGCATCGCCCCGGGCGTGGACCGCATCGTGATGCTGCTGGCCGACGAGCCGAACATCCGCGAGACCATCGCCTTCCCGCTCAACGGCAACGCCCAGGACCTGATGATGGGCGCGCCGACGGTGCTGGAGGAGAGCCGCCTGCGCGAGCTCAACATCGCCCTGCGCAAGCCGGTCGAGACGAAGGCCGCGGACGCGAAGCCGGTCGCCGAGGCCGTCCACCCGGACGCCGCGCGCTGACGCTGACGCTGCCGCTCCCGTAGCGGGAAGGGCCCGGGATCCTCGCGGATCCCGGGCCCTTCGCGTTGTGTCTGTGGTCCGTCGTCCGTCGTCCGTCGTCCGTCGTCCGACGTCGGCCTTCGGCCGTCAGAACCGGTCGAGGACGCCCTTGAGGAGGGCGGCCGAGGTGAGCTCCGCGGGGGTCGGGCCGGCGTGGAAGAAGCCGGCGTTCTCGGCGTCCAGCTTGCGCAGGAAGTCGAAGGCCTTGGCGTCGTGGTCGCCGAACGCGACGAACTGCCAGTGGATGCCGGGGGCGGTGGCGGCGGCGTCCGCGATCGCCTGGCGGGCGGGGCGGACGTTGTCGGGCGCGCCGTCCGTCTGGAAGACGACCAGGGCCGGGCCCTCGCCGCCGTCCTTGCGGTACCGCTCCACGACGGCCTCGACGGCCACGTGGTAGCTGGTGCGGCCCATCCGGCCGAGCTCGGCGTGGCGGGCCTCGACCCAGGCCGCGTCGTGGCCGTCGAGGGTCAGGTCGGCGGTGCCGTCGATTTCGGTGGAGAAGAACACCGTGTGCACGGTGGCCTCCTCGTCCAGGTGCGCGGCGAGCGCGAGGGCGTGGTCGGCGAGGTACTGGGCGCTGCCGTCCTTGTAGAACCCGCGCATGGAGCCGGAGCGGTCGAGGACGAGGTACACCTTGGCGCGCGCCCCGGTCCTGCCCTTGCCGCGCAGCACCTGCCCGGCGGCCTTGTACGCCGCACCGACGGCCCCGCCCTTGCGACGCACCGCCGCCGCGGGGAGGGCGGGCCCGGCCTCTGCCTCTGCCTCCGGCTCGGCCTGGGCGGCGACGGGAGCGGGCTCCTGCTCCTCGGCGCCGTCGGCCGGGGCCCCGCCCTCCGGCCCGGCGGCTGCGTCGGCCTCGGGCTCGACGGCGTCGGCCGGGGTGGCCTCGGTTTCGGCGGCCACCGGCTCGGGGGCGGTGGTCTCCTCCGGCTGGGCCTCCGGGGCTTCCTGCGCCTGCGGCGCGGGGGCTTCGGGCGTTGCGGCGGCCGCGTCGGCCTCGGGCTCGACGGCGTGGGCCGGGGCGGGCTCGGTTTCGGCGGTCACGGGCTCGGGGGCGGTGGCCGCCTCGGGTGCGGCGGCCGGTTCGGCCTGGGGCTGCGGCTCCGCGGCCTCGGCCTCCGGCAGGCCGGGGGTGGTGGTGACGACCGGCTCGGGGGCGTCCTGGGCCGGCGGCTCGGCGGGCTCCGCAGCGGCGGTCGGCTCGGGGGCGTCAGCCTCCGGCCGGTCCTCCGTCGCGGGAGCGGCCGCCCCGGCCTCGGTGGCGGCCGGCTCGGTCACGGCCTCCGGCCGGGCGGTGGCCGGTTCGGCCGGGGCGGGCTCGGCTGCGGAGGCCAGCGGCTCGGGGGTGGTGGCTTCCTCGGGCTGGGCCTCGGGTTCGGCGGCCGGTTCCGGGACTTCCTGCGCCTGCGGCGCGGGGGTCTCGGGCGTGGCGGCGGCCGCGTCGGCCTCGGGCGCGGTGGCCTCGGCCTGGGCGGCCAGCGGGTCGGGGGCGGTGGCCGGTTCGGCCGGGGTGGCCTCGGTTTCGGCGGCCACCGGCTCGGGGGCGGTGGTCTCCTCCGGCTGGGCCTCGGGGTCGGTGGCCGGTTCGGCCTGGGGCTGCGGCTCCGCGGCGGCCTCGGCCTCCGGCTGGTCCTCCGTCGCGGGAGCGGCCGCCTCGGCCTCGGTGCCGGCCTCCGTCTCGGCCGGGGGCTCGGGGGCCGGCTGGGGCTGCGGCTCGGCGGCCTCGGCCTGGGCGGGCTCCGCTTCGGCGGCGGCCGGCTCGGTCGGGGTCTCCGGCTCCGGCCGGGCGGGTTCCGGCTCGGGGGTGGTGGCCTTCTCCGGCTGGGCCTCCGGGGTGTCCGGGGCAGGGGTCGGCGTCGGCGTCGGGCGGTCCGGCGGGGTGGGACCGGGGGACGGGCGGCGGGCTTCCGGGACCGTGGGGTCCGTGGTGGTGGCGGGCGCGGTGAGCAGGGCGCCCGCCTCGCGGTCGCGCGGCGCGGACTGCGGCGGGACCGTCGGGTTGTCGAAGGACGCCGCCACCAGGTCGGCCGCCGCGTCCAGGGGAGTGCGCTCGGCCTGGCTGGGGAGGGCCGCCGCCGGGGCGTCCGACGTTTCGGGGACCGGCTCCGCAGTCCTTCCGAACACCTTGCGCAACAAGCTCCGAATACCCATGGGCCAGGCCTTTCGCATGAGTGCGTGCGTCATTTGTCCGTGCTGCGCGGTTGATCCCTGCCCAGAGTGGACACGTAAGGTTATCGGCCCCTTGGCTGGAACGACGGCAGGGGCGCCCTTCGTGGTGCCCGTCCTACCACCCAACCCGGCCGCCCGCACGAACTGGCCCTCCGCCGTGCCGGGTTCATCCACCGTTCATCCCCGCGCCGCCGCATCGGCGCAGCCCTCGGACGCCGTCGCGGCAGGGCCCGCCCCTCCGCATCCGTCGCGGACCATCCGCGCAGGCCCCCGGGACGACCCGTCGGCGGCGCTCCGGCGCCCGTTTCCAGCCGGTTCGGGTGGATGGGGGCCGATCTCGCCGAGGGGAACGCCCAGTTGCCGGCCCGGATGGTCCACGTGATGTTCCACGTGAAACATCGGGAGCGTCCCTCAACTCCCCTCCGGCAGCCGCCCCACCGGGAGTCGGAGCGTGGTCAGGGCCCCGCCGTCGGGGGCGTTCGCGAAGGTGAGGGCGATGTCCAGGACGGCCGCCTGGCCCGCCGCGATCGTCAGGCCCAGGCCGTGGCCGCGCCCGCGGCCGGGGTCTCCCGTGCGGAAGCGCCGGGGGCCCTGCTCGATCAGTTCGGCGGGATAGCCCGAGCCGTGGTCGCGGATCGCCACCACCGGCCCCTCCACCGTCACCTCGACCGGGGGCCGGCCGTGCTTGTGCGCGTTGACCAGCAGGTTGACCAGGATCCGGTCCAGCCGCCGCCGGTCGGTGAGCACCACCGCGTCCCGGACCACCCGGACCTCGGCGGCGAGCCGGGAGCCTGCGACGGCCCGCCGTACGGCCTGGCCCAGTTCCACCCGGGCCAGGTCGGCCCGCTCCACCCCGGAGTCCAGCCGGGAGATCTCCAGCAGGTCTTCCGTGAGCAGGTGCAGGGCGCGCAGCCGGTCCTCGATCATCTCCTTGGGCCGGCCCTCCGGGAGCAGTGCGGCGGCGGCCAGCGAGCCCGTCAGCGGGGTGCGCAGCTCGTGCGCGACATCGGCCGTGAACCGCTTCTCCGCCTCCAGCCGTCCCTGGAGCGAGGCGGCCATCGTGTCCAGGGCCTGGGCGACGTCCCGGACCTCGTCGCGGGAGCGGTCGGGGCCGCGGGTGTCCCGGCCGGAGGGGAAGCCGACCCGGGCGTCCAGGTCCCCGGCGCTGATCCGGCGGGCGACGGCGGCCGTGGTGGTGAGGCGGCCGCTGATCCGGTGGGCGAGGAACAGGCCGGCCAGGGCCACCACCCCGGCCGCGAGCGCCGAGGAGAGGAGGATCGCGGTGTCCAGGTCCCGGAGCCGGTCGCGGGTGCCCTCGTACGGGATCCAGACCGCGAGGGCCTGCCGGTCGGCGGGTCCGGCCGCCCACATCACGGGCTTGCCCTGGTAGGTCCCGGCCATGCTGCCGGTCCGGCCGCGGGCGACGAGGTCGCGCAGCGGGCCGGGGAGGCCGGCCGGGTCGAGGGCGGAGCGGACGTCGCCGTGGGCGGTGCCGTACTCGTAGTGGCCGAGGGCGTGCTCCAGTTCCCGGTCGGCCTCCTTGCGGACCTCCCCGACGATCTGCCGGGCGACCACGTTGTGCACGGCGATCCCCAGGGCGGCGGCCACCGTGCAGCAGACCAGGGTGGTGGTCAGGGCGATCTTCCAGCGGAGGCTGCTCAGCGCGCGCATCGCTGCCGGTCGTCGCTCGACGGGGAATCGCTGAGGGCCGGGCAGTCGTCGAGGGTGAGCTGCGACAGGCTCATGCTCTTGGTGTTCGGGTCCCAGACGTAGTCGGAGACGGAGGTGTAGGCCGGGTTGGAGGTCGGTTCGCGGACGGCCAGGTGCTCGGAGGCGACCTCCACGCCCTCCAGGACCCCGCGCCGGGACAGGATGCGGGCGATCCTGCCGTCGTCCTGGACGGTGTAGACCCGCAGTTCGCTGAGGCGGCCGTCCAGGTCCAGGGCGGTGATCAGCTCCTCCCTGCCGTTGCCGGTGAGGTCGTGCAGGACGCCGGGCCGCACCGGGCAGTAGGGGCCGCCGTCCACAGCCCGTGTGCAGAGTCCGAGCCGCTGGACGGCCCGGGGGTCCACGAGGCGGCCGGTGCCGCCGTCCTCGGCGGTGGCGGCGGCGACGTCGGCCCGTACGACGGCCAGGGGGTCCACCCCGCGCATGCTCAGGCCCGGCACCTTGGGCAGGCCCGGGACCACCGCGGCGGCCCCGGGCTGCTGCCCGGGTCCGGGCGGGTCGGGCCGGTAGCCCTTCCACAGGGTCCGGGGGGCGTGGACGGTGCCGCGGTCGCCCTGGTTCTCCAGACCCTCGACGTCGGCGCAGCCGCCGGTCGCCGCCGCCGTCACGGCCAGGACGGCGGCCAGGGCCGGGGCGGCCAGGGGGCGGCGGGGACGCATGCTTCGATGCTGCCGTGCGGAGGGGGTCCGGGCCCCGTTCAGTGCTCCGGTTGGGCGATGGCCCGGGCCGCCGCCACCTCCTGGTGCAGCGGGGTCAGCACGCTGGGCTCCTCCGGGTCCGGGGCCATGTCGACCCGGCGCAGGGTGGGGCTGCTGCGGATGCCCTCGGCCAGCTCCCGGATCTGGCCGGCGATGCGGGACACCTCGGACGGGGGCGGGGCTGCGGCCCCGTGGTTGACCCGCACGCGGGCCGCCGTGGTGGCGTCCACGACCCGCTCCACGGCCACCACCAGCGGCCACCACGCGGCGGCGCGGCTGCCGGTCGGCGGGGGCTCGGTCAGGGCCCGCTGGAACTCGCTGCGGACGCCCGAGAGGTCGCGGTAGATCCGGCGCCGGGCCTGGAGGCGGGACTGGCGGGCCGCCCGCAGCGCGGCGTCGTCCGCGACCGGGGCGAAGGCGCACTCCACGTAGCGGGCGGCGTCGTCGACGGCGGCGGCGAGCCGGTCCCCGACCCGGGTGTGCCAGCTCTCGGGCCACAGCAGGTAGCCGAAGACCAGGGTGATGGCGCAGCCGATCAGGCTGTCCAGCAGCCGGGGCCGGATGAGGTCGAAGCCCTGGTGGTTGAGGAGGTCCGACAGGAGCAGGATCACCGGGGTGATGGCCGCGGTCTGGAAGACGTACCCCTTCGCGGAGAACGCCGGGATCAGCGCGGCCAGCAGCGCCATCACCGGGACGTCCCACCAGCCGCGCGGCACCTCCGCCAGTACGGCGGCCGCGAGGACCAGTCCGGCGGCCGTCCCCAGGGCGCGCAGCACCGCACGGGAGAACACGGAGCCGAAGTCCGGCTTGAGCACGAAGGTGACCGTCAGCGCCACCCAGTACGAGCGCTCCACCTCGACCAGGGAGACCAGCGACTGGGCCAGGCCGATGCACAGGGCCAGGCGGAGCCCGTAGCGCCAGGAGGCCTCGGACAGCATCAGGTCGCGCACCGCGCGCCCCGCCCGGACGCGCAGGGCGGCGGGCCGGCCGAGCCGGTCGTCGGCGTGGCTGAGGTCCGGCTCCTCCAGGTGCACGATCTCCGCCGCGTACCGCAGGGCGGCGTCCACGGCCCGCTCGGACCGGCCGTGCGCGGCCGGGAGGTCGAGGACCGGGGTACCCGTGCGCCCCTCCTCGACGGCGGCGGCCAGCTCCCGCACCGCCGCCGGGACCTCGGGTGGCAGCGGGCGGCCGCGCAGGTGGGCGGCGGGGGCGGACTCGACCAGCGGGATCAGCACGTTCAGCTGGGCGATCACCCGCACCAGCGACGGGCTGCGCCCGTGCACCCGGGCGCGGCGGGCCAGGACGAGGTCGTAGGCCTGGTTCAGGGCCTGGGTGACCTGCTGGCGGCGCTCGTCGTACACGGCCGCCGGTCCGCCCGCCGCCTCCAGGGCGTCGGCGACGGCCCGGTAGGCGGCCGCGACGGCGGCCCGCTCGGGCTGCCGGCCGCGCAGCGGCCAGCCCAGCAGCGTGAGCAGCAGGACGAACAGGCCGCCCGCGCCGAGCAGCAGCGGGGCCGTCCACCAGGGCTCGGGCAGCGGCAGGCCCGCCCCGACGACCGCGTTGAGCAGGAACACGAGCCCCGCCGCCGAGGCGACCGAGCCGATCGAGGAGATCATTCCGGACACCAGGGCGATCAGGGTGAGGACGGCGACCGCGACCCAGCCGTGGCCGTAGACGAGGGTGCCCAGGGCCACCCCGACCGCGCCCAGGAGCTGCGGGACCGCGATGTTCAGGATCCGCATCCGGTAGGCGTCGGCGGTGTCGCCGATCACCCCCGACAGCGCGCCCATGGAGGCGAGCGCGCCGTACTCGGGCTCGTCCAGGGCGAAGCCGACGGCGAGCGGGACGGACATCGCGATCCCGGCGCGGGCGACCGCGGCCCAGGGGACGGGGGTACGGCTCGGCCGCAGTCCCGCGACGAGCCAGGCGGGGGGAGCCAGCGGGTGGGCCCGGGGCGGCCGGGGCGGTATGTGCTCGGTGCGTCGTTCGGTGGTCATTCCGCTTCCGTGTCACCGCTCGCGAATCGGTTCTTCTGGGTCGTTCTGCGGAGGATGGGTATGTTCCGAGCTTATGGGGTGCGGCGCAGCCGGCCCATCAGCCATGCGGTGAGCGCGGTGGCCAGACCGAGGAAGAGGACCACCCAGGCGGTGGTGCGCAGGAACGCGGTCAGCGCGTCGTAGACCGCCCCGGCGGCGGCCCGGTCGATGTCGGAGGGGAGGTCGTCGAGGGTCAGCCGACGGCACACGGCGACCGCGATCCCCAGCAGGACGGCACCAGCCGCGATCCCGAGGCCGGTGGCCAGCAGCGCGCGGCGGCGGCGCACGGCGACGGCCACGGCCGCCGCGGCGAGCAGCACGGTCAGCACGGGGAGCCAGACACCGGCGACCTGGAGCATGCGGAACCCCTCCCGGAGCGCGCCGAGGTTGTCGTACTCCATGACCTTGACGGACAGGTGGGTTTCGGGGATCCGGTCGGCGAACGGCACCCCGTCGGCCACCAGTTCCCCCCTGACCTGCGCGATCACCGGCGCGAGGTCGATGGTGACCGCGTCCCCGTGGCCGGTGGTGAGGGCGTCGAGGAAGGCGGTGTGGGCGGCCCGGTTGGCCGCGTCCCAGGCCGTCCGGTAGGCGGGGGTCCCGGCGAAGGAGTGCAGGGCCTCGCCGATCAGGGCGTCGACCCCGCCCTGGAAGGGGCCCGCGTCGATCTGTCCGGAGAGGGCGCGGGTGACCTGGGTGACGACCACGCCCTGGACGGCGGGGTTGGAGGCGAGCGGGGACATGGCGGCGGTGTAGCTGTCGGCGTCACCCAATCGGCGGTCTGCCCAGTACGCGACCGCGCTCGCGGGGACGAGGAGGGCCACGAGCACGATGAGGGCCGCCGACAGGTAGGTGCGCACGTCACCAGGGAAGGCGGGCGCGGTCCGGGGCGCCACCCCGGTTGCTGCGTCCGGGGAGCGGCCGCGTCCGGGGCCCGCCCGGACGGGTGATCCACTTGCCGCCCCGGGGCGGCGGGTGTGCCCTGGAGACCGGAAGAGAGGAGCCCGCCATGGCACACGCGGCCCCCCGCACCATCCAGTGGCACCGTCCGATGACGTCGGCGGAGCACGACCTCCACAGGGGCGCCCTGATCCGCGCCCTGCTGCTCGGCCTCGCCTACGGGCTCTGGACCGCCATGATGAAGCGCGACACCGGTCCGGTCACCGTCGGCAACGTCTTCTACGGGATCCTGTGCGGCGTGCTCTTCGCCGCCGTCATGTACGGCCTCGCGCGGTTCGGCCCGCTGCTCATGCGGGAGCTGCACGCCACGGCGTACGGGGTGTTCGCCGGGATCGCCGTCGGCTACCTGCACAGCCTCACCAACCAGTCCATCCTCCGCTCCACCGTCGTCGGCCTGTTCACCGGCATCGGCGTCGGGATCGCGGCCTTCTACCGGTACTACACGCGGGAGGACTGAGGCCCCGCGCACCGGCCGCGGCGCCGGTTCCCGTGCCCCGTTGCGGAGGGCGCGGGAACCGGCGCCGCCTCATGGCAGGGCCGGGCCGGCTACGCGGCCGGCTCGGCGGTGCGCGGCTGCGGCTCGCCGCCGGGCCCGGTCTCGGGGCTCTCGGGCGCGGTCTCCGCGGCCGGGGCCTGCGGGGCCGGCCGGTCCTTGCGGGACGCCGGGGAGAAGCGGACGGCCTCCGCGCGGATCATGGCGTTCAGGGCGGCGTACGGGTCGACGGGCATGACGGAACCTCACGGTGGTCCAGGGGTGTGCGGGGGGTGTTCTGCCGCTCGGCCCCCTCAGCAGCGCAGGACCACGCTCCGGACCGCCCGCGGTGACACGGCCGCCCCGGCCGGCCCGCCCGGGGCCACACGGGTGGACTCGTCGGCGTGTTTCACGTGAAACGTCCCCGGCGGCAGCTCGCGCGGGGCCGGCGCCACGCGCACGACCGTCCGCACGTCCGCCCGGGCGTCGGGATCCGCGGCCGGATCCGCCTGTCCTTCGGCGGGGTCGGCCGGGGCGGAGGAGGCGGTGCGGGGGTCGGCGCCCGCGGTGGCGGACGCCGCCGGACCGGCGCCGAACAGGCACAGCAGGGCCACGCAGGCCACCGTCAGGGCCCGCGCCAGCACCGCCCGCGCGTACCGCGCACCGCTCATGGGGGCTTCCCTGCCCAGCCGCCCCGGGCGACTCGCCGGACCCTGCCGAGAACCCCCCGACCGGGGGACCAGGACACCCCCCTCGGCTGACGCGGCGGACCGGCGCACCGCGCTCAGCCGGTGCGCAGCGGCCCGGTCAGCCGCGCGAGGACGGACGTCTCGCCACTGACCAGCCGCAGGCGGGCCCGGCCGCCCCGGCCGGGCGCGATGACCCCGTACGGGGAGACCCGCTCGACGGTGAACACGGCCGTACGGTGGTCCGCGCGCGGGATCTCGATGGTGCGGCCCCGCCGCAGCTCGCCGAGCGGGAGCCCGTCGCCGGTGACCACGGCGGTGCCGGCCGACCCCGGGGCCGGCCCGGTGGTGTCCCAGCCGGCGGTGTCCCGGCCGTCAGGGGCGCCTTCGGCCAGCGGGAGGTCCACCCCCAGGCTGGGGATCCTCAGCCGCAGCGGCCGCGAGGCGCGCAGCGGTCCGGCGGCTCCGGTCCGGCTCCTGCGGGCGGGGGTGTGGGAATGGGTGCCGGAGTGCTCCAGTTCGCGCACGAGGCGGCGGTGGCCGGACAGGCCCAGGGCCCGCGAGGGCAGGGCGTCCGCGACGCCCGAGGTCCCCGGCTCCGCACCCTCTCCGCCGCGCAGCAGTCCGATGCCGGTGCAGAGCAGGGCGACCGTCAGCGCGGCGGCCGCCCATGGGGCGCGGGACATGGCATTCCTCCTGGGCCGGCTCGGGCGGCCGGTCCCTGGGAGCGTGGACCACGCTCCGGGGCCGGGCACATCGGCGGCAGCCGCGGGGTGACGGTGTGTCACGGCTGCGCCGGGGTGCGCGGTGGGAGTCTTCGCAGCTGGCGGCGGGTGCGCCGGGTGCGCTTCGGAAACCGGGGGCGGTGCCGCCGAACGGGTGAGGGTGGGGAACCGGGGCCGTCAGCCGAGCGGCTCGGCCGGCCAGTTCAGGAGGCGGGCTCCGAGGGCCGCCGTCTGGAGGGTGTAGCGGTGGGCCGGGTCGCCGGGGTCGTGGCCCGTCAGGCTGTGGATGCGCTCCAGGCGGTAGGTCAGCGCCCGCACGCTCAGGCCCAGCCGCCGGGCCGCCTCCGCCGCCACGCACCCCGAGTCGAAGTAGGCGGTCAGCGTGTCCAGCAGCGGGACGGCCCCGCCGCGTCCGGCCCGCAGCGGCCCCAGGGCGCTCAGCACCAGATCGGCCATGGCCGCCCGGTCCCGGGTCAGTACGGGGAAGACCAGCAGGTCGGCGGCGCGCAGCAGCGGCCCCTCGAAGCCGAGCCGGTCCGCGAGGTCGAGGGCGTGCAGGGCCTCCTCGTACGAGGAGGCCACCCCGCCCGCGCCGGGGTGCGGGCGCCCGACGGCGACCAGTCCGCCGGCGCCCGCGCGCGCCAGCCGTGCGAAGTGGGCCAGGACCTCGTCCCCGTCGCCGGAGGCCACGCAGATCAGCCGGCCCTCCTTGGTGGCCAGCAGCGCCGCCCCGTCCCCGAACCGTCCGGCGAGCACCCGCTCCAGCCGACGGACCTGCGGGCTGCCGTCCGTGTGGGGCGATGCCGTACGGGCCACGGCCACCGCGTGCGCCCCGGCCGGGCGGAGCCCGAAGCGGTCGGCCCTTTCGCCGAGGTCCCCCGGATCGCCGCGGCCGAGGAGGAGGTCGTCGATGAACTCGCGCCGGGCCGCCTCCTCCTGGCGCACCGCCAGCCGCTGGGCGCGCTCGTACCCCTCGGCGAAGGCGTCCACGGCCTGTTCCGCGGCCGCCATCAGGGGGTCGGGGGCGGTGCGGCCGCCGAGCGCGGCGCGGGTGGCGGCGAGGTGGGCGCCGACCAGGCCGCGCAGCCCGTACCCGGCCTCGGCGGCCTTCTCCCCGAGGGCGCGGCGGGCGTCGAGCTCCGCGCGCACCGGGCGCCGGCCGGTGGCCGAGACCTCCGCGAGCATGTGCACGTACCCGGTCAGGTACTCCTCGGGTATGTCCCGCCCTGCCGCCGTCACACCAGCCCCCGTTCCGTTCGAAAAGCCCCATTCTTCCTCGCCGCGCGGGTCGTTCGGCGGTGGGGGCGCTGGTGCGGGCCGGCGTGGGTGCGGCACGGGAGCGGGGCGGCGGGCGGGATCAGAGCACCACGAAAACGACCGCCGCCGCCCCCATGAGGGCGGCGGCGAGGTGCATCGCGGGGTGGCCGTAGTCCCCGTACCAGAGCTGGCGGGCCAGTCCGCCGAGGGCGGCCAGGGCGGTGATGACGCCCATCTGGGCGAAGAGGGGGACCGCGGTGAAGGGGGCCAGGCTCAGCAGCACCGAGTTCAGCCAGAACGGTGCGGCGCCGGTCCAGCCCCGCCATTCCCGGATCGCGGACTGCATGTCCCGGCTCCCACCCTCGTCACCCGGCACGTCCGCAACCGGAGTGCCGTCCTCAACTCGTCGGCTGTACAGCCTCCTTGGGTGCGGCGGCCGGGGCAATAGCGCGTTCGGCTAGAAATCCGAAGACCAGGCCGAAAGTAGTCCACACCGCCGCCTGGATGGCCAGCGAGGCGAGCCGGAACTGCCAGATCAGTGCCGCCGGGAAGTCCGCCGGCACCTCGTTGATCCCCGGCAGCAGCGCGTAGGCGAGGGCGACGGCCGCCACGAAGGCCAGGGAGGCGACGACCGAGGCGTTCCAGTTTCCCAGGCGCGGCGCGAGCCGCCGGCCCAGGATCAGGGCGGCCGAGGCCAGCAGCACGCTCAGGGCGATCATCAGCAGGTAGAGGGTGGTCCGCCGGACGACCGTGTCGGGATCGCCGACGGCGGGGGGATTGGCGGGGTACTTGAGGAACGGGACCAGCCCGACGGTGAGGAACAGCCCGCCGCTGACCAGGGCCGCCGTGGCCCGGGGGCCGAAGCGGCCGATACGGCCGAGGGCGAAGCAGAAGACGAGCGCGGCGATGCCGCCGAGCGCGATCCCGTAGAGCAGGGTGCCGGTGCCGAGGCCGGCCGTCGCCTGGAGGGCCCGGCTGACCGGGGCGGCCTCGGCGTGGTCGTGCGCGGCCTCGCCGGCCTCCTCGATGGCGATCGCCGCGTCCACCTTGGACTCGCCGATCAGGTACGCGACGAGGAAGGCGGCGACGCCCGCGAGCAGGCCGGACAGCATGCCCCGGACCAGGAGGGCCCGGGGGGAGACGGTGTTCACGTGGGAGCTCCTTGCGTGATCAGCGGGGGATCAGCAGGAGATCAGTGGCAGGGGAAGCCGAGCAGGTGGCGGCCGTCGTGCATCCACTCGTGGACGGTCTCGCCCTGGAAGATCGCGGCGGCACCCTGCTCGACGCCGACGAGGTACAGCAGGAACAGGGTCACGACGGCGGCGAAGGCGGCCCAGGGGGCCAGCGCGGAGAGCGAGATGGGGGCTACGGCGACGGGGGCCGAAGCGGGCACGGCGGAGTGGGCCATGGCAGAACCTCCAGGGGAACACGCGTCCCGGTCAGTGGTGCTCTCGTCGAAGGCGGACGGGTCTGACTTCCCTCCCCCGTCGCCGCGGGAGGATTCACAGTGGCGCGACCGTGCCGGAATCTCACCGGTACTTCCGTCATACCTTCTTCATGATGTCGTCCGAGACGGTAGCGCGCTCCTGGCTTGAACACCACGGCGTGTGGCCGCCGTCTCACGCCCCGGGCGTGCGCTTTACGCTCTTTTTATGTCCCTGACTCCCCCGGTGCGCCTGCACTTGACCACGCCCCCGCTCGACGACGCCGCCCGCCGGGGCGGGTTCGGGTCCGCACGGCCCTGTCCGGGCCACGAGGGCCTGGCCGGGCCGGACATGGGAGCGTGGGCGGGCCGGACCCTGGACGAGGTGGCCGCGGAGGACCCGGAGGCGGTCCACCGCTGGCTCACGGACCCGGAGTTCGCCCCGCCCGGCGGCGGGGAGTCGGTGGCCGCGCTGATCACCCGTACGGGGGACCACCTGGCCGGGCTGGAGCCCGGCCGGCACCACGCGGTGGTCGCGCAGGCCGTCGTGCGGGCGGCGGTGGTGTCGGCCCTGGAGCTGCCGGCGGCGGTCTTCTGGCGGCTCGACGTGCGCCCCGACACCGTGACCGCCCTCAGCGGGCGGGCGGGCCGCTGGAACCTGCTGGTCGGAGCGCCCCGGGCCGGGGGATGACGGACGGCCCGGACCCCGCGACGCGGTCCGGGCCGAACGGGGGCGGGAGGGCCGTTACGCCACGATCCAGTCGGAGGTGGCGATCACCGGCTGGACGCCGTCACGGTGGACGGTGCCCTCGATCAGGCCGTACATCCGGTCCGCCGCGAAGTAGACCTCGTTGTCGTTCTTGAGGCCGAAGGGCTCCAGGTCGACGAGGAAGTGGTGCTTGTTGGGCAGGTTGAGGCGCACCTCGTTGACCTTGGGGCAGTGGTCGAGCACCCGCTCGGCCATCTGGTTCAGGGTCTGCTGGAGCGAGTAGGAGTACGTCTCCGCGAAGGCCTCCAGCATGTGCTTGCGGACCTTCTTGTACGACCGGTCCCAGTCGTACTCCGCGTCGTCGGCGGCCGGCGCCGAGTGCGCCCAGCGGGCGGTGACCTTGGTCGCCAGGATGCGGTCGTACGCCTCCTGGAGGGTCGTGTACTCGTCCTTGATGAAGCCGTGGAACTCGGAGTTGGTCGAGTTCATCACCGTCAGCTCCTTCAGGCCCGAGACGACCTGGAGGCCGGTGGCCTCGCTGTAGGTCACCTGCGCGGTGCGCACCTCCTGGCCCTTGCGGACGAAGGAGTGCTGCTCCTTGCGGGTCGGCACGGGGATCCGCTCCCAGGCGAACTCCTCGATCCGGATCTGCGCCTCGCGGATCGGGGCCTGGGAGGAGACGAAGTGCTTGGCGAGCAGGATCCCGAAGGCCTCGGGCGAGCTGATGCCGTGCTCCTTGCCGAAGGCGTACACCGTGTTCTTGGTGGTGTCGGTCGGCAGGCAGTTGGCGTTGTCGCCGGTGAGGTGGACGTCGCGGAACTCGCCGCGCAGGGCGACCGAGACGTTCAGGTCGCGGATCTCGGCCCAGGAGCCGTCGCTGCCCTTGCGGGTCACCACGACGATGCGGTTCTCGGCCTTGCCGTACTGGTTCTGTCCCAGGACGTGCTTGCTCATGCTGTCTTCCTTCGGGTACTCGGGAACACGGAGTCCGTTGGTCTGGATCCCGTACGCCCGGCGTCCAGCGCCCGTCCCCCGGGGGACGTCCCGCTCCCCGCCGTTCGGCCCCGGAGGACCGCCCCGGGACTGACGTGCATCCCGGTCCGTAGGTGCTGAGTCGTACTGAAGTACTGGAGTACTGACGGGATTGCACCATGTGTACGGCGGGTTGACCACGGGACGGAACCTCCGAACAGCGGTACCGGCGGATTGGCCGACCCCACAAGGGGGCGCCGCCGGGGGCGTCCGGCTCAGGCCATGTGCGCGTCCGTGACGGCGAGGGCCCCGTCCAGGACGGCCAGGCCCTTGGCCACGTCCTCGGCCGAGATGTTGCAGGGCGGGGCGACGTGGATCCGGTTCCCGGCGAGCAGCGGCCACAGGCCGCCCTTCTTCAGGGCCGCGCCGAAGGCCGCCATGGGGGCGTTCTCGGCGCCGGAGGCGTTGTACGGGACGAGCGGCTCGCGCGTGCGGGCGTCCCGTACGAGTTCCAGGGCCCAGAAGGTGCCCAGGCCGCGGACCTCGCCGACGGAGGGGTGCCGCTCGGCGAGGGCGCGCAGGCCGGGGCCCAGCAGCTCGGCGCCGGTGCGGGCGGACTGCTCGACGATCCCCTCCTCCTCCATCACGCCGATCGTGGCCACGGCGGCGGCGCAGGCCAGGACGTGCCCGGAGTAGGTCAGCCCGCCGGGGTAGGGGCGGCGGGCGAAGGTATCGGCGATCGCCCCCGAGATGGCCACGCCGCCGAGAGGCACGTATCCGCTGGTCACGCCCTTGGCGAAGCAGAGGAGGTCGGGGGTGACCCCCCAGTTCTCGGCGGCGAACCACCGGCCGGTGCGGCCGAAGCCGACCATGACCTCGTCGAGGATGAAGACGATGCCGTGGCGGTCGCAGATCTCGCGGACGCCGGCCAGGTAGCCGGCCGGGGGGACGAGCACGCCGGGGGCGCCGCCGACGGTCTCCAGGATGATCGCGGCGATGGACTGCGGGCCTTCGAAGACGACCGTGTCCTCCAGGTGGCGCAGGGCCCGCTCGCACTCCTCGGCCTCGGTGCCGGCGTAGAAGGGGGAGCGGTAGGGGAAGGGGCCCCAGAAGTGCACGACGCCGGCGGTCGCGCTGTCGTTGCCGAAGCGGCGCGCGTCGCCGGTGAGGTTGATCGCGGTGGTGGTGGCGCCGTGGTACGAGCGGTAGGCGGACATCACCTTGGGCCGGCCGGTGTGCAGCCGGGCCATGCGGACGGCGTTCTCCACGGCCTCGGCCCCGGCATTGGTGAAGAAGATCTTGTCGAGGTCCCCGGGGGTGCGCTCGGCGATCAGGCGGGCGGCCTCGGAGCGGACGTCCACGGCGAAGCCGGGCGCGACCGTACAGAGCCTGCCCGCCTGCTCCGCGATGGCGGCGGCCACCCTGGGGTGCTGGTAGCCGATGTTGGTGTAGACGAGCGCGCTGGAGAAGTCGAGGTAGCGGTTGCCCTCGTAGTCCCAGAAGTACGAGCCCTCGGCCCCCGCGACGGCCAGCGGGTCGATGAGCTCCTGGGCCGACCAGGAATGGAAGACGTGCTTCCGGTCGGCGTCCTTCACGGTGTGGAGGGCTTCGGCTTCGGCATCTGCGTTCATATACCGAGGGTAGTTGTCCAGGATGTGGACAGAGGGTCGCCTCGGCCGCGTCGCGGGCGGAGCCGTGGGACGGGAGGGGCCTTCGAGGACTTGACGGATCGGGGCGGCGGTCCTCGACCGTGCGGAAGCGGCCGGGCTAGCCTCGCCCGGACCGGCCGCTCCACGGGGGAGAACGGCCGAAAACCCCTGGCGGGGGCCTTGTGCGGGTCTTCGGGACCCCGCTCGGAAGGCACCGGGAGGCCCCCGCCGGGCCCCTCCGCCCCGGCGCGCGGAGCGCTTCGGCGGGATTCCGGCGCGGCTCCGGCGGGGCTCCGGCGGGGCTGTGGGGCCGCTGTGACGGCCTGGTGGCCGAAACCGTGGGATTTGTCCATCCTGGTCGGGGGTAGGTGCGGCGCCGAGGGAGCGGTGGGCCGAGACGGGAGTGCGCCGGTGGCGGAACAGACGCGGAGGCTCGTCCTGGGCGGTGCCACGGCCGGCGTCGTCACGCGGTGCCGCGACTTCACCCGGCAGGCCCTCGCGGACTGGAGCTGGGCGCCCGGGACCGAGGCCGAGGAGGACGCCCTCCTGCTGGTCTCGGAGCTGGTCACCAACGCCTGCCTGCACGCCGGGGGCCCGCGGGAGCTGGTCCTGCGCTACGGGCCGGGCGGGCGGCTGCGGGTCGAGGTGACGGACGACAGCCCCGAGCCGCCGCGACCGCGCCCGCAGCGGGACCGGGCGCGCCCCGGGGGGCACGGCCTGGTCCTCCTGAACCGCCTGGCGCAGTCCTGGGGGTCGTCCCCGCTGTCCGGCGCCCACCCGGGCAAGACGGTCTGGCTGGAACTCCCCACCCCGGTCCCGGAGCCGTAGCCCGGCCCGGCCGCCGGGGGAGGGCAGGCGCTCTGCGGGTCAGATCCACTCGCGCTGGGCCGCGCGCAGGCCCGCCTCGAAGCGGCTGCCCGCGCCGAGACGTTTCATCAGCTCCGCCATCATCCGGCGGACCGTCCGCAGGGACAGGCCCAGCTGGCGGCCGGCGGCCTCGTCGGTGAGCCCGCTGCCCAGCAGCCGCAGCAGCTCCTTCTCCTGGCGGGTCAGGCCCCGGTCGTCGCGGTCCTGGCGGGTGCCCAGCGGTACCGCCGTCTCCCAGATCTGGTCGAACAGCCCGGCCAGGCCGACGACCACGCCCGGCTCGGTCAGCTGGACGGCGCCCTTGCGGGTGTTCTCCGGATCGGCCGGGACGACGACCGTCTTCCGGTCGAAGATGAGCATGCGCAGCGGCAGCGAGGGCACCGTGCGCACCTCGCCGCCCAGGTCGGTCAGCCACTCCGCGTACTCGGTGGTGACCGAGTCGTTGCGGACGCTGTCGAGGTAGACCGTCCGCATCCGGACACCTCGGGCGAGGGTGTCGCGGTCGAGGGGCTTGCTGGCCTCGAGGCTCGCTCGAGACTGCGCGCCGCCGGGATTGAAGGTCAGCGACTCGGAGGTAGCCTCGGTGGCGAGCTCGCGGATCCGGTTCTGCACCGACTCGACGCCGAGGAACTGCTGGGCGACGCGGTGGGTCTGGCCGGTGTAGAGCTCGCTGTAGGTGCTGACCAGCTTGGCCATGTCGGCCTCGCAGCGCGCCACCGCCTCCTGCCTGCTCTCCAGCTCCCTCTTGCGCTGGTTGAGCAGCTCCCGCAGCCCCAACGCGGGGTCGGTCGGCTGGAGTTCGTCCCCGACGGCCGATCGTTGCAGAAGGCGCAGATCGGTCAGTTTCTCCAGCGACTCGCGCACGTCGGCGGGTGTGAGGCGGAGTCGGCGTGCGAGCTCCGTGACGCCCCATGCGTGGTTCGCCAGCATGAGTCCGTACACATCCGCTGTTTGTGCGTCCAGTCCCAGTAGTTCCAGCATTGTCAGTTCCTCTTCGGTCCCCCGCCGCTCACTCTGACTTGAGCCGCGCCGATGTGGTCAACATATGAGACGTCGCAGGTGGATGGCTACTTCCCTGCCGGGTCCGTTGCGAGGTTGGCACCGAGCTGCCACGGGGTTCTTCCTGCCAGCGGATCCGCTTCCACTCGAGGTCCGCCGTAAAGCAAGCTGGATGCAGAAGGAAGGAGCCGCCCGGCGCCGAACGCCCGGTTGGCTCCCGCTTTACGAACGCTTTTCCAGGGGGAAATCCATGCTGCAGTTCCGTCGTGTCGCCGGTGTCGCTTCCATCGCCGCCCTTGCCGCCGGCCTGTTCCTGTTCGGTACGGCCCACGCCACCGGGCAGGGCGCGGAAAACCGGGTCGCCGTCGAGGCCGGGAACCAGAACTGGGACATCGTCGCCCCGGGTGCGGCCGCGCAGCTGGAGGCTCCGGCCGTCGCCATCACCTCGTACAACCAGAACTGGGACTAGTCGACTCGCATGCTTATGACCGCGGTTTCCCTGCGCGCGCCTGCCGCCGGGGCGGCCGGCCCACCGGATCCGCTCCTCCTCGCCTCGTTGCTGAGGTCCGTGGCCACTCCCGCGGACGGCCTGGAACACGTGGCGGTCCGCCCCTGTGACGGGCGCGTCGAGCTCGTCCTCTTCCAGACCGTTTCCGACGTACTGGAACCACCGGCGTCAGGCGACAGTATTTGCCGCCGGGCACTGGAGATAACCCAACAGCTCAGTGGCTGGACCGTGGAAACCGAACGGTAGAACACGGCCCCACGGTTCATTCAGGGGATTCACCATGGCTATCAGCGTCATTGTCGGCGGCAGCCGGGTTCTCTTTCTCGAGGCGCTCGTCGAGGCTCTCCGATCGGCCGGCGGCATAGAAGTCATCGCCGCGGAAACCGATCCGCAGCAGGTTCTTTCACTTGTCCACCGCCATTCGCCCGACGTCGTTCTCCTGGACGACACCCCGGTCGGTGATGACGTTCTGCGTCTCGCGTCGGCGGTGCGGGCCCGGGTGCCCGCGTGCGGAATCGTCCTCATGATGGCCGGCAACCGGCCCGCGGCGGTGGGCCGCGCGATGGCGGCCGGGGTGCACGGCATCGTTCCGACCGACACGGGCCTGCCCCGGCTCATCGCCACCCTCAAGGGCGTGGCCGCGGGCTGCGTCACGATGGCCCCGTCCCTGGCCAGCAGCGCCATGGGACTGGGCAACCCGGGCGTGGGGCCCGGGGCGAAGCTGAGCACCCGGGAGTCCCAGGTGCTGCGGCTGACGGCGGGCGGGGCCACCGTCAAGGAGATCGCGGCCGAGCTCTACCTGGCGGCCGGAACCGTACGCAACGTCACCTCGGCCTCCATCAAGAAGCTCGGCGGCCGCAACCGCTTCGACGCGGCCCGCATCGCCGTGGAGCAGGGCTGGATCTGAGGCGTCCGCCGGGCCCGCCCGGCGGACAGGCGCGCCCGGGCTCCCGGGCGCGCCCGCGGCGTGCCTAGGCCTTGCGGCCGGCGCGCCAGCCGCTGTACGCCGTGCTGCCCCACAGGACCGCCGCGCAGCCGAGGCCCGGCACGTACCGCCAGGCCTCCTTGTCGGCTCCCAGCAGCAGGGTGGCGATCGCGGCGAGGCCGACGGTGGCCAGCATCGCGGCGCCCACCCACCGGAGCATCGGGGCGCGCAGGCTCTTGGCCATCGGGAAGAAGTGCGCGCCGACCACCAGCGCCGACCAGGTCAGCATCAGCTCGGGGCGGTCCAGGGAGGTGCGTATGTAGTTGTTGCCCGCGCCGAGGACGGCGACCTCGATCAGCAGGACGGTGAGGAACTTCGGGCCGCCGCCGCCCGGGGCCGGGGGAGCGCCCTTCACGTGGGCGGGGGTGCGCCGGGCCAGCAGGAGGAGGCGGACGATCGCGGCGGCGCTCGCCGCGAACAGCAGCCCGCCGCCCGCGAGGACGAACGGCCGGGCGGTCCCGTGGACGACGGCCTGTCCGAGGGAGAACCACATCACGCCGAAGCCGGTGCCGACGAGCGCTGCCCGGCCACCGTTGCGGAGCTGGTCCCGTCGGGTCGTGAAGACGGGACGGGCGGCGGTCTTTTCCACGGGTGTTGCCTCCTGGTGTGCGTGGTTCGTACATCTTCTCGCAGCCGGCGCGGGGATCCTGCCACACCGCCGGGCGGCCTGTCGGTCGATCTACCCGAAGAGCGCGGCCAGTTCGCCCTTGAGCACCTTTCCGGTGGGCCCCACGGGGAAGGCCCCGCTGAAGGCGATCCGGCGCGGGTACTTGTAGCGGGCCAGCCGCTCCCCGCACCACGCGGTGATCTCCTGGGCCAGGCGCGGGTCCGGCCGGACGCCCGGCACGGTCCGCAGCACCGCGCAGACCTCCTCGCCGAGCCGTTCGTGGGGGACGCCGACCACCGCGGCCTGCGCCACCGCCGGGTGGCCGAGGAGGACCTCCTCCACCTCGCGCGGGTAGACGTTGTAGCCGCCGCGGATGACCACGTCCTTCTTGCGGTCCAGGACGCGCAGGTAGCCGTCCTCCTCCCGGACCCCGATGTCCCCGGTGCGCAGCCAGCCGTCGACCAGCACCTCGGCGGTGGCCTCCGGGCGGCCCAGGTAGCCGGCCATCAGGCCGTGGCCGCGGACGACGATCTCCCCGCGCTCGCCCTGCGGCAGCAGCCGGACGCGCGGCTCCCCGTCCGCCGCGGCGATGCCGACCTCGACGCCCGGGATGGGCAGGCCGACCGTGCCGGGCCTGCGCTCCAGCCCGGGCTGGTTGTAACTCACGCTCGGGGAGGTCTCGGTGAGCCCGTACCCCTCGTAGACCGGTGCGCCCAGCACCTCCTCGACGCGCCGCAGCACCGCGGGGGGCAGCGAGGAGCCGCCCGAGTAGGCGCGCCTGAGCGGGGGCCGGCGCGGATCGCGCCCGGCCGCGTCCAGCAGGGCCAGGTACATCGTCGGCACGCCCATGACGACCGTGCACCCGTGCGCGGCCATCAGGTCCAGCGCGTGCGCGCCGCAGAACCGGGACATCAGCACCAGGGTGGCGCCGGCGTGGAAGCACACGCCCATCCCGCAGATCTGGCCGAAGGTGTGCGAGAGCGGCAGCGTGCCGAGGAGCACGTCGTCCGCGGCGAAGGCGAAGGGGGTGCGTGCGGTGGTCGTGATGTTCATGAGCACGCTGTGGTGCGTCAGCATCACCCCCTTGGGGGCGCCGGTCGTCCCGGACGTGTAGAGGACCACCGCGATGTCCTCGGGGGCGCGCGGCACCTGCCGCTCCAGCGGCGCCGCCCGACCGGCCTCCCGGTCGAGCCGCGGGACGTCCCGCGCGCCGTCCGTCGTGCCGTCCGCCGTGCCGCCGTCCGTACCGCCGCCGTCCGTTCCGTCCCCGTCGCCCACGCCGAGCAGCGCCACCCCCGCCGCCCGGGCGACCGGGGCCGCCTCGGGCAGCAGGGAGGCCGCGCAGACCAGCGCCACGGCGCCGGAGTCCCGCAGCACGTGGGCGATCTCGGGCGCCCGGGAGTGCTCGTGGACCGGTACGGCCGTGCAGCCCAGGGCGAGGGTCCCGTAGTAGGCCATCGGGAACGCCGGGGTGTTGGGCAGCAGCAGCGCCACCCGGTCCCCGGCGCCCAGGCCCCGGGCGCGCAGCGCGGCCGCGTACCGCAGGGCTCCGTCCCAGAGCTCCGCGTAGGAGTACGAGCGGTCCCCGAAGACCAGCGCGGGGTGCGCGGGCCTGCGGGCGGCCGACTCCGCCAGGACGGACGCCACCGACGAGGACGGGGAGCTCATGCGCCGGTCCGGGGCAGGCCGAGTTCCAGCCAGACCGAGTCCAGCGCCTCGACGAACTTCTCCACCTCGGCCGGCTCGGGCAGCGCCCCCGGCGCGATGCGCAGGATCTCCTCGCCGGTCTTGACGCTCGGCGCGTTGATGGACTGCACGTAGATCCGGTAGCGCTCCAGTAGCAGCGCCGAGGCCTTCTTGCAGGCGGCGTCCTCGCCGATGAGCACCGAGACGATGTGCGACTCGTCCGACAGGAAGGGGATGCCCCGCTCCCGCAGCAGCCCGTGCAGCAGCTTCGCGTTGCGGTGCAGCGCGGTCCGCTCGGTGTCCGAGCCCGCCAGGTGGCGCACGGCGGCCAGCGCGCCCGCCGCCACCGCCGGCGGGAGGGAGGTGGTGAACACGAACGGCCGCGACAGGGTCCGCACGGCGTCGATCAGCGCGGCCGGGCCCGCGATGTAGCCGCCGGCGGTGCCGAAGCCCTTGCCGAGGGTGCCCATGACCACGTCGATCTCGTCGGCCAGCCCCTCGCGGGCCGCTATGCCGGCGCCGCGCGGGCCGTACATGCCCACCGCGTGGACCTCGTCGAGGAAGATCGTCGCCCCGTACCGGCGGGCGATCTCGGTGACCTCGCGGATCGGCGCGACGTCGCCGGACATCGAGTACACCGACTCCAGCACGATCAGCTTCGGCCGCTCCGGCGCCTCGGCCGCGATCAGCTCCTCCAGGTGCGCCGCGTCGTTGTGGCGGAAGATGCGCTTCGCGGCCCCGCTGTGGCGCAGCCCGTCGATGATCGAGGCGTGGTTCAGCTCGTCGGAGAAGACCACGCAGTCCGGGACCGCTCCGGCGATCACCGTCAGGGCGCCGTCGTTCGCGGTGTAGCCGGAGGTGAAGATCAGCGCCGCCTCCTTGCCGTGCAGCGCGGCGAGTTCGGCCTCCAGCCGCACGTGGACGTGGTTGGTGCCGCCGATGTTGCGGGAGCCGCCGGAGCCGGCTCCGAAGCGCTCCAGCGCGTCCCGCATGGCCGCCATGACCTGCGGCTGCTGGCCCATGCCGAGGTAGTCGTTGCTGCACCAGACGCTGATCTCGGCCGTGCCGTCGGCCGGGTCGGTGGAGGTGGAGGCGCTGGGGAAGCGGCCGGCCCGGCGGCCGAGCTCCAGGAACTCCCGCTTGCCGTCCGCGATCGCGGCGGCGGCGCGGTCCGTGAAGAACGCCAGGTGGGCCTGGGGGGACGCCAGGAGGGTCGGGGTCGTGGAAGTCGTCACGATGTCAGCTCGCTTTCTTCGTCAGTTCGAGGCCGCGCCGGAGACCGCCGCGCCCGCGAGGCGCCTGTGGTCGGGCTTTCCGGATTCGGTCAGGGGAAGTTCGGGCCACCGCACGATCCGCGCGGGGGCGTGGGCGGGGGAGAGGGAACGGGCGACGTGTCGGCGCAGTTCGTCCGGCTCGCAGGGGACGCGCAGCACCACGGCGGCGTGCACGGCCTCGCCGGTCACGGCGTCGGGCGTGCCGAACACCGCGCAGTCGGCGACCGCGGAGTGGGTGAGCAGGGCGCGTTCCACCTCGGCGGGCCGGACCTTGACCCCGCCCGCCTTGATCACCCGCCCGATGCGGTCGACCAGGTGGAAGCAGCCGTAGGAGTCCCGCCGCCCGAGGTCCCCGGTCCGCAGCCAGCCGTCCGGCAGCAGGGCCGCGGCGCTCTCGGCGGGCAGGCCCTGGTAGCCGGCCATCGCGTACGGGGAGCGCACCTGGAGCTCGCCGCAGTCGCCCTGCGGGACCTCGCGGCCGGTGTCGGGGTCGCAGACGCGGACCTCTACCCCCGGGAAGGGCCGGCCCACGCTGGGCAGCAGCTCCGGCTCGAAGTGGTCGAGCTGGTCCAGCAGGGTGATCCGGCCCGCCTCGGTGGAGCCGTAGCACTGCACGAGGCGGGGCCCGAAGACCCGTACGGCGGAGGCCAGCCGGGCCGGGGAGGCCACGCAGCCGCTGTAGATGAGCTGGCGCAGCGCGGACAGGTCGGTGCCGGCGGTGTCGGGGTGGTCCAGCAGCCGGTACAGCTGCGGGACGGTCAGGTAGACGCGGGTGATCCGTTCGGCTGCCAGCGCCCCCAGCACCCCGGCGGCGTCGAAGCCGTCGTGGACGACGAGGGAGCCGCCGGAGGCCAGGACCACGTCGGCCATGACGGCGACGGTGTGGCTGGTCGGGGTGACGATCAGCATCCGCTCCGGCGGCCCTCCCGCGAGGGAGTCGGCGTCGCCGAGCACGAGCCGGTTCCAGGCGGCGAAGGACTGCCGCACGCCCTTGGGGCGGCCGCTGCTGCCGCTGGTGTAGGTGACCACCGCGCACTCGGGAGCCGGCGGAGCCGGCTCGGCCGGGGCCTCGCCGCCCTCCTCGGCACCGGGGTCGTCGAGCACGGTGACCGCGGCCGACTGCGCGAGCAGGCCGGCCAGTTCGGCGCCGCGCGCGGCGTGGGCCCGGTCCGTCACGAGGACCGTGACCCCGCATTCCGCGAGGAGCCCGGCCTGTTCGGCGACCGGAAGGGGCAGGTCCGAGCCGGGGTTGACCGAGCGCACGTACATCACGCCGGCGCCCAGGAGGTGGGCCGCGTACCGGGCGGTGAACGTCAGCGGGTGGTTGGGCCCGGTGAGGATCCCGACCATGGCGCCCGGCCCGGCGCCCGCGGCGCGGAGCGCCTCGTGGGCCCGGTGCACGGAGCGGACGAGCGCGGCCCCGTCGAGGGTGCCGGCCCCGCCCTGGATGCGCGCCCGCCGGGGGTCCCGGGCGAGTACGCCGAGGATCCGGGAGACGTAGTGCCCTTGCGCAGTGGATCGTCCGGTCACGCCGCCATTCCGTTCCCTCTGAAGCCGAGTCCCTCGCATGCTCGTTCGGCGGGAAGGCCCCGGACAAGGTTTTCCGCGGGAGCGCTGACACGGATCACGTGAGGTCGTGACGTTTGTCATTCCGGGAGTCCCGGCGGGGCCGGCCGGAGCCCGGAGGACATCACCGGGGCGATGCCCTTCACCCCGCCCCGGACACACACTCCCTTGTCGCGCGCGCGTATGCGTACAGGGGCCCCATGACGAATGTCACGGGGCCCCATTACCTGTGTCAGGGGAAGCCCGGAAAGCCTTCCGCAGGCCAATCCGAACCGGCCATGATTCTTCTTGTCCGGCCGACCGGTCGGAAAGAAGAAAACCTGAAAGGGAATTCACATGGACCAGAACCTGGGCACCGAGGACTTCGCTTCCTTCGAGCTGGAGGAGGTCGAGGTTCTCGACGTCGCCGACGGTGTCGCCCTCCCCGAGGTCGGTGCCTCCAGCGGTGGCTGGCTGTGCTGCTCCTCGTCGTCCTCCTCGTCCTGCTGCTGAGCTGACGACGGCGGTACGCCGCAGGCAAGTCTGAGCAAGGCGCCCCGCCCGCCCGTCGCAGGACGGCGGGCGGGCGCCTGCCCCGTATGACCCGTGAAAGCAGTGAAAGCGAAAGGGGAATTCGTATGGACATGAACTTGACCGCGCAGGACTTCGCCTCCTTCGAATTGGAGAACCTCGAGGTCCTCGACGTCGTCGACGGTGTCGCCCTCCCGGAAATGGGCGCCTCGAATCTGGGCAGCTGGCTGTGCTGCTCTTCGTCGTCCGGTTCGTCCTGCTGCTGACGGCGGATCCAGGACTCCGGAGCGCCCGAGCGAGGCGCTTCGCGTACGAGAGGTGACACTCATGGAAGGCGCCCCGAACGAGCGCACGATCGGCCTGCGCTTTCATGCGCGATCACCGATCGAACCCGCATGGCTTTCGCAGGTGATGGTGCCCGTGGTGCGGTCCCTGCGCAAGGAGCACAACGCCACCGTGGCCTATCTGGCCCGTGGCTGGAAGCACGGACCCCACGTCGAACTCATCGCCCGGGGCCCGGACGGAATTCCGTGGCAGGACATCGCCGGCTCCATCGACTGGCGGCTGGAGGAACTCCCCGAGCAGATGACCGGGGAGCAGTACCTCGCCCAGGCCCGCGAACTGGGTCGGCTGGAGCGCGTGGAGCCCCCCTACCTCCCGCTGCACCCCCGCGGCACCCTGGAGTTCTTCGACCGGCAGCGCGGCATGACCTGGCCCGCCGCCCTGGAGGACCCCCGAGACCTGGCCCTGACCCGCATGTTCACCCCCCTTGCGCGGCTGATGGACCTCGCGGCCGGCCGGAACGCGGGCGTTCCCGTACCGGCCCTCGCCGAGGCCTTCACCGCCCTGTGCACGGCCCACCCCGGCGGCCCCGCCTACGGGGTGTTCTCGCTGCGCTCGCACGCCGAGGCGTTCCTGCACTGGGCGGGCTCCGTCAAGGACCCGCGCCCCTCCTTCGCCCGCAGGCTGGAGACCGACGCGCCCGTGCTGCGCGCGATCGTCGAGCGGGCCCGCGACGGCGCCGAGAGCGCCGAAGCCTCCGAGTTCCGGGCGGCGTTCGCCTACGGCATGGGCGTCTTCGACACCGCGGCGGCCCGCGGCGACCTCAGCGCCGAACTGCTCGACGGACTGGCGCCGGCCGAGAACCGCGAGGCCACGGCCCCGCCCGGACACCAGGGCCCCGTCTCCGACGGCCGCAGCGAGTTCCACGACACCGTCGCCGAGAGCCGGGTGACCGACCGGGCCCCGTCCTGGTTCGCCTCGTACCGGCTCCTCATCAACCTGTTCTACAGCCGGCTGCCCCTGCTCGGCGTGACACCCATCCAGCGCTACTACCTGTGCTTCGCCATCGCCGAGACGGTCGACGAGGTGTACGGGGAGAGCTGGCGCGAGCGGCTGCGGCGCGCAGCGGAGAGGAATGCGGCGTGAGCCCGCTCAGCCGGCCCGGCACCCCGACCGACGTCGACACGGACACCCTGACCCGCCCCGGCACGGCGACGGGCACCGCGGACGACGCGGAGTTCGCCATCCGCACCTCCGGCCTGCACAAGGCGTACGGCGCCCACGTCGCCGTCGGGTCCGTGGACCTGGAGGTGCGCCGCGGCGAGGTGTTCGGCGTGCTCGGCCCCAACGGCGCCGGCAAGACGACCACCATCGAGATCCTGGAGGGCTTCCGGCACCGCTCCGGCGGCTCGGTCAGCGTCCTCGGCGAGGACCCCGGCCAGGCCGGGCGCGCGTGGCGCAACCGCATCGGCATCGTCCAGCAGAGCGGCACCGACCACGAGGGCTGGCGGGTCGGCGAACTCGTCGAGCAGATCGGCCTGTGCTACTCCGACCCGCTCCCCGTCCGGGACGCGCTGGAGCTGGTGGACCTCGCCGACCGCCCCAAGGCCGTCCTCGGCTCCCTCTCCGGCGGCCAGCGCCGCCGCCTGGACCTGGCCCTCGCGGTCGTGGGCCGCCCCGAGCTGCTGTTCCTCGACGAGCCCACCACCGGCCTCGACCCGCAGGCCCGCCGCGACTGCTGGGCCATGATCGAGCGGCTGCGCGACGAGGGCACCACCGTGCTCCTCACCACCCACTACCTCGACGAGGCCGAACGGCTCGCGGACCGCGTGGCGGTCCTCGCCGGCGGCCGCGTACGGGAGGTCGCGCCCCCCGCCGAACTGGGCGGCGGCGACGCCGGGACCGAGGTGTCCTGGCGCGAGGACGGCCGCACCCGCACCGTCACCACCGCCGAGGTCGGACCCGTCCTGGAGGACCTGCGCGCCCGCCTGGGCACCGACGTGCCCGGACTGGAGATCCGCCGCCCCTCCCTGGAGAGCCGCTACCTGCGGCTCATCGAGGACGCCGGCCGCCACCGCGCCGGCGACGACACGCACGAAAGGAGCAGGACCCGATGACGCCCGCCCCGACCCTCGAAGCCGAGAGCGCCGCCGCCACCGCCGAGGCCCCGGCGCAGGCCCCCGCGAGGGCGCCGATCGGCACCGTGGCCGCCCGCGGCCCGCTGCCGGGCGTCTTGCGCACCGGCGTCCTGCGCGCCCGCGCCGAACTGCGGGTCTTCTTCCGCAACCGCACCGCGGTGGCCATGAACATGGCGCTGCCCGTGGTCCTGATGCTGCTCTTCGGCTCGATCTTCACGATGAAGGCCGGCGACCACACCGTCTCCATGCACGACGTGGTCGTGGCGGGCGTCCTCGCCTCCGGCGTCATGTCCGCCGCGTTCGGCGTCCTGGCCACCGGCATCGCCCTGGAGAGCGGCGACGGCTCGCTGAAGCGGCTGCGCGGCACCCCGTTCGCGACGGGCGGCTACTTCCTGGCCAAGACCGTGCTGGTCCTCGTCCTGGCGCTGCTCCAGTCCGTGGCCGTACTGGCCCTGGCCGTGATCGTGTTCGACTTCCAGCTGCCCACCACGCCCGGCCGCTGGGCCACCCTGGTGTGGGTGTTCCTCCTCGGCTCCGCCGCCACCGCCCTGCTGGGCATCGCGGTGGGCTCGCTGATCACCGACCGGCGGACCATCACCGCCGCCGTCCAGTTCCCCTTCGTCCTGCTCCAGTTCGTCTCCGGGGTCTACTACTCCTTCTCCGGGCTGCCCGACACGGTGCAGCGCATCGGCGCGGTCTTCCCGCTGAAGTGGATGGCCCAGGGCATGCGGGCGGCGCTGCTGCCCGACGACATGGCCGCGCTGGAGCCCGCGCACAGCTGGGAACTCGGCCGGGTCGCCCTCGTCCTGGGCGCCTGGGTCGTCGGCGGACTGCTGCTGTGCGTCGCCGCGCGCACGCACCGGATCCGGAAGGACTTCCGGTGACCGTCACAGAAGAACGCCCGGCGACCGTCCTGCGGGACGCCGTCGCGCAGGCCACCGCCGGGGAGGACACTCCGGTGAGCGCCGCCGCGACCGACTTGCGGGACGCCGTCGCGCAGGCCACCGCCGGAGCGGACACTCCGGTGAGCGCCGTCGCGGCCGATCCGCTGGACGGGACCGCCGGGCCGGCCGCCGCGCAGGCCACCGCCGGGGAGGACACCCCGGTGAGCGCCCGCGCCGACACCCCGGGGCGTCCCCCGGCGGAGCGGACCGAGCCCGTCTGGATGCTGCGCGTCAACCCCCTGCGCCGCTCCCGGCTCGCCGACCCGGCCCTCGCCGGCGTCCTCGACGAACTGGCCCGCGTCGAGGCCGAGCTGGCGCTGCGGGCCACCGCCTGCACCGACGCCCTGTACGAGCGCATCGGCGCGGCCCCCGCCGACGAGCGGGCCGCACTGGTCGCCGTACGCCGGGCCGTGCACAACGACCGGGTCCCGGCCACCCTGCCGGACCCGGCCCCGGCCGAGTTCCTGGCCTGGCTGGAGCTGCGCGTCCTGCGCGACGGCCTCCTCGCCGAGGCGGCCGGGGAACACCCCCGGGCCCTGGCCCGCGAGCGCGGCACCCTCTCCGGTCTCCTCGGGGACGAGGACCTGCTGCGCTCGCTGGCGCTGCTGGCCCCCGAGGTCCACCGGGCGGCCGTCGGCTACCGCGAGGGCACCCTGTCCCGCGCCGCCAAGTCCGAGCGCGGGCTGCTCCAGTATGTGACCCGCGCCATGATGCGCACCAGCCCGCTCGCCCGCTTCACCGCGGTCGGGCTGGCGGTCCCCTCGCCCGACGGCGCCCGCCCCGACGAGGTGTCCTTCACCGGGGCGCGGTCCTTCCCGCACCTCGACCAGGCACTGGTCGGCTACGTCGCCCGCACCGGGGACCCCGCGGCCGCCCCCGGCCCGGACACCTGGGTCCGGCAGTCCCCCAGCCTCTCCCCGGGCCCCGGCCCGGACAAGATCTCCTTCGTGAGGGTCGGCGACGACAGCAGCCGGCTGATGTCGACCACCCTCAGCGAACCCGTGCGCCTGCTCCTCAACGCCACGGACATGGGCCCCCGAACCGTCGGCGCGATCGCCGGCGATGTCGCCCGTGCCCTCGGCACCACCCCCGAGCAGGCCGCCGGCGTCGTCCTGGGCTCCCTGCGCGCCGGACTGCTGTGCACCACCGACGGCCCCGAGGACTGCGCCGCCGACCCCCTCGCGGAGTCCGCGCGCCACGACGGGCTGCGGACCGCCCTGGCCGGGCTCGCCGACGCCGGGCACGCCGAGCGCGCCGAGGCCCTGCGCGGCATCGGCGCCCTCACCTCGGCGCTGACCGAGGAGGCCCGCCGCCCGGCCCTGCTCCTCGTCTCCGAGAACTACCTCCTCGCGCCCGCCGAGGTCGACACCCGCGGCCTCGACCGGCAGCTGCGCGACCTCGCGCAGAGCATCGAGTTCCTGTCCGTCTTCGACCGGCTCCACGACATCCGCGCCGTGCTCACCGACGTGTTCGTGGAGCGCCACGGCCGCGGCGCCTCCGTCAGCCTCACCGACCACGCCCGCGGGCTGGTCGGCGAGGTCAACGAGCGGGTGGTGGCGGGCGGCGACAGCCTCACCGCGCTGCGCGGCCTGCGCACCCGCCTGCTCGGCGAGCTCCGCGCCGACCTCGCCGGCCGCGGGGGCGACACCGAAGTGGTGTGGGACCCCGCCTGGCTGGCCGGCCTGGCCGCGCCGCTGCCCGACCGGTTCCGCCGGGACGCCGTCGCCTACAGCGTCCTGGTCCAGCCGGCCGGCGAGCGGCTGGTGTTCAACGACTCCTACCCCGGCCACGGCATGCTCTACGGCCGCTTCCTCGGCCACGACGCCGAACTCGGCGGGCAGGCCCTGCCGCGGCTGCGCCGCCGCCTCCAGGAGCGGCACGGCTCCCACGGCACGGTCCTCGCCGAGGACCGCGGCCTGCACGGGGTCAGCGTCAACGCCCATGCGCCCGTCCTCGACCGGCGGCTGCGCGCCGACGACTGGTACGGGCTGCGGCTCGTCCACGACCCGGACCTCGACCGGCTGTACGTCGAGGACGCCGACGGCCGCCCGCTGCACGTCCTCACCCTCGGCACCGGCCACCCCGAGCTGCTGCCGCCCCCGCTGCGCCTGGCCAACTGGCTGGTCATGGGCGGTCGGCTGCTGCCCGACCTGGGCATGCCCGGCGGCCTCGGCGGCCCCGGCCTCGGCGGGGTGCCGACCGAACCGGTCACGCCCCGGCTGCTCGCCGGCTCCGTCGTCCTCCAGCGCCGCCGCTGGTACCCGGGCGAGGACTTCGAGCAGGCCGTCCGGCAGGGCCCCGGCGAGGCCGACCGGCTGCTGGCGCTGACCCGCTGGCGCGCCCGCCACGGAGTGCCGGCCGAGGTCGTCCTCAAGCCCTCCGCCGGCACGTCCCCCGGCTCCGGCCCGGACTCCGGCCGGTCCGCCCCCAAGCAGCGCAAACCGCAGTACGTCGACCTGAGCAGCGCGCTGCTCGGCCGCGTGCTGCCGCGCTTCCTCGACCGCGACGGCAGCGCCTTCGTGGAAGAGGCCCTGCCCGCCGCGGGCGCGTCACCGCACGCCTACGAGTGGGCGGTCGAGATCAGCAGGCCGTCCGGCGGACGGTTCACCTACACCCGGCCCGGCGACGGGCCCACCGACGACCGGGCACCCGAACGGCACCGGCACTTCAAGGACCAGGGAGAGCGATCATGCGGATGAGACTGCGCCCGGCCCTGCACTACGCACCGGTGCGGGACGGCGTCTACTTCGGAGCCGAGGGCACGTCGTTCGTCGTGCGCGGACCGGCGGCGCTGTTCAAGGTGGCCGACGTGTGCGTCCCGCTGCTGGAGGACGGCGCCACCGAGGACTCCCTCGTCGCCGCCCTCGGCAACGAGGCCGCCCGGCCCGTGGTGGCCACGCTGCTGAACACCTTCAGCCGCCAGGGCCTGCTCCTCGACCTGGACGCCCTCAGCGTCCCGGAGCCCGACGCCGCGACCCGTGAGCGCCACCGCGACGTCCTCGCGGACCTGGAGACGCTGCACGACGACCCGTACGCGGCCTTCGCGCGGCTGCGCGCCGCCACCGTGCTCCTCTCCGGCCCGGCCGCCTTCGTGCTGCCCGCCGCCCGGGGGCTCGCGCGGACCGGCGTCGGCCGCCTCGTGCTCGCCGTGCCGGACGCGGACGCCGACGCCGTCGCCGACACGGCCGAGCGGCTCGGCGCCGAGCGGCTGCCGCAGGCGGCCGGCGGCGTGGAGGCGGCGGCCGACGCGGCCGTCGTCTTCGCCCCGGGCGGGCGGCTCGACGCGGCGGTGGCCGCGCAGGCCGCGCTGCTGCCGGCGGACTGCGTGATCCTCCCCGTACGGCTGGACGAGCGCTTCCACCTGGTCGGCCCGCAGGCCGGCGGCGCCCCCGGGCGGGCGCGGGCCGTGGCCGACCGGGTCGGCCACTGGGCCGACACCTCCGCGGCCGCCCCGCTGGGCGCGGCGGCCGGAGCCCTGGCCGGCGCCCTCGCCGGACAGCTGGTCTACCGGGTGCTGACCGGTACCGCCGGAGCCGCGGGCGAGAGCGCCTACGTGGTCCACGGCGCCGAGCTGAACGCCTCCCGCGTCGACCTGGCACCGCTGCCCCCGGCCGCCCCGGCCGCCGACCTGGACGAGGCCGTGGCCCACGTCCAGGCCGTCGCCGCCCAGTGGACCGGCCCCTTCGCGCTGGTCACCCCCGAGAACCTGCCGCAGCTTCCCCTGGGCGTCGCCGAGGCCGAGCACCGGGACGGCACCGCCGGCTCCGTCGCCGCCTGGGGCGCCGACCAGCGCTCCTCGTCGGTGGCCGCCGCCCTGGCCGCCCTGCGCGCCCAGCAGCGCCCCGGCCCGGAGGCCGTCGCCGCCGCCGGCACCACCGAGGAGCGCTGGCTGCTCGACGGCGCCCTGCGGCTGCTCGCCGGGCGGGCCGAACCCGCCGGGGACGCCCCCGCGTTCGAGGACCTCGACAACGCCGCCCAGGTGCTCTGGCGCACCCTGGAGGACCACGAGTTCCTCACCGTCGCGATGGGCCTGCTCCGGGTGCCGGGCGTGGAGTGGCCGCTGGCCGTGGTCCGGGACCGCGCCACCGGCCTGGACGTCGCCTCCGCCTGGGGCCCCGACCGCGCCGGTGCCGCCGTCGCCGCGCTCAGCACCGCGCTGACCCGCGTCCAGACCCGCCGGATCCGCGGGCGCGAGCTCGTCACCGCCAGCCCCGACACCACCGCGCTGCTGCACGCCGACGCCGCCGCGCTGGCCGCGCTGGCCGAGCAGACCCGGCTGTGGATCACCCCGGCCGGGGAACGCGCCGCCGACCCGGTCGTGGGCGGGACCCCGCTGTGGTTCGGCACCGTCACGGGCCGCCCGGCCGCGGACTCCGTCGCCGAGTCCCTGCCGAAGGAGGCCCTGGCATGACGACCGCCCCCGCCCCCACCGCCCCGGCCGACGCGCCCGCCCCGGCCGCGCTGCCCGACCTGGCCGGGCTCCTCGGCCGGTACGCCCGTACGGCCGGCCTGGCCGAGGGCTCCGTCACCCTGCACACCGGCTGGGACCTCGACCGCGAGCGGGACCTGTACCGGCGGGCCGACAAGGACGGACGGCCCTACCTGTCCGTCCGCATCCTCGGCACCGAGGCCCAGGTCGGCCCCCTGCGGGTGCCCGGCACCGACTCCGGCTGCCCCGGCTGCGCCGAGACGCGGGCCCGGATCGCCGTCGACCACCCGCTGGCCGACCGGATCGACCAGCCCGTGCGCGGCGCCCGCCCGCCGCGGCCCTTCCTCGCGGAAGCGCTCGCCGCCGCCCTGGACGCCCTCACCGAGAACCCCCTCGCCCCCGGCGAGCTCCTCGCGGTGGGCGCCTCCGGCGTCTCCCGCCACCGGATCGTGCGCACCTTCAACTGCCCCGTCTGCGCAGGGCCCGCCACCGCGCCCGACCCGGCGGCCCGGCCGCCCCGGCTGGTGCTCGACGACCCCGCCGCCTCGCCCGGCGACCCGGTGCGCGGCACCGGCGGCGACGCGCTGCTGGCCCCGGGCGCGCTGCGCCGCCGCCTCGTCGACCCGCGCTTCGGCCCGGTCCTCCAGGTCATGCGCGACCTCGACGCCCCGTACGCGATGAGCAACGCGGTGCTGCCCGAGTCGCCCGCGTACGGCTACGGCCGGGCCCTGACCTTCGACCGCGCCGAGTCCGTCGCGGTCCTGGAGGCCTACGAGCGCATGGGCAGCTTCCCGCACCACGGGCAGGTCCTCACCGGCCTCGCCCACCGGGAGATAGCCGACCACGCCCTCGACCCGGCCACGCTCGGCACCTATACGCAGGAGCAGCTCGACCACCCGCTGTCGCGGGTCATCCCGAGCACCCCCGACACCCCCATGGACTGGGTGTGGGGCCACGACCTCGACACGGGCGAGCCGCTCCTCGTCCCCGCCGAAATCGGCTTCTACCGCTACGAGTACCTGCACCGCCACGACCGCCACGGCGCCCGCCGCGACCAGCACGCCGACCGCCGCCGCAGCCACTTCCCGGACTCCTCCAGCGGCTGCGCCCTCGGCTCCGGGCCCACCGAGGCGGCCCTGCACTCCCTCCTCGAACTCGCCGAGCGGGACGCGTTCCTGCTGTCCTTCCACCGGGCGCAGCCGCTGCCCGCCATCGACCCGGCGAGCCTGAAGGACCCGCTCTCGCGCCGGCTCCTCGACACCATCGACATCCACGGCTACGACGCCCACCTGCTGGTCGCCACCCAGGACATCGACGTCCCGGTGGTGTGGGCCATGGCCGTCAACCGGACCGGCGGCCATCCGGCCAGCTGGTCCGCCGCCGGCTCGGGCGCCGACCCGGAGTCCGCCGTGCGCGCCGCGCTGTGGGAGCTCACGCAGATGTGCACCCGGCCCCCGGCCGACGCCGAGGCGGGAGCGTCCATGGTCGCCGACCCCTGGCAGGTGGACCTGCTGGAGGACCACGTCGACCTGTACAACCGGCCAGAGAGCCTGCCCCGGCTCACGACCGTCCTCGGCGGCCCCCGGGTCACGCTCCAGGAGGCCTTCCCGGACTGGCCGGACCGCCTGGTGCGGGCCGCCGGCGGCACCGTGCGGGGCGCGCTGGACTTCGTACGGGCCCGGTTCGCGGACGCCGGCCTGGACCGGGTCGTCCTGGTCGACCAGTCCACCCGCGACCACACCGACCTGGGCCTGGCCGTGGTCAAGGCGGTCGTCCCCGGGATCCTCCCGATGTGCTTCGGCCACGCCCAGCAGCGCCTCGCCGGACTGCCCCGGCTCACCGCCGCGCTGCGCGGCACCCCGCAGGAGCACCGCAGCGCCCCCTACGACCCCCACCCCTTCCCCTGAGAGGCGGCACCCGATGACGACGGACACCCTGTCCCGCCGCGTGCTGCGCTACGCCCACGCGCAGGGCACCGGCCGCTCGCAGTTCCCCACCCCGGCCCAGGTCGCCGAGGCCTCCGGGCCGCTCCCCGACGGGGCGGCCGGGGCGGACCGCTCCCCGCTGCCCCACGGGACCACCGAGCTGCTGGAGCGCGCCGCGTTCCCCGCGGGCCGGGTGGCCGGGGCGGACCGGCTGCCGGAGCGGGCGCTGCTCGCGGCGTTCGGCCTCCAGCGGGCCGAGTTGACCAACCCGTACTTCGAGCACCGCGCGCTGCCCTCCGTACGCAGCCTCTTCCCGGTGCACGCCTTCCTCACCGGCGAGGGGCCCGCCCGGGTCCTCGACGTGCACCGGCACGCGCTGGCGGAGCTCCCGGGCGCCGCCCGCGACCAGGCCCGGCGGATCCTGCTGGCCGGCCGGTACACCCGGCTCCCGGCCTTCTACGGCCCGCTGCGCGGCACCCTCACCGAGCTGGAACTGGGCATCTCGCTGCGCTCGCTGGCGGTGGGCCTGGAACTGTTCGGCCTGGAGGGCCGCCTGAGCCTCCCGGTGTCGGGCGGGGACCTGACGTCCCTGGGCCTGGCCGACGGCGAGTGGAGCTGGCCGCTGGCCGTCGACCTGGAGGACGCGGCCGGCTCCGGCCGCGCTCCGGCCCCGCCGGCGGCCGGGCCCCGGGACGCGCGGGACGGGGAGCCGCTCCGCGCGGCGGCCCCCGCCGACCCCTCCCTCGACGAGATCCTGTCGGTCAACCGCGCCCAGGCCGCCCTGCCGCACGAGGACCCGGCCCCCCTCGCCCCCGCGATCCCGCACGGCGCCGCCGCCGGGCGGGACCTCTCCTGGGCCGAGGCCCTGTGGGAGCGCGGCTCCGGCCGGATGCCCCGCGGCCTCACCGGCATGGCGGGCCGTCTGCGCCGGGTCCCGGAGGACTCCCTGGCCGGCGCCGCCGCCTGGGCCGCCGTACCGCCGCCGGGCGCACTGCTGCGCCGGGTCGCGGAGCACGTCAACGTCACCGTGGCCGTCCAGGCCACCGACGGCTTCGAGGACGGCGTCCACCGGCTCGCCGGCGGCCGGCTGCTGCCGCACCGGCCCGGCCCCGGGGCCCTGGCGGCCCTGGAGCGGGACTACGGCTACCGCCTGGCCCCCGGCAACGGCTGCGACGTGCGCCACGCGGCGGCGGTCTGGTTCTGCTCGGTCCGCCAGCACGAACTCGTCGCCGAACTCGGGCCGGGCGCCTGGACCCTGGCGCAGTACGTGGCGGGCTGGATCACCCAGGGCCTGTGCCTGAACGCCGCCGCCCACGGGCTCTACGCCCGCCCGGCGCGCGCCTTCGACGGGCTCGCCGTCCAGCGGCCGCTGGGGCTCGCGCCCGACGAGACCGTCCTGCTGTCCGTCATCAGCGGTACGCCCCGCTTCAACGGACTCCCTCTGGACCTGAGGTTGTGACATGACCGAGAACGCGAACACGACGAGGACCACGACGACGGCCGCGCCGAGGACCTGGACCTCCTGGCACCTGCACCTGGCGGCCTCCGACCGGTCGCTGGGCGACCGGGTCGTCACCGACGTCGTCGGCCCGACCATGGCCCGACTGCCCTCCGGCAGCTGGTTCTTCATGCGCTACTGGCAGGGCGGCCCGCACGTCCGCCTGCGCGCGCGGGACCTCCCGGGCCCGGCCGCCGCCGAGCTGCGCCGCGCGCTGGAGGAGCGGCTCGCCGCCGCGAACGTCCTCCTGCCCGGCGAAACGCCCCTGGACCCGGCCCGGTTCGCCGTGCAGTCCAGGCGGCTGTCCACGGCCGGGGAGGGCGGGGTCCCGGTCGAGGAGCGGGACCTGCTGGCGCCGGGCGTGTACGAGAGCCCGTACTCCCCGGAGTACGAGCGCTACGGCGGTGCCCACCTCATCGCCGCCTCCGAGGACCTCTTCGGCACCTCCAGCGAGCTGTGCCTGGCCTTCCTGCGCACCCGGCCCTCCGAGCGGGCGCGTACGGCACTCGCCCTGCGGGCCACCGCCGTCGCGGCCTCCGTCCTCGAATCGGGCCCCTTCGCGGCCTTCGGGGCGAGTTCCTGGAGCGACTGGGCGCTGCGGGCGGGCTACCCGCAGCAGATGCTGAGCGGGCTGGAGGCGGACTGCGTCATCGCGGCCGACCGGCTCACCGCCGACGGCCACGACCTGATCGGGCGGGCCGCCACCGCCCCGGGCCCGCTGATCTCCTGGCAGCGGGCGCTGTCGCAGGCCGTCGCCGGCGAACTCGGCGCGGAGGGCACGTACACGGCCCGGATCGTCTTCTCCCACGTCCACATGCTCCACAACCGGCTGGGCCTGGGGACGCTCGACGAGCTGCGCAGCTACCTGCTCCTGGCCCGTCAGACCGGCGCCGGGGTCCCGGGCGCCGTTCCCGCCCCGGCCGGGGCGGGAACGGCGTGACGGCCACCGCCGCCCCCTGACCCGGTCCCTCCCCCGCGCGGGCCGTGCGCCCTCCCCCGGCGCACGGCCCCGCCACCCCTCCCGCATCCCACCCGCACCCCTCGAAGGAGCCCCCTCATGAACCCTCGCGCCCTCATCACCGCCGGCCTGATCGTGGTCCTCACCCTGGCCGTCGTCATCGCCATCGGCGCACTGCCGCACGACGTGCAGCCGATGCCCCGGATCCTGGCCCTGGCGGCCGGCATCTCGACGGTGATCCTGACGCTCCGCCGGTCCCGGAGCAGCGTGTCGCGCTAGGCGGTGCCACTCGGATCGGGCCGGGTCGGCCGGGACCGTGAAGATCCGGCCCGATCCGCGGGCCACGGCCCCCGGATCGACCACCCGGACGCGGTCGACGCCCGGATGCTCGCCTTCAAGGACGGGGTCGACGCCCCGGAGCGTCCGCCGCCTGACGCCCGCCCGGTTCAGGGGGCGAGGGTGACCGGGCCCAGGGCGAGGGACTCCAGGGACGGGCGGACGGCGGCGGCGTCCCCCACCGCCACCACGACCAGCCGGTCCACCGGGAAGGCGTCGAGGAGGGCCTGCGTGGCCTCCTCGGCCGTGACCGCCGCCAGGCGGTCGTGGATGGTGCCCAGGTAGTCGGCGGGGAGGCGCTCGGCGGCGGCGCGGACCACGGCCTTCACCGTCGAGGCGGCGCTCTGGTACTGGAGGGGTGCCACGCCCACCAGGTTGCGTGCGGCGGCGGTCTGCTCCGCCCGGGTGAGGCCGCCCTCCAGGGAGCGCAATACCCCGAAGACCTCGGCCACCGCCGGGCCGGTGACCGCCGTGGCCACGGCCCCGCCGATGGACAGCAGGGCTCCGGAGCGCAGGGGCTGGGCGATGGCGGAGACGCCGTACGTGTAGCCGCGGCGTTCGCGCAGGACCTGGTCCAGCCGCGAGGTCAGGCCGCCGCCCAGGCACTGGATGCCGATGGACTGCGCGGCCCAGGCGGGGGCGTGGCGGTCGATCCCGTGCCGGCCGATCATCAGGGTGGTCTGCACCGCCCCCGGCCGGTCGACGAGGACCACGCGCGTGCGGTCGTCGGCGGTGACGGCGGGCACGGCGGTGAGGGGCGCGGCGGGGGCGCGCCAACGGCCCAGGGTGCGCTCCAGGACCCGGGTCAGCTCCGCCTCCGGGAGGTCGGCGGCGACGGCCGCCGAGGCGGTGGCGGGACGGACGTACGCGTCGAAGAAGGCGCGGACGGCGGTGTGGTCGATCCGGGCGACGCTCTCACGGGTGCCCGCGCCGGCCCGGCCCGCCCGCTGTCCGGGGCCGAACAGGGCGGACTGCATGCCCAGGAACCCCCGCACGTGCGGGGCGGCGCTCTCGTGGCCGATCTCGTCCATCCGCTGGGCGCGCAGCCGGGCCACCTCGCCGGCCGGGAAGGCGGGGTCGCACAGGGTGTCGGCCAGCAGGCCCAGCACCGCTTCGAGCCGGGACTGGGGGACCTGGAGGGCGATGGCGATGCCGTGCGGCCCGGCGATGCTGTCGAAGCTCGCCCCGCAGCGCTCGATCTCCTCGGCGAAATGGGCCCCGTGCAGGGCGGCCGAGCCCTCCTGCAAGGCACGGGAGGTGAGTTCGGCGATGCCGTCCAGTCCCTCGGGCTCGGCGTCCAGCGGGGTGTCGAGGAACAGCCCGACGGCGGCCAGCCGGTGGCCGGGCCGGGCGATGTGCCCGACGCGCAGGCCGTTGGCCAGCCGGATGTCCGCGGGAGCGGGGAAGCTCCACGGGCGGGCGGGGGCCGCCAAGGGGCGGTCCGCGACGAGCACGCCGGCCGGGGGCGCGGCCGGTACGGCGGCCGGGGCGGGCGCGAGGGGGGCGATGGTCATCGGGTGGCATCCTCTCCAGGGACGGTGGCGGCGACGCCCGGCTCGAAGACCAGGACCGCCCGGTTGGACGGGTGCAGCCGGGTGGCCGCGAAGGCGTGCACCTCGTCGGCGGTGACGGCGTCGAGCTGCGCCAGGGCCGTCGAGGCGATCCGGCCGCGCTCGACGCGCCCGAAGAAGGTGGCCTGGCGGCAGAGTTCGTCGGCCCGGCCGCCCACGCTCTCCAGCCGCGTCAGCAGCTGCCGTTCCAAGTGGGCCCGCGCCCGCACGAGTTCCTCCTCGGTGGGCCCGGTGATGGCGAAGCGGCCGAGCTCCTCGTCGAGGCTCGCCTCCAGTTCGGCCGTGGTGGTGGCGGCCGAGGCCTTGATGTCGAGCCAGCCCAGGGACGGCGCCCCGGTGAGCCGGATCAGGCCGCTGGAGAGGCTGGAGGCGCTGCGGTCGCGGCGGACCAGCCGCAACTTGAGGCGGCTGTTGCGGCCCGAGCCGAGGACGGCGAGGGCGACGGCCGCCGCCTCCGCCTCGCGGGTGCCGTCCCGCGGCATCCGGTACGCGTGCAGCACCGCCCCGGACGGCACGTCGGCGCGGACCACGGTGCGGCTCCCCGAGCCCATCAGCTCGGGCAGCACGGCCGCGGGTGGCGCCGCGGTGTACGAGGGGCCGGCGATCCCGCCGAAGTACCGCCGGATCCAGCCCAGGGCCTGCTCGGGGTCGAAGTCGCCCACGACGGCCAGGACGGCGTTGTCCGGCGTGTAGTGCCGGACGAAGAAGTCCCGGGCGTCCTGGAGCGAGGCCGCGTCGAGGTCGGCCATGGAGCCGATCGGCAGGTGGTGGTAGGGGTGGCCGGGCGGGTAGGCCATGGCGACCAGGCGCTCCCAGGCGGTGCCGTAGGGCAGGTTGTCGTACCGCTGGCGGCGTTCGTTCTTCACCACGTCGCGCTGGTTGTCCAGGGACTCCTGGGTGAGCGCGTCGAGCAGCCCGCCCATCCGGTCCGCCTCCAGCCACAGGGCCAGTTCGAGGTGGTGGGAGGGGACGGTCTCGGTGAAGTTGGTCCGCTCGAAGTTCGTGGTGCCGTTGGGCCGGCTGCCCGCCTCGTGGAGCAGGGCGAAGTGGCCGTTGCCGGGGACGTTGCGGGACCCCTGGAACATCAGGTGCTCGAAGAGGTGGGCCATGCCGGTGCGGCCGGGCCCCTCGTGCCGGGAGCCGACCCCGTACCAGACGCAGACGGCCGCCACCGGATTCAGGAGGTCGGGGGCCAGGACGATGCGCAGCCCGTTGTCGAGCCGGTGCTCCTTCACGCTGAACGTCTCCATGGGTGCGGCGTCCTTTCCGTCGGGTCAGAGGGCGTCGTGCGACGCGCCGGCTCCGTACTCGGCGCGGATCCAGCGGGCGAGGACGGCCTCCTCCGCGGGTGTGACGCCGAGCCGGTTGTTGGTGAGGTGGATGAGGTGGAACAGGAGGTGGGGGCCGGTCCGGGGGATCCCCGCGGCCCGGTGCCGGGCGAGCAGGTCCCGCAGGCCCAGCCCGTACGCGTCGTGGACGCCCCGGTACGGGCCGCCGCGGACCTGGGCGAGGAGCCGGCGCAGGTCCGGCGCGAGGCGCCGGGCGGCGGCGTCCACCCGGGCGCGCAGGGGCCCGGAGCGGTCGCCGTTCTGCCCGGTCCAGTACCAGGTCATGTGGTAGACGAAGGAAAGGCGTTGGCCGGCGGGCAGCAGGTCCAGGGCCGACAGGGTGGCGGCCAGCGCATGGCCCAGCCGCAGCCGGGGGAAGTCGGGGCCGATGAGCTCCAGGACCGCCTCGCTGGCCGCCTGGGAGGCCCGTTCGGCGAGCCGGACCCCGGCGGCGCCGCCGAACTTGGCGTACTCGGGCTCGTACAGGCTCTTGGCGTGCCCCCGGTAGGCGCGGGCCAGCTCCGGCGGCATCGCCGCGGTGTCGGCGAGGATCCGGTCGGCCGCGGCCTCGACGGCGGCGACCGCGTCCAGCCGGCCGTGCAGGCGCAGCCGGACCTGCGTGCCGCACTCGTCGACGAACCGGAGGAAGAACCAGCCTCCCCGCGGGTCGATCACGTGCGCGGCCGCGACGACGCGGCGCACGGTGTGGTCGACGAGCGGGGTGAGGTCGCGCCGGTCCCGGACGAAGATCCGGTAGTACAGCCAGTCGTGCTCCACGGCCTCGGAGCCCGGGCGGGTGGGGGCGGGGGTCGGCGGGGTCACCTCGGGGTCTCCTGGGGGTCGGGGTGGTCCAGGCGCAGCAGGGCGGCGAGTTCGACGGCCCGGGGGCGGCCGTCGGCGTCGGCGAGCCAGTGCGCACCGGGGCCGGGCAGCAGTTCGGTGAACTCGAGCGCCCCGCCGTCGGGGCCCACGCTCTTGAGCAGGGACGCGACGGCGTGCGGGGAGCCGAGGTGCGTCCAGAACGGCTTCTCCGGAAGGACCCCGGGGGCGGCCTCGGCGCGGACGAAGCCCTGCTGGGGCATGCCGTGCTCCCGCCGCCAGCCGTCGAGCCGGTCGAGGAAGGCGGCGGTGCCCTCGCCGCTCCCGGGGCGCGGCAGGGCGGCGGCCGGCAGCCGCCAGGAGGCGCGGGCGGTCACCAGGCGGCCCTCACGGGTGCGGGGGGTCGCGATGACGCCGTCCGGCGGGGGCCGGGTCGGGTCGTGGGGCAGGCGCTCGCCGTCGGTGAGGTAGCGGGTGCTCCAGGGCTGGGACAGGGTCGCCAGGACCCTGACCGGGCCGTGCAGCACCTGGAGGGGCATCACGCCGAGGTAGGGCAGCGCGACGTTCGCGCCGTCCCGGTCGTACAGCTGGAGGGTGTCGGAGGCGGGGTCGTGGGACAGGACCAGGTCGGCGAGGTCGAGCCCGGGGTGCGGCCCGCCGGGCGCCGCCGGGTCCGGCGCGCGCAGGTCGGAGGGCCAGCGCAGGTACGGGAAGAGGGGGCCGGCGGGGGCCTGGAGGGTGGAGTAGTCGCCCCCGGCGGACAGCTGCCGGACCGCGCACCCGGGGTACAGGTCGCCGATCCAGCGGCGCAGGGGTTCGCGCATCGCCCCGCCGGCGGCGGGCACCGCCCCCCAGCGGGCGAGGAGTCCGCCCGGTCCGGGACTGACCCGGTTGACGGTCATGAGGTACTCGCCCCGGGCCAGTGCGTCGGCGTCCGCGGCGGCCAGCTGGTGGAAGACCGTCACGGCGGCGGCGCCGACGGTACCGTGCGGGGCGGGGACGCACGGGGTGCCGGTGCCCGCGCGGTCGGCCTCCGCGGCCCGGCGGACCAGGCGGTGGTGGTCCTCCCGCCGGCAGAAGCCGTACAGGAAGTCGTAGAGGTCGTGGCAGGTGCCGCCGGTGCCGTAGCGGGCGGTGAAATGGGCGGTCAGCACGTCGTACAGGGCGCTGCGGAAGGTCTGGGCCCGGACGCGGCGGCCCAGGGCGCGCAGGTCGTGCCCGAGCTCCTCGGCGGGCAGCACCGGGACGGGGGTGCCGGTCGCGGGGACGTTCTGGTGGAAGAGCGGCGCCGAGGCGAGCCAGTGGGGCTGCGGGGCCCCGAGCGCGGTGAAGACGTCGGCGGCCGCGGCGCGGGCCCGGCCGTCCAGGCGCAGCCGGGTCGCGGCGTCGGCGGCGGGCAGGGCGCGCTCGGCGCCGGCGAGCACGGCGAGCGCCCCCGCGACACGGGGGCCCTGCGGGCCGGGCGGGGACCCGGTGCGGTCGGCGAGGGCCGCCAGGCAGGCGCGGTCGTGGGGCTGCCAGGGCACGTCGGGGAGCAGCAGGCCCATCGCCGCCCAGCGTCGGACGCGGGCGCGTTCGGCGGGGGTGCCGGAGCCGCTCCAGGCGGCCGGCGGGCCGGAGCGGCCGGCCGCCCCGGCGAGGAACGGCGCGTACAGGTCGGCGGTGGCGAGGAGGTCCGCGTGGTGGGGGAGGGCCTGGTTCAGGTACTGCGGCAGCAGGACCTGCCAGGTGTCCGCGAGCCGGTGCAGGCTCGGGTTGACCCGGAGGTCCACCGTCTGCGACAGGTCGGGGTCGGCGGCGAAGGCGCGCAGCAGTTCGACGGCCAGGTGCCGGGGCGAGACGGTGTCGGCCGCGGGGACCGCGGCGGCTGCGGAGAGACCCGCCGGGGCCGGTCCGAGGGAGGCCGTGCCCAGGGTGACCAGGCTGGCGAACGGACTGGTCTTGACGGCGGTACGGGCCAGGTACGACAGCGCCGTGCGGGCCAGGCGGCTCCCCGGGGCGGGCGGCCGGGCCGGATCGGTGCGCAGCAGCTCCCGGGTGAACGCCGGGCTGGCCAGGGCCAGTCCGGCCGCGAGGTCGGGGCGGCGCAGCAGGGTGAGCATCCACGCGCCGGCGGTACGGGCCTCCTCCTGTACGAGGCGCTCGGCGCGCTCGGCGGCCTCGGCGAACCGTTCGGCCGCCGCGGTCCAGGCGGTGAGGGCGGCCCGCCCGGCCCCGTCCAGGGCGGGGCGGACGGCGGCCGCGGCGTCGGCCGTGTGCCGGCCGCCGCGGGCGCCCCGGGTGTCACGGCGCAGGCGCAGGGCGGCGCGGCGGACGGCCGGCGCGTCGTCGAGGGTGGGGACGAGGGCGTACAGGACGTCGGACAGGACCCGCCCGGCCTCGGCCGCCTCCTCCCTGCCCGCCCGCAGGGAGGCCAGGGCCCCGGCCAGGGCGGGCCCGGCCAGGGGCTCCAGATCGGCGGGGCCGAGGGCCGTCACCCGGGTGGACAGCAGCGGGAACACGGTCGCCGGGCGGCGCGCCGCGGGGGCGGCGGCGCGGGCCGGAGCCGGTACCGCCGCGGGTGCGACGGCCGGGGCCGGTACCGCCGCGGGTGCGACGGGCGGGGCCGGTACCGCTGCGGGTGCGACGGGCGGGGCCGGGGCGGCGGCCGTGGTCACGACGGGGTTCCGGGGCGGCCCGGCGCGGTGGCGGGGTGGAGGTCGCGCTCGCAGCGCAGGTGCCAGTCGGCGTCGTTCACGGGCGTCCAGGAGAGGTGTCCGGCCGGCGGGAGCTCCGCGGGAGCGGGACGCGAGCCGAGGAGGAACTCGCCGACGGAGGACTCCTGGAGGTAGTCCAGGCCCAGCGTCCTGGCCGCGAGGTCCGAGTCGCCGCCGCCCAGGGCGCACGGCGCCAGCCCCATGCCCGTGGCCACCAGGTACATGGTCTGGTAGAGCACGCCGACGTTCTTGAGCGTGGCGGCGTAGGCGAGGCTGCGGTACTTCCACGACAGGCGCTGGAACCGGGAGGTGACGGTGATCAGCACGTCCGGGGCGTCGATCCCGCCCGCCGAGACCCGGGCGATGCCGATCATGGCGTTGCGGTCGTCCTCGTCGGCGTTGACCAGGACCAGCCGGTGCCCGCCGGCGTCGTAGAAGTACATGCCCGGCTCCAGCCCCGCGACGCGGTGCACCGACAGGTACAGCTCCAGGTCGTACGAGGCCCCGCCGGTCGGGTAGGGCCGCGAGGACGCGGGGTAGGGCATCCCCTCCTCGGGGCGGGCCGCGGTGACCGCGCGGACGCGGGCGCAGCGGTAGAGGAACTCGCCCAGCCGGTCGAGGTCCAGCGGCGTCTCGGCGTGCGTGCGGACCGACCGGCGGCCCTCCAGGACGGCGGTCAGCGAGGGGTCGTTCGCCGCGATGTCCTCCAGCCGGGGGCGGGGCAGGGCGACCACGGGGCCGGCGGGCAGGGGCCGGACCGCGGGCCGGGGCTCGATGGTCCCCGTGTACGGGAAGACCCCGCCGAAGGGGTAGTCGTGGCGGCCCATGCGGCTGCGGCTGTGGAACAGCAGGTCGTGGAAGTCCCACTGGCGCAGCACGTCGTCCCGGTCGGCGGCGAAGGAGCCGTCCTCGTCGGCGGTGTCCACCAGCGAGGCCCCGGCCAGGTGGCCCAGCAGCTCCTGGACGACCGTGACGGGCAGGTCCAGGGCGAGGGCCTGCTCGCGCGCCGTGGTGCCCGCGCCGAGGGCCGCGGCCAGCTCCCGCACCGGGTCCGCCTGGAGGCGGGCGCGGCGCGGGGAGAGCGGGGACTCCAGGACGAGGTCGCCCTCGTGGACGCGCAGGAAGGCGAAGCGGTTGAGCCGGACGGGGGTGTCGGCGCCGACGTCGGCCGGGGAGTGGCCGAGGCCCGGGACCAGGGGCTCCAGGCGCAGGGCCACGGTGTCGCCGAGCACGATGTGGTGCTCCAGCAGCCGGATGACGCGGTTCAGGACCGCCTCCAGCTGCTCCTGCGGGGGAGAGGGCACCGGCTCGGGCGCCGCGAGGGAGCCCGTCATGCCCTCCAGGGCCGTGACGACCTCGCGGGACGCGCCGCGGATGCGGAACTGGGTGCGGCCGTCGCGGGTGACGTCGAGGTGGCCCTCGCGGTCGCGGACGCGTACCCCGGCCACGAACGCGAGGCGGGTGAGGGTGCGGCGGGTGGCCGTTTTCATTGCTGCCTCCGGACGGGCTACAGGAACATGCCGATGGGGTTGAGGTCTTCTTCGGGGGTGGGGGCGTCGAGCCAGCCGAGGCGGACGGGGGCGTCGAACAGCCGGCCCGGGGCGTAGCGGGGCCAGAAGTGCCGCAGACCGGGCACGATCACCTTGACGACGGGCAGGCCGACGTCCGGGCGGGTCTGGTTCAGGAGGAGCATCTCCAGGCCCTGGGCCTCCACGGTGCGGCGGGCCCGCTCCAGGTCGTCCAGCAGGTCGTCGCCCTGCTCGTAGGGGTGGTCCGCGTAGGTGTGGACGCGGCCGGGCAGCGGGAGCAGGTAGGGCTGGTTCTCGATGGTGGCGGTGCTCCACCAGCGCTTCTGGTCGGGGTCGTCGAAGGCGTACTCGCCGGACCCGTCGCTCTTCATCGGCAGGACGGCGCCGATGAACTGGTTCATCTCCGTCAGCGCCCGGGAGACCGCGATCTTCATGTCGAAGTGGGCGCCGAACGCGATGAGGATGTCCTCGACGGGCTTGTCGGTGCGCCGGGAGACCGCGGCGGCGACCGGGATGCCCAGGTCGGAGGTGAGGTCGAGGACCCAGGTCTCCCGGTCGAGGTCCCGGTAGGCCTGCTTCCAGCGGCCGAAGTACGGTTCGCCGAAGCTGTCGAGGTCCAGTTCGGGCCGCTGGACGCGGTTGTACCACCACAGGGCGACGCTGTCGCGTTCGACGAGCTCCATGAACCCCTGGACGGCGGCGTCCTCCAGGCTGGACCCGGCGGCGTTCCCGTTGGAGTCCGCGGCGACGTACGCCGGACCGGGACCGCCCTTGTAGTGGTAGTAGAGCTGGCCGGTCGGCAGGTACTTGTGCCGTTTCTCGGTCAGGGACCAGACGGGGGTCCACTCGATCCGGGCGTCCTCGTCGAACGGGTCGGTGACGCGGTGGAAGTGGGAGTCGCGGGCGTTCCAGTCGGCGCGCTCGCGCTGCTGGCGCTCGCTGTAGAGCTGGGTGCTGTCCGGGTGGACGGCCCGGTCGCCCAGTTCGCGGTAGGAGGCGGTGATCCGGGCCTCGTCGCCCTGGAACACGCCCGAGTACCGCTCGATGGACTCGGCGACCGCGCTGGCCCTGGCCTGGAGGTCGCTCATGCCCTTGCCGGCGCTCTGGCTGCGCAGCCCGGCCCGCAGGGCGCCCAGGCCGCCGGAGCCGACCGCGAAGTTGGTCCCGGCGAGGTAGCAGTGCAGGAGGTCGGTGCCGGTGTCGTGCTTGACGAGCTGCGAGATGACGCCGGTGACCGGGCTGATCAGGTGGTCGTACGCGGACAGCAGCGCGGCCGGGTCCTTGGTGCGGTGCCCGCCGTCGTAGACCGCGGCGGCCTTGCGCCGGCTCTGCGGGACGACCGGCTCGTGCGCCTGGCGGGCCTGGATGCCCGGGTCGCCGCAGGCGGGGCACTGGGGGCGGCGGGACAGCTTGTGCCGCCGGCCCTCCATGGTGAGGGTGTGCAGGCCGAACACCTCGGCCAGGGCCTCGCCGCGCAGGCCCGCGAACCACTTCGCGGCCTGTACGGCGGCCAGGTGCGCGGCGGCGGCGACGGTGCCCGGAAGGCCGGCGAGGGCGGTCACGGGGGCGCGGTCGGCGGCGGCGCTCCTCTGGACGAAGGAGGTGACCAGCTGGTTGCCGCTCAGCCTGTGGGCCAGGCAGTCCCAGCAGCCGGTGTCGCCCGGCTGGAACAGCGGACCGACCCACACCTCGGTCCCGACCGGGCGGACCAGGAGCCAGGGGCGGCCGGCCGCGAGGGCCTTCTTGTTGACGTCGGCGAGGTCGGGGTGGAGGTAGTCGTCGGTGAGGACGACGGTCAGCTCCGGTTCGCCGGACTCGGGGGCGAGGCCCATGGCCTCGGCGGCGGTGGCGAACCAGGCGGGGTCCGTGCCGCCCAGGGCGACGATCTCCACCGCACCCCCGGCGACCTGGTGCCGGGCCTCGTCGGCGTCCACGCCGGCCAGCTCCCAGAACCCGCCGGTCCGCGGGTCGGTGCCGGCCTCGGCCTCGACGACCAGGCCCGACGCGACGAGCTTGTCGATGTTGCGGGTGACCCGGTCCTCGCCGAAGGAGGGCGCGAGGGCCTCGACGACGGCTTCTCGGGTGTGCTGTCCGTCCAGGAGCGGGGCGAGCTGCTCGGCGAGAGCGCCCCGCAGGACGGACTGGCGCTGTTCGGAGAGCAGGAACACCCCTTCTCCGGCAACGACTTGGGCGGTTGCTGACCTCTTGAACCGCAGGGTGCGGGACATGCGTCGACTCCTCGGGAAGGGGGACGGGAAGGCGCGCCGGGGCGGCGCTGTGGGTTCCGGGACCTCCCGGGGAGGGGGTTCCGGGCAGGGGAGGGGGACGGCCGGGCCGTACGTGGTGAGGTGTGCGGCCCGGCCGTTCCAGGGCCTCGGGTCGCCGCCCCCGGTCATGGGGCCGCTCAGCGGCCCTGCGGGGTGTCGGGCGATCGGTCGGCGGGCACGACGTGCGCCGTCCGACGGGCGGTTGGGCGCCCTACCCGATGGCATGGGGCCCGGTGATCACGCGGACGGCGGTGCCGGGTCCGCGGACTTCCCCGCAGGAGTGCGGGGGTACTGCGTGGTGCGGTGTGCGGGGTGGTTCAGCTGACGGGGCAGGTGAAGCAGCCCGCGGTGCCGAGGGTGTAGGCGGCGTCGGCCCCCTTGAGGTCCTCGACCTCAACCTCGGTGTTCTCGTCGGCCCGGACGTCGGTGGGGTCGGTCTTGTCGCTCATGATGCTCCTTCGTGTGTGGGTGCGGATGGTGCGGATGGTCGTGCGCGGTGGTTCAGGACGAGTAACAGCCCAGCGAAAGCCAGGTGGGGAATGCTGCGCCCTGTTCGAGCTCTTCGACGTCGACCTCCTCCGCCTCCACGGCGGTGGGGTCGGGGGTGGTGTCGCTCATGGAAGGTCCTCCGTCGGGTGCGGGGTGGTTCAGCTGACGGGGCAGGTGAAGCAGCCCGCGGTGCCGAGGGTGTAGGCGGCGTCGGCCCCCTTGAGGTCCTCGACCTCGACCTCGGTGTTCTCGTCGGCCCGGACGTCGGTGGGGTCGGTCTTGTCGCTCATGGCGCTCCTTCGTGTGGTGGGTGCCGTGCGGTGCGGTCCGGGGCCGGTGGGGCCGTCGGACGCGCCGGGTGGCGGACTGCTCAGGCGGCCCAGCAGGGCAGACCGGAGCCGACCGTGTAGCCGGCGGCGGCCGTGGAGCCGCCGTCGAGCTCCTCGATCTCGATCTCGATTCCGGTGCCCTCGGCGTGCAGGGTGACCGGGTCGGGTGCGAAGTGGTTCATCGCTCAGCTCTCGAAGCAGAATCGGGTGCCGATGGTCCCGGCACAGGCGGCGCCGCAGGACTCGGCCAGGTCTTCGACCTCGACCTCGATCCCCGGCTCGGGGCGGTCGACGGTGTCGGCGTTCAGACGGCCGTCCATCAGCTGTTCAGCGAGCTGATGGTGCCGATGGTGCTCGCGCAGCCGAGCGCGGCGGACGCTTCCAGGTCCTCGACCTCGACCTCGGGCTCGTCGGCCCGGACGGTCAGCTTGTCGGCGGTCTTGTCGCTCATGGTGGTGCCTTCCTTCGTGGGGAGCGGGTGGGGGGAGCGGGCGCGGACGCGCGGTGCTCAGGCCTCGGTGTTGGAGAAGCTGCCGGAGCAGCCGATGGTGAAGACGGTGGCGGTGGCCGCCTGGCTGCTGGCCTTGAGGTCCTCGACCTGGACGTCGGAGTCGCGGTCCTCGGCGCCGTTGGAGACGGTCTCGGGAGTGGTCATCGTTCTCTCCTTCTGGTGTGTGGAACGTGGGGTGGCGAGGTGTCAGGAAGCGTTGGTGCTGGAGCAGCCGAAGGTGCCGAAGGTGCTCACGGCGGTGGTGCCCTGCTCGCCGTTCAGCTCCTCGATGGCGAGGTCCTGGGCCAGGTCCACGGGGTTCTGCTCGGCGTTCTCGATGTTCTCGGACATGTCCGTCTCCTGTCGGTTGCGGGCCTGGTCCGGGTCAGACCAGGACCCATTCGGATTCGTCGGGACCCGCCGGCCATTGACCGGAACCCAGGGGAAGGTCCTCGGAGAGCGGGTCGGAATCATCGTGAAAACGCGGGGCCGACCATGCCTCAATACTGTTCACGTCCGGATTCCTTTCCACAGATTCGGTGCGGACGGCGGGCGGTGCGGTGCGGGACCGGGGCCGGTCCCGCCGGCTCAGTGACCCCAGGTCACGTCGTCGCTCAGGATGGGGTCCTCGAGCCGGGTCGAAGGGCCCGAAGAGTCCGTGATGGTCGTACCCGCCACGATGACCGGCAGGGTGTCGGCGCTGGCCTGGCCGGCGGTGAGCGTCGCCGCCACCACCGTGGACAGCGTCGCGACGGCCATGAGGAAACGGGTGCGAGTCACGAGTGGTACCTCTTCTTCTCGAAATCTTTGAAAACTTGGGGCAACGTGCGCGGCCGATTTCCCGTCCGCGCTTCTTCGACTCGGTGCCGGTGGGTTTGTCGCCCCCCGGCTGATGTCCCCAACTCTGTCCGCCGGTCAGAACGGATGGAAGAGGTTTCCCGTGGACGGATTTCCCGCTGGCATAAGTTGTCCACGGACCGCGGCGCCGTCGTAGTACGGCGCCGCGGTCTCCGCCTTCCAGCGCAGGAGCGTGAGGCCCCGCAGCTTCGCCGAGGTCGCGAGGGCCCGGCGGCACAGCAGGCCGGCCATCACCTCGGCCTGGTCCGGCCGTTCGGCGGTCAGGAACATCCCCAGTACGGGGCCGCCGGGGGCGTCGGCGTGCACGGTGACGTGCTCCAGGCCCTCGCCCGGGCGCGCGGCCGAGCGGATGAGGTCCCCGAGTTCCGGGGGAACCAACCGGTATGCGGGCAGGCCGAGTTTGAGGTGGATTAGGTACATGGATCAGATCGTGTGCCTGCGCTATATTGCCTCGCCAGGGGATAGCCGGGGCGTTTTATGCATTTGCATGAAACGGCCACGACCAGGGCGTGACAACACAGCGGGCGGCAAGGTAGGCCTCCGCGCACTCGGGGAGAACGTGCAACTGATGCTGCAGACATTGGGCCTGGATCCCATAGCCGAGCAGGTCTACCGGGGGATGCTGACCCGCCCCCAGGACGGCGTGGCGGAGCTGGCGCGGAGCCTCGGACTGCAGGAGTCGGACCTCCGCGGGGCCCTGGACCGGCTCAGCGCCATGGCGCTCATCCGCTCCGCCGACCACGCGCCGAGCGGCTTCGCCCCGCTGGGGGCGGAAGCGGCCATGAACCTGCTGCTGGCACGCCAGCAGGAACGTCTCGCCCTGTCGCAGGCCGCGGCGGCCCAGCTGATCGCCGACTGCGCCTCCTCCCAGCCGCAGTCCCCCAGCGAGAGCGAGTCCCTGTCAGGGATCGAGGCGATCCGCAACCGGCTGGCACAGCTCAGCGACGAAGTCACCAGCGAGGTCCTGACGTTCGCCCCGGGCGGCGCCCATCCGGAGGCCGATCTGCGGGCCAGCCGCGGCCCGAACGAGGAGATGCTCGACCGGGGCGTGCGGATGCGCACCATCTACCTGGACAGCGTGCGCAACGACGCGGCGACCCAGGAGCACGTCGACTGGCTGAGCCGCCGCGGCGGCCTGGTCAGGACGGCCGCGTCGCTCCCGGTCCGCATGATCATCATGGACCGGCGGCTCGCCGTGCTCCCCGTGAACACCGCCGACGCCCATGTCGGCGCGATCGTCCTGCACGGCACCGGGACCGTCACCGCGCTGTGCGCGCTGTTCGAGTCGGTGTGGGCCTCCGCCGTCCCCCTGGGGGCCGTCCCGGTGCGGGACGCCGCCGGGCGCACCCGGCAGGAGAAGGAGGTCGTCCAGCTGCTGGCGGAGGGGCTGACCGACGAGTCCATCGCCAAGCGGCTGGGCGTCTCCCCCCGGACCGCCCGGCGCATCGCCGCCGAGCTGATGGAGCGCCTGGACGGCCGCAGCCGCTTCGAGGCCGGCGTCCACGCCGTCCAGGACGGCTGGCTCCCGGCCACCCGCTGACCCGGACCGCCACCCGGCACGACGACGCGGGCCCGGTCGATGACCTGGGCCCGCGTTCACGAGGGCGCCGCCGGCACCCGCTCCTCTCCCTCCTGCCGCGGCCCTATGCGCGGACCGCGGCCGGGTCGAGGGTGTCGACGTCCTCCATGAAGGACAGCATCCGGGCGTTGACCACGTCGGGGTGGTCGATCTGCGGGCCGTGCCCCGTCGCGGTGATGATCTCGGCGCGGGCCCCGGGGACGAGGCGCGGCACCCGCTCCAGCTGCCGCCGGGGGTGCACGAGCAGGCTGTGCTTGCCCATGACCAGGTAGAGCGGGGTCCGGATGGACCGCAGCTCGTCCTCGGCCAGCGGCAGCGGCGCGGGGCGGCGGACCCGGTACGCGCGGGCGCCGAGCTGGATCCACGTGCGCATCTCGGGGACGGCGATCACCGGCTGGTCCAGCCACTTGGCGAGCCGGGGGCGCAGTGCCTTCGGGGCGAAGGTGGCGAACAGGCTGATGAAGACCCAGGCGAAGAAGCGCAGGCCGACCCTCTCCAGGCCTCCGGGGTCGAGGGCGGTGACCGAGGCGAGCCGTCCGGGCCGCCGGTGGGCCTGGTTGAGCACGAGCCAGCCGCCGTAGGAGGAGCCGACGAGGTGGACCCGGTCCAGGCCGAGCGCGTCGAGGGCCTCGTCCATCCACTGGGCGGCCCGCTCCGGCTGCCACATCGGCTCGCGGTGGACGCTGCGGTTCGCGTCGCCGGGGGTGTCGAGGGCGTAGACGGGGCGGTCGAGGCTGAGCCCGGGGGTGTTGGGGTACCACATCGCCGAGCTGTACCCGGCGCCGTGGATCAGGACGATCGGGGTCCGGGACTCGGCGGCGGGGTCCGCGGGGCCGTACCGGTAGACGTGGGTGGTGCCGAAGCTCGTCTCGACGTCCGTCTCGGAGCGGGCGGGTGCCCCCATCGCGTAGAGCACGTCGGCGGCGGCGAAGTAGCGGTCCCGCAGGGCGTCGTTGACGTAGCGGCCGACGTCGCGGCGCGGTCGGGTCGTGTTCTGGGGCACGGGGCACCTCCGGGGAGATCGCTTCTTCGTGATACGACCGTACCATGATGTTGGTACAGCGGTACCATGAACGGGTCCGGGGAAAACCGGACCACGATCTCGACCGACGAGCGGAGGCGCGGCGGATGCCCAGGCGCGTGGACCACGAGGAGCGGCGGACCCAGATCGCCGAGGCGCTCATCCGGGTCGCGGGGCGGCGCGGGCTGCACGCCGTGGGCATGCGCGACGTGGCCGCGGAGGCCGGCGTATCGCTCCGGCTCGTGCAGTACTACTTCGAGACCAAGGAGAAGCTGCTCTTCTACGGACTCCAGCACCTGACCGACCGCTTCACCGCGCGGGTGGGCGCCCGCCTGGCCGCCGCCGGCCCCGACCCGGGTCCGCGCGCCACGGTGGAGGCGCTGCTGTCGGCCTCGCTGCCGACCGACGGGGAGAGCCGTACGTTCCACCTGCTCTACAGCTCCTACGCGATCCTGTCCGTCACCGACGAGGCCCTGGCCGCCCAGCCGTTCATCGACAACCCCGACGCCGCGGAGAACGCCGTGGCCGCACTCCTGGAGCAGGCGCAGGAGGCCGGCCGGGCCGACCCGCACGCCGACGCGCGCACGGAGGCGATCAGCCTGCTCGCGATGGCGGCGACCCTGGGCACCAGCATCCTCGTGGGCCAGCGCAGCCCGGAGTCGGCGATCGCGGTGCTCCACCACCACCTGGACCGCATCTTCACGCCGTCCCGTCCGTCCGGGACCTAGGGGGCGAGGGATCGGGGAACGACGAAGGCCCAGGTCGCTGACCTGGGCCTTCGTTCAAGAGCGGATGACGGGAATCGAACCCGCGCTATAAGCTTGGGAAGCTCATGTTCTACCATTAAACTACATCCGCAGAGTGGTCCAGTTGCCTGGATCCCTACCGTTGCACACTGTACCCCATGATCGACCCCCGGTGAATCCGCCCGCGGGGCGGCCGTCTTCCGGACGGGGCACCAGGCGTCACGGGTGCGGGAGTTGGGGCGTACCTTTGGGGTGCGGAGCGGCGGCTGGAGTGGGTCCCGATCATCCCCTAATGTGGCGATTCATCGCAGTACGGCTCGTTGGGGAAAGGGACTCGATGGAGCGCACAGTCGTCCGTTGTGCCGAAGGGCACGTTTTCAGCACCGCCTCCTTCCCGCTGCAGCACCTCGGTGCCGGCCGGATCGGACCGGGGCGGCTGCTGCGGTGTCCGCGGTGCGCGCGGCTGAGGCACGCGGTGCCCGTGGGCGGCGTCAAGCGGTAGGGCCGTCACACCCGGCTCCGGAGGCGCGCGGGTCCGCTCTCGATTGGGGGCGGCCCGCGCGCTCTGCGTATCCTCGGGACGTGCTTCTCTCCGACAAAGACATCCGGGCCGAGATCGACAGCGGACGGGTTCGCATTGACCCCTTCGACGAGTCGATGGTGCAGCCCTCCAGCATCGACGTGCGCCTCGACCGGTTCTTCCGGGTCTTCGAGAACCACCGTTACGCACACATCGACCCCGCGATCGAGCAGCCCGACCTGACCCGCATGGTCGAGCCGGAGGGGGACGAGGCCTTCATCCTGCATCCGGGTGAGTTCGTCCTCGCCTCGACGTACGAGGTCATCTCCCTCCCCGAGGACATCGCCTCCAGACTGGAGGGGAAGTCCAGCCTGGGCCGCCTGGGCCTGGTGACGCATTCGACGGCCGGGTTCATCGACCCCGGGTTCTCGGGCCACGTGACCCTGGAGCTGTCGAACCTCGCCACCCTGCCGATCAAGCTCTGGCCGGGCATGAAGATCGGGCAGCTGTGCATGTTCCGCCTCAGCTCGCCCGCGGAGTTCCCGTACGGCAGCGAGCGGTACGGGTCCAGGTACCAGGGGCAGCGCGGGCCGACCGCCTCGCGCTCCTTCCAGAACTTCCACCGCACCCAGGTGAGGCACGAGGCATGAGCGACGTACGCGAGACCCTGACCTACGAGGCGTTCGGCAGCGCCGTCCGAGAGCTGGCGCAGACCATCGCCGCCGACGGCTACGAGCCGGACATCATCCTCAGCATCGCCCGGGGCGGGGTGTTCGTCGCCGGCGGTCTGGCCTACGCGCTGGACTGCAAGAACATCCACCTCGTGAACGTGGAGTTCTACACCGGTGTGGGCACCACCCTGGAGATGCCGGTCATGCTGGCGCCCGTGCCCGAGGCGATCGACTTCACCGACAAGAAGGTCCTCATCGCCGATGACGTGGCCGACACCGGGAAGACGCTCAAGCTCGTCCACGACTTCTGCCTCGGCCACGTCGCCGAGGTGCGCTCGGCCGTGATCTACGAGAAGTCGCACTCGCTGGTGAAGTGCGAGTACGTGTGGAAGAAGACCGACGACTGGATCGAGTTCCCGTGGTCCACGGAGCCGCCGGTGGTCAAGCGCGAGGGCCAGATCCTCGACGCCTGACGTCGTAGGACGCCTCGTAGGGCATACGGGAAGGGGCCCGCCGCGCACCGTGCGCGGCGGGCCCCTTCCCGTGTTCGGGAGGCCGGCTGTCCGGCCGTGCGGTCAGAGCATGCCCAGCTTGATCATCGACAGCAGGGCGACCAGCTGGATCGCGGACGCGCCCAGCGCCTTCTGCCAGGGCAGGTCGTGCGACTTGCTGACCATCGAGGTGAACAGCGCGGCGGCCGCGAGCCAGGTCGCCCATCCCAGGACCTGCACGACCATGTTGTCGCCGCTGAGGAAGACCGCCACCAGCAGGCGCGGGGCGTCCGTGATCGACATGACCAGCATCGACAGGCCCACGGTCGGCTGCCATGCCCCGTCGCCGCCCAGCTGGCGGGCCAGGGTGTGGGTGACCGCGCCCAGGATGAGGCCGCAGACGACGAAGGCCGCGCCGGTGCTCAGGACGATCGGGATCGCCTGGGTGAGGGTCGCCTTGATCGCGTCCTCGCGGGCCTTGTCGAACCCGAAGACGGCGAGCAGGCCGTAGATGAAGGTCACGGTGAGCGCCGGACCCCAGACGGCGTAGTCGCGCATCTGGAGGAACGTCGGGCCGGGCCTCAGCACGATGCCGCGCAGCAGGTCCTTCCAGTGCAGGCGCGGCCCGGCCGGGGCGGCGGCGGCCGCTCCGGCGTGGTAGGTCGCGGCCTGGCCGTACGGGTCCTCGCCGAGGGAGAAGGCCTGGGTGTGGCCCGGGTTGTCCGCGTACGCGGGCTCGTGCGGGGGCGCGTGGTGCGGCTGCTGGTGGTGGCCGCCGCCGTACGGGTCGAAGTACTCGGGCTCCCCGTGGCCGCCGCCGCCCGGCTGGGGCCAGTGCTGCTGCGGCGGCGGGCCGCCGGCGGGCGGGTACGGCTGATGGCCGTACGGCGCCTGCGCCTGCGCCTGGGGCGCCTGCTGCTGGCCGTACGGCTGCTGCCGCGGGGCGTGCGGGGGTTGTTGCGGGGGGCGGTTGTCGTCCCGGCCCCGTCCGATCCTGAATCCAGCCACGTGATCGAAAGTACCTGCTCCGGCGGGCGGTCGTGGCCGGGCCGGTGGAAACGGGGCCTTTGCGGCTGAGCTGTGACATCCCCTAGGGGGCGTGGGGGTGGGGGGTTCGTGGGGGTGCGTGGCTTTTTGTGGCTGTTGGCCACCTTGTCGGCGGAATGTTGGCGGGTGGGGGTGGGCGCGGCGGATGCGGCGGGCCCGGGCCGGGCCATGCGGTCCTCCGGGTGCCTCTGCCGCTGCCGCTGCCGCTGCGCGGAGCCGTCTCCCCGCCCCGCCCTTTCTCCGTTTCCACCTCAGGCGCCGGTGGGGCTGTGGGAAGCCCCGCCGTGCCCGGCCCGGCATGCGGGAACGGCCGGTCCCCCTCCACGGGGACCGGCCGTTCCTGTCGATCGTGCCGCCGGCGCTACTTGGCGCCCTCGGTCTTCACCTCGGACTCCGCCTCGGCGGGCGCCACCTGCGCGTCACCCTCGGCCTCGGCGTCGGCCTCCGGCTTAGCCTCGGCGTCGGCGTCGGCCTTGGCGTCGGCCTCCGGCTTAGCCTGGGCGTCAGCCTCGGTCTTGCCGTCGGCGTCCGCCTGGGCGTCGGCCTCCGGCTTCGCCTGGGCGTCGGCCTCGGTCTTGGCGTCGGCCTCCGGCTTCGCCTTGGCGTCGGCGTCGGTCTCGGCTTCCGCCTTCGCTTCGGCCTTCGGCTCGGTGTCGGTCTTGGCTTCCGGAGCGGCTTCCGCCTTCGGCTCGCTGTCGGCCTTGGCCGCCGCTTCTGCGTCCGCCTCGGCTTCCGGCTTCGCCTCGGTGTCGGCCTCGGCCTCGGTCTTCGGTTCGGCCGGCGTCTCGGCTTCGGCCTTCGCCTCGGCGGCTTCCGCCTTCTCCTCCGCTGCGGGAGCGGCCTCGGCGTCCGCGTCGGCCTTCGCCTCGGTGTCGCCCGCGTCCGCCTCCGGCTCGGCCTCCGCCTTGGCCTTGGCTTCCGCCTCGGCCTTGGCCTCGGTGTCGGCCGCAGCGGCCTCCGCCTCCGCGTTCACCTCGGCTTCAGCCTCCGCCTTGGCCTTCGCCTCCGCGTCGGCCTTGGCCTTGGCTTCCGCGTCGGCCTTCGCCTTCGCATCCGCCTTGGCCTTGGCTTCCGCGTCGGCCTTCGCCTTCGCGTCCGCCTTGGCCTTGGCTTCCGCCTCGGCCTTCGCCTTCGCTTCGGCGGCGGCCTTCGCCTCGGCCTCCGCGGCGGCTTCGGCTTCGGCGGCGGCCTGGGCCAGTTCCTCCTCCGTCGGCTCCGGGGCCTTCACCGACTCCAGCAGGAGCTGCGCCACGTCCACGACCTGGACGGATTCCTTCGCCTGGCCGTCGTTCTTCTTGCCGTTGACCGAGTCCGTCAGCATGACCAGGCAGAACGGGCACGCCGTCGAGACGATGTCCGGGTTGAGGGACAGGGCCTCGTCCACGCGCTCGTTGTTGATGCGCTTGCCGATGCGCTCTTCCATCCACATCCGCGCGCCACCGGCGCCACAGCAGAAGCCCCGCTCCTTGTGGCGGTGCATCTCCTGCTGGCGCAGGCCCGGGACGGCCGACATGATCTCGCGCGGCGGCGTGTAGACCTTGTTGTGGCGGCCCAGGTAGCAGGGGTCGTGGTACGTGATCAGGCCCTCGACCGGGGTGACCGGGGTGAGGCGGCCCTCGTCGATCAGGTGCTGGAGCAGCTGCGTGTGGTGGATGACCTCGTACTCGCCGCCCAGCTGCGGGTACTCGTTCGCGATGGTGTTGAAGCAGTGCGGGCAGGTCGAGACGATCCGCTTCGCCGACTTCGGCTTCTTCGTCGACGGGTCCTCGTCGTCCTCGCCGAACGCCATGTTCAGCATCGCGACGTTCTCCTGGCCCAGCTGCTGGAACAGCGGCTCGTTGCCCAGGCGGCGCGGCGAGTCACCGGTGCACTTCTCCTCGCCGCCCATGATCGCGAACTTGACGCCCGCGATGTTCAGCAGCTCGGCGAAGGCCTTCGTGGTCTTCTTCGCCCGGTCCTCCAGCGCGCCGGCGCAGCCGACCCAGTACAGGTAGTCGAACTCCGAGAGGTCCTCCGCGTCCTTCCCGATGATCGGGACCTCGAAGTCGACCTCCTTCGTCCACTCCACCCGCTGCTTCTTGGCCAGGCCCCAGGGGTTGCCCTTCTTCTCCAGGTTCTTGAGCATCGTGCCCGCCTCCGACGGGAACGCGCTCTCGATCATCACCTGGTAGCGGCGCATGTCGACGATGTGGTCGATGTGCTCGATGTCGACCGGGCACTGCTCCACGCACGCACCGCAGGTGGTGCAGGACCACAGCACGTCCGGGTCGATGACGCCGTTCTCCTCGGCGGTGCCGATGAGCGGGCGCTCCGCCTCCGCGAGGGCCGCGGCGGGGACGCCGGCGAGCTGCTCGGCCGAGGCCTTCTCCTCGCCCTCCATCGTCTTGCCGCCGCCCGCGAGCAGGTACGGGGCCTTGGCGTGCGCGTGGTCGCGCAGCGACATGATGAGGAGCTTGGGGGACAGCGGCTTGCCGGTGTTCCAGGCGGGGCACTGCGACTGGCAGCGGCCGCACTCGGTGCAGGTGGAGAAGTCGAGGATGCCCTTCCAGGAGAACTGCTCGACCTGGGAGACGCCGAAGACGTCGTCCTCGCCCGGGTCCTCGAAGTCGATCTCCTTGCCGCCGCTCGTCATCGGCTGGAGGGCGCCGAGCGCCGTCGCGCCGTCGGCGTTCCGCTTGAACCAGATGTTCGGGAAGCCGAGGAAGCGGTGCCAGGCGACACCCATGTTGGTGTTGAGCGAGACCGTGATCATCCAGATGAACGAGACGCTGATCTTCACCATCGCGGTGAAGTAGATCGCGTTCTGGATGCCGCTGGGCGAGAGCTCCTGGAAGGCCATGACCAGCGGGTACGAGGCGAAGTACGCCGGCTCGTAGGTGTCCACGCCGTGGATCGCGCCCTCGAGGCCGCGCAGGCACAGGATGGCGACGCCGATGGTGAGGATGACCCACTCGACGAAGTACGCCTGCCAGGCCTTCGAGCCCGCGAAGCGCGACTTTCGACCGGCGCGCGAGGGAAGGTTGAGCAGGCGGATCACCATCAGGACGGCGATGCCGACGACCGTCATCACGCCGATGAACTCGGTGTAGAGCTCGAAGGGCAGCCAGTCGCCGACGATCGGCAGCAGCCAGTCGGCCTGGAAGAGCTGGCCGAAGGCCTGCACCAGGGTCGGCGGCAGCGTCAGGAAGCCGATCGCGACGAACCAGTGCGCGAAGCCGACGATGCCCCAGCGGTTCATCCGGGAGTGCCCGAGGAACTCCCTGACCAGGGTGATCGTTCGTTCCTTCGGGCGGTCCGTACGACTGCCCGCGGGTACGGGTTGGCCGAGTTTCACGAACCGGTAGATCTGCGCCACGGCTCGGGCGAGCAGCGCGACGCCGACCACGGTCAGGACCAGCGACACGATGATCGCGGCGAGTTGCATGGGAGGGCTCCTCGGGCGGGACTTACTAAGCGGTAACTTATTGAGTCAAGGCTTGAGGTTACCCATTTCCCGCGCCGCACTGTAGGTGAGTGAGCGGTGATCTGTGTCGCTCAGGCCCGCCTCTGTCGGAAGGCGGCCCGAGGGGTCTTCGCGAGGATCGCGAGGTCCATCCCCAGCCAATGGCTCTCCACATAGTGCCGGTCCAGCAGGGCCATCTCCTCCCAGGGGAGGTCGGAACGTGCGCTGACCTGCCACAATCCGGTCATTCCGGGACGTACGAGCAGGCGTTCGGGGTGCTCGGCGCCCGCCCCGGGGCGCGGCCCGACCAGCGACATCTCGCCACGCAGCACGTTCAGCAGCTGCGGCAGTCCGTCCAGGGCGCACCGCCGCACCCACGCCCCCGGCCGCCCCGCGCCCCCGGTCCGCAGCCGCCAGGTGCGGAAGGGCCGCCCGGCCAGGCCGAGGGCGGGCTCCCGTACGAGGACGCCCGCGCGCCGGGCCCCGTACAGCACGGCGGCCGCCAGCAGGACCGGGCCGGCGCACACCGCCAGCAGGGCCGCCGCGCCGATCAGGTCGCAGACGCGCTTCGCGGGGGGTCCGGCCGGCCACCGGAGCGGGGCGCGGGCCGGCATCCGGAGCCGGATCCGCAGGGGCCGGATCCGCGGGAGCCGGATCCGCGGGGGCCGCGGCCGGGCGGGGAGGGGCGGCATCAGGGGCATGCCCGCACGCTGCCGGACCCCGGCCCGCCCCCCGGTGCGCCGCGCGGCCGCACGGCGCGCCGGGAACCCGTTCGGGTGCCGGGCGGGAGGCCGGGGCCCGGGTGCCGCGTCCCCCGCCGCGGGCCCCGCAGGGGCGGATCGCGGGCGATCCGGGCGGACCGTGAGTGTAGGGGTGACCTAAAGGTTGAGCCCCCTCGGCTCAGCTCTGTTGACGCGGGCGCGGCCGCCGTGCATCCTTGAGTCTGTTCCACTCAAGTCAGCTGGAGGAATCGAAATGGCACGTGCGGTCGGCATCGACCTGGGCACCACTAACTCCGTCGTCAGCGTTCTCGAAGGCGGCGAGCCCACCGTCATCACCAACGCCGAGGGTGCCAGGACCACGCCGTCCGTCGTCGCCTTCGCCAAGAACGGCGAGGTCCTCGTCGGCGAGGTGGCCAAGCGCCAGGCGGTCACGAACGTGGACCGGACCATCCGCTCCGTCAAGCGCCACATGGGCACTGACTGGAAGATCAACCTGGATGGCAAGGACTTCAACCCGCAGCAGATGAGCGCCTTCATCCTGCAGAAGCTGAAGCGCGACGCCGAGGCGTACCTGGGCGAGAAGGTCACGGACGCGGTCATCACCGTCCCGGCCTACTTCAACGACTCCGAGCGCCAGGCGACGAAGGAGGCCGGCGAGATCGCGGGCCTCAACGTCCTGCGCATCGTCAACGAGCCGACGGCCGCCGCCCTGGCCTACGGCCTCGACAAGGACGACCAGACCATCCTCGTCTTCGACCTCGGCGGCGGCACCTTCGACGTGTCCCTCCTGGAGATCGGTGACGGCGTCGTCGAGGTCAAGGCCACCAACGGTGACAACCACCTCGGTGGCGACGACTGGGACCAGCGCGTCGTCGACTACCTGGTGAAGCAGTTCGCCAACGGCCACGGCGTCGACCTCTCCAAGGACAAGATGGCGCTCCAGCGCCTGCGCGAGGCCGCCGAGAAGGCGAAGATCGAGCTGTCCTCCTCCACGGAGACCACGATCAACCTGCCGTACATCACGGCCTCCGCCGAGGGCCCGCTGCACCTGGACGAGAAGCTCACGCGCTCGCAGTTCCAGCAGCTGACCGCGGACCTGCTCGACCGCTGCAAGACCCCGTTCCACAACGTCATCAAGGACGCGGGCATCAACCTGTCCGAGATCGACCACGTGGTCCTGGTCGGCGGCTCCACCCGCATGCCGGCCGTCGCCGAGCTCGTCAAGGAGCTCACCGGCGGTCAGGACGCCAACAAGGGCGTCAACCCGGACGAGGTCGTCGCCATCGGCGCCACCCTCCAGGCCGGTGTGCTCAAGGGTGAGGTCAAGGACGTCCTGCTCCTCGACGTGACCCCGCTGTCCCTCGGCATCGAGACCAAGGGCGGCATCATGACCAAGCTCATCGAGCGCAACACGACCATCCCGACCAAGCGGTCGGAGATCTTCACGACGGCCGAGGACAACCAGCCGTCCGTGCAGATCCAGGTCTACCAGGGCGAGCGCGAGATCGCGGCGTACAACAAGAAGCTCGGCATGTTCGAGCTGACGGGCCTGCCGCCGGCCCCGCGCGGCGTCCCGCAGATCGAGGTCTCCTTCGACATCGACGCGAACGGCATCATGCACGTGACCGCGAAGGACCTCGGCACGGGCAAGGAGCAGAAGATGACCGTCACCGGCGGCTCTTCGCTCGGCAAGGACGAGGTCGACCGCATGCGCCAGGAGGCGGAGCAGTACGCGGAGGAGGACCACCGCCGCCGCGAGGCCGCCGAGTCCCGCAACCAGGGCGAGCAGCTCGTCTACCAGACGGAGAAGTTCCTCGCGGACAACGCGGAGAAGGTCCCGGCCGAGGTCAAGACCGAGGTCGAGACGGCCGTCACCGAGCTGAAGGACAAGCTCAAGGGCGAGGACACCGCCGAGATCCGCACGGCCACGGAGAAGCTCGCCGCGGTCAGCCAGAAGCTGGGCCAGGCCATCTACGCCGACGCGCAGGCCGCCCAGGCCGCCGGCGGCGCCGGTGACGCGGGCCAGGCCAAGGCCGACGACGACGTCGTCGACGCCGAGATCGTCGACGAGGACAAGCCGAAGGGCGGCCAGGCCTGATGTCGGAGGAGACCCCGGGCTTCGACGAGAAGCCCGAAGTCCCCAACGGCTCGGCCGCTGACGACGCCGGGGCGAAGGCCGCCGACTCCTCCGAGAAGGAGGAGGCGGCCCCCGCCGGGGACGCTCAGGACGTTGCTCTCCTGGCGCAGCTGGACCAGGCCCGCACCGCGCTCGGCGAGCGCACCGCGGACCTCCAGCGGCTCCAGGCGGAGTACCAGAACTACCGCCGCCGCGTGGAGCGGGACCGGGTCGCCGTCAAGGAGATCGCGGTCGCGAACCTGCTGTCGGAGCTCCTGCCGACCCTGGACGACATCGGCCGGGCCCGGGAGCACGGCGAGGTGGTCGGCGGCTTCAAGTCGGTGGCCGAGGGTCTGGAGACGGCCGCGGCCAAGATGGGGCTGCAGCAGTTCGGCAAGGAGGGCGAGCCCTTCGACCCGACGATCCACGAGGCCCTGATGCACTCGTACGCGCCGGACGTCACCGAGACGACCTGCGTGGCGATCCTGCAGCCGGGGTACCGGATCGGCGAGCGCACGATCCGCCCCGCGCGGGTCGCGGTGGCCGAGCCCCAGCCGGGCGCGGCACCCGCCGCGAAGTCCGAGTCCGCCGACGGCGACACGCCGTCCGACAAGGACACGGATGCCCCCGACAAGGGCTGACGCACACCATGTAGGTAGCCGAGAGGAGGGTCACCGGGGATGAGCACGAAGGACTTCGTCGAGAAGGACTACTACAAGGTCCTCGGTGTCCCGAAGGACGCCACCGAGGCCGAGATCAAGAAGGCGTACCGGAAGCTCGCCCGCGAGTTCCACCCGGACGCCAACAAGGGCGACGCCTCGGCCGAGGAGCGCTTCAAGGAGATCTCCGAGGCGAACGACGTCCTCGGCGACGCCAAGAAGCGCAAGGAGTACGACGAGGCCCGCGCCCTGTTCGGCAACGGGGGCTTCCGCCCCGGTCCGGGCGGGGGCGGCTCGTTCAACTTCGACCTGGGCGACCTCTTCGGGGGTACCCAGGGCGCCGGCCAGGGCGGCTTCGGCGGCGGCCTGGGCGACGTCTTCGGCGGCCTGTTCAACCGCGGCGCCGGCGCCGGTGCGGGCACCCGCACCCAGCCGCGCCGCGGGCAGGACATCGAGTCCGAGGTCACGCTCTCCTTCACGGAGGCCGTGGACGGGGCGACGGTCCCGCTGCGGATGTCCTCGCAGGCTCCCTGCAAGGCCTGCTCGGGCACCGGCGACCAGAACGGCACGCCCCGGGTGTGCCCGACCTGCGTCGGCACCGGACAGGTGTCCCGGGGCAGCGGCGGCGGCTTCTCGCTGACCGACCCCTGCGCGGACTGCAAGGGCCGCGGCCTGATCGCGGAGAACCCCTGCGAGGTCTGCAAGGGCAGCGGGCGCGCCAAGTCCTCCCGGACCATGCAGGTCCGGATTCCGGCGGGCGTCTCCGACGGCCAGCGGATCCGGCTGCGCGGCAAGGGCGCCCCGGGCGAGCGCGGCGGCCCGGCCGGCGACCTCTACGTCGTCGTGCACGTCGGCACCCACCCGGTGTTCGGCCGCAAGGGCGACAACCTCACCGTGACCGTGCCCGTCACGATCGCCGAGGCGGCCCTGGGCGCCGACATCAAGGTCCCCACCCTGGGCGGCCCCCCGGTGACCCTGAAGCTCCCCCCGGGCACCCCCACGGGCCGTACGATGCGGGCCCGCGGCAAGGGCGCGGTCCGCAAGGACGGCACCCGCGGCGACCTGCTCGTCACGGTGGAGGTCGCGGTACCGGCGGAACTGTCCGACAAGGCCCGCGAGGCCCTGGAGATGTACCGGGACGCCACCGGGTCCGACGATCCGCGCGCCCTGCTGTTCGAGTCCGCGAAGGGAGCTTGACATGGAAGGCCGCCGACGACAGTCCCGCTTCGGTGACGGGGCGTACCAGCTGACCGACGAGACCCCGGTCTACGTGATCTCGGTGGCCGCCCAGCTCTCGGGACTGCATCCGCAGACCCTCCGCCAGTACGACCGCCTCGGCCTGGTCTCCCCGGACCGCACGGCCGGGCGCGGCCGGCGCTACTCGGCCCGGGACATCGAGCTGCTCCGCACGGTGCAGCAGCTGTCCCAGGACGAGGGCATCAACCTGGCGGGCATCAAGCGGATCATCGAACTGGAGAACCAGGTGGCCGCGCTCCAGCAGCGCGTCGCCGAGCTCTCCACGGCGGTGGACGGAGCGGCCGCCGCCCTCCGGGCCCGCGAGGCCGCGGTGCACGCCTCGTACCGGCGCGACCTGGTCCCGTACCAGCCGCCGCAGCCGGGCAGCGCCCTGGTCGTCTGGCGCCCCAAGCGCCCGATGGACTGACGCCCGGGCCCGCAGCGCGTACGAAGGCCCCGTCCGGCCCCTCCAGGGGGCGGGACGGGGCCTTCGGCATATTCCCCCGGCCCGTTCCTCAGCGGGGCGCCGTGAGCCCCTCAGCGGGCCCCTGGCAGCCCGGGCCGCCCTCCGCGTCGCCCTCGCTGTGCAGGATGCCGGACTGGGCGATGAGGTAGCCCAGCTGGGCCCGGCTGCCGCTGCCGAGGGCGGTGGCCAGCTTCGCGATGTGGGCGCGGCAGGTGCGGACGTTCATCCCCAGGCGGCGGGCGATCGCCTCGTCGACGTGCCCCTCGATGAGGAGCTGGGCGATGGAGCGCTGGACGCCCGAGATGCCGTCGGGGCTGTGCGTGTAGGTGACCTCGTCGGTCAGCGGCACGGCCCTGCGCCACAGCTGCTCGAAGACCCGGATCAGATAGTCGATCAGCCCCGGGTGCCGCAACTCCAGGGCCACTTTTCGGTCATCGCTCGCCGGGATGAACGCCACCGTGCGGTCGAAGATCATGAGACGCTCTATGAGCTCCTCCAGCGTGCGGATCTCCACCTTGCCCGTGGATATCCGGTCCACGTAGGCGAGCGTGCCCTGGCTGTGGCGCACCGTGTGCTGGTAGAGCGTGCGGATGCTCACGCCGCGGTCGATCAGCGGCCTGGCCCGCTCCAGTGCCTCGGTGAGGATGAACGACGGCCGTGCGCCGCCGGGCTGGACGGTCAGGGCCTCGGTGTGGCACTCGGCGGTGGCCAGGTCGAGGGCGGCGTTGATCTGGTCGAACCCCTCCAGCACCGTGATGGCGTGGGTGTTGGCGGGGCTCTGGGCGCTGATGGTGAGGAACGGCTCGAACGCGTCGGTCAGTTCCACGGCGGTGCGCCGGCGGTCCTGGATCTCCCGTTCGAGCGGGTGGAGCCGCTGGGCGAGTGCGACGGAGGGGGGAACCGCGCGCAGTTGGTTCGCGTCGTCCGGGTCGGGTCGCAGGAGGGCGAATTCGAGCAGGCAGGGGGCGTTCCTGACCTCTCCGCGGGCGATGCGCCCGGTGCTCAGGGCTGCCGCGTAGACGCGCGCTCCCTCGGCACACAACTCCGTGACGGGGTGGTGATGTGTCGGGTTTGTCTCGCTTCTTGCCAAATCTCCACCCCCCAGGGTCCTGAACATGTAAGAACATGATGCATCGTCCCTGTGGCACTGACGTGCCTGAATGAGCCATCGTCTGACAGTGCGGGGGAGAGGATTCCATCAAGTGAGGACGAAGCCGACCATGTATAAGAGAATGCTTCGCTCGGCGCTTGCCGTTGTTTTCTCCGCCGTTGCGGTCTTCGGGGCAGCAGCAGCCGTTCACGGTGACGCGGACGGCGTGCCGGCGGTTGCCGGTGCGACCGCCGAGCCGGCGGGCAAGACCGATCTCGGCTGGAACGTCGCCCCCGGCGCGCGGACCAACGACCTCGGTGCCGACCTGGGCTGGAACAGCACTCCTGCGACGGCCGCCTGATGACCCCCGACGACCGCGACTTTCGGCGCGAGATGGCCTCGGCATACCGCTCTGGCTGGCAGTTCATCGATCTCGCCACGGCGATCCCCTACGCCGGCGACTCGCTGATGGTCACCCTGTTCGGCCAGCCGATCGTCATCGTGCGCGAGGAGGACGAGGACGTCCGTGCCTACCGCTGCCTGCGCCGCCCCCGGGGCGCACCGCAGCCCGTCCGCTGCGAAGTGCGGTACGGCATGGTCTTCGTCAACCTCGATCAGCGCGATCACCAGCTCTTCGAACCCGATATCACCACCGCCACCCCCCGCAGTGCCTGAGGCGATTCCCCCGTCGTTGCAGATCGCTCCAGGTGCTTCCCCCACACAACGGCGCCATCGTGGACCTGACCACGATGGCGCCGTTGTGCTGTCCGCGTCCAGTGCCCGAACCGGACATCCGGCTGAGGATCCCCTGAGAATCTCTGGAGGACCGCTCGAATCCGGCCGTTTTCCTCAGGCGCGCCCCATGGCGCGGTCCAGGGTGATCTCCAGGACCACCCGGTCCGGGTTCGGCGAGGGCGTCCGCCCGTACCGCTCGGCGTAGCGCTCCACCGCGTCCGCGACCGACGCCTCGTCCGTGCGGACCACCGCCCGCCCCTCCAGCGTCGCCCAGCGCCGGCCCTCCATCTGGCACACCGCCACCCGCGCGCCGCCGTCCGGCGCCGCCAGCACGTTGCGCACCTTCCTGCTGTGCTTGTTGCTGATCACCCGCGCCAGCCCGGCCTCCGGGTCGTACGTCACCCCCACCGGGACCACGTGCGGGGTGCCGTCGGGCCGCGGGGTGGTCAGGGTGCAGATGTGCCGCTCCCGCCAGAAGGCGAGGTAGGCGGGGGTCGGGTTGAGTACGTCGTGGACCGGCTTGGAATCAGGCATGGTCCGAAGCATATGTCCGGCCCGGATCCGGCCTTGAGTGGAATAGACTCAACTTTGCAGACGCTGAAGCAGTCAGAGTTCTGCACCTGGAGAGTCGTAGCCCGCCGGAGAGGAGAAACCGAGAGTGGACGCCGAGCTGACCAACAAGAGCCGTGACGCGCTGAACGCGGCCACCAGCAGGGCCGTCAAGGACGGCCACGCCGACCTGACCCCCGCACACCTGCTGCTGGCCCTGCTCGCCGGCGAGGACAACGAGAACATCACCGACCTGCTCGCCGCGACCGAGGCCGACCAGGCCGCCGTCCGCTCCGGCGCCGAGCGGCTGCTCGCCGCCCTGCCCAGCGTCACCGGCTCCACGGTCGCGCCGCCGCAGCCCAGCCGCGACCTGCTCGCCGTGCTCGCCGAAGCCGACTCCGAGGCCAAGGCGCTCGGCGACGACTACCTCTCCACCGAACACCTCCTCATCGCCGTCGCCGCCAAGGGCGGCGCGGCCGGTGAGGTCCTTTCCGCCCAGGGCGCGACCGCGAAGAAGCTGCTGGCCGCCTTCGAGAACGCACGAGGAGGACGGCGGGTGACCACCCCCGACCCCGAGGGCCAGTACAAGGCCCTGGAGAAGTTCGGCACCGACTTCACGGCAGCCGCCCGCGAGGGCAAGCTCGACCCCGTCATCGGCCGCGACCACGAGATCCGGCGCGTCGTCCAGGTCCTCTCGCGCCGCACCAAGAACAACCCGGTGCTCATCGGCGAGCCCGGCGTCGGCAAGACCGCCGTCGTCGAGGGCCTGGCCCAGCGCATCGTCAAGGGCGACGTCCCCGAGTCGCTCAAGAACAAGCGCCTCGTCTCCCTCGACCTCGGCGCCATGGTCGCCGGCGCGAAGTACCGCGGCGAGTTCGAGGAGCGCCTCAAGACCGTCCTCGCCGAGATCAAGTCGAGCGAGGGCCAGATCATCACCTTCATCGACGAGCTGCACACCGTCGTCGGCGCCGGCGCCGGCGGGGACTCCGCCATGGACGCGGGCAACATGCTCAAGCCCATGCTGGCCCGCGGCGAGCTGAGGATGGTCGGCGCCACCACCCTCGACGAGTACCGCGAGCGCATCGAGAAGGACCCGGCGCTGGAGCGCCGCTTCCAGCAGGTGCTGGTCGCGGAGCCCACCGTCGAGGACACCATCGCCATCCTGCGCGGCCTCAAGGGCCGCTACGAGGCCCACCACAAGGTGGTCATCAACGACAGCGCCCTCGTCGCCGCCGCCACCCTCTCCGACCGGTACATCACCTCCCGCTTCCTCCCCGACAAGGCCATCGACCTCGTCGACGAGGCCGCCTCCCGGCTGCGCATGGAGATCGACTCCTCGCCGCTGGAGATCGACGAGCTCCAGCGCTCCGTCGACCGCCTGCGCATGGAGGAGCTGGCGCTGAAGAACGAGTCCGACCCGGCCTCGATCGAGCGCCTGGAGAAGCTGCGCAAGGACCTCGCCGACAAGGAGGAGGAGCTGCGCGGCCTCACCGCACGCTGGGAGAAGGAGAAGCAGTCCCTCAACCGCGTCGGCGAGCTCAAGGAGCGCCTGGACGACCTGCGCGGCCAGGCCGAGCGTGCCCAGCGCGACGGGGACTTCGACTCCGCCTCCAAGCTGCTCTACGGGGAGATCCCCGCGCTGGAGCGCGAGCTGGCCGAGGCCACGGAGGAGGAGGCGCAGGCCGGTCCCTCCAAGGACGCCATGGTCAAGGACGAGGTCGGCCCGGACGACATCGCGGACGTGGTCGGCGCCTGGACCGGCATCCCGGCCGGCCGCCTCCTGGAGGGGGAGACCCAGAAGCTCCTGCGCATGGAGGACGAGCTGGGCCGCCGCCTGATCGGGCAGACCGAGGCCGTGCGGGCCGTCGCCGACGCCGTGCGCCGCACCCGCGCCGGCATCGCCGACCCGGACCGGCCGACCGGCTCGTTCCTCTTCCTGGGCCCCACGGGCGTGGGCAAGACCGAGCTGGCCAAGGCCCTCGCGGACTTCCTCTTCGACGACGAGCGGGCCATGGTCCGCATCGACATGTCGGAGTACTCCGAGAAGCACAGCGTGGCCCGCCTCGTCGGCGCCCCGCCCGGCTACGTCGGCTACGAGGAGGGCGGCCAGCTCACCGAGGCCGTCCGCCGCCGCCCGTACAGCGTGGTGCTGCTGGACGAGGTCGAGAAGGCCCACCCCGAGGTCTTCGACATCCTGCTCCAGGTCCTCGACGACGGCCGCCTCACCGACGGCCAGGGCCGCACGGTCGACTTCCGCAACACCATCCTGATCCTCACCTCCAACCTGGGCAGCCAGTTCCTGGTCGACCCGGTCACCTCCGCCGAGGACAAGAAGGCGCGCGTCCTGGACGTGGTCCGGGCGAGCTTCAAGCCGGAGTTCCTCAACCGCCTCGACGACCTCGTCGTCTTCTCGGCCCTCACCCGGGACGAGCTGGCGCACATCGCCGAGCTCCAGATCTCCCGCCTGGCCAAGCGCCTCGCCGACCGCCGCCTGGCCCTGGACGTCACGCCCGAGGCCCTGGCCTGGCTGGCCGACAAGGGCAACGACCCGGCGTACGGCGCGCGCCCGCTGCGCCGCCTGATCCAGACGGCGGTCGGCGACCGGCTGGCGAAGGAGATCCTGTCCGGCGAGGTCCGCGACGGCGACACAGTTCGGGTCGACGTGGCCGGGGACGACCTGCTGGTCGGGCGGGCCCTGTAGCCCCGCATCCGTAAGGACCGCCGCGCTCCCGTGTCCGCCCGGAGCGGATCGCGGGTGCGGGGCTGGACACGGGGTGGGCGCGATGGTGGAGGATGGCTGTATCCGCACGAAGGGAAGTACACGGTGAGCATCGACCCGGCCTCGATTCCGAACTTCGGGGGTCAGCCCGAACCGCAGGCCACAGGACCGGCGGGCCCCGTCGTCCCCGACCAGGATCTGGTGAAGCAGCTCCTGGAGCAGATGGAGCTCAAGTACGTAGTCGACGACGAGGGAGACCTCGCGGCGCCGTGGGAGGACTTCCGCACGTACTTCATGTTCCGCGGTGAGGGCGAGCAGCAGGTTTTCTCCGTCCGCACCTTCTACGACCGTCCGCACGCGATCGACGACAAGCCGCAGCTGCTCGAGTCGATCGACGACTGGAACCGCCGCACCCTGTGGCCCAAGGTCTACAGCCACACCCACGACGACGGCTCCGTCCGGCTGATCGGCGAAGCGCAGATGCTGATCGGCACCGGCGTCAGCCTGGAGCACTTCGTGTCCTCCACGGTCAGCTGGGTCCGTGCGTCGATCGAGTTCGACAAGTGGCTCATCGAGCAGCTCGGCCTGGAGAAGGAGGTCGACTCCGCAGAGGGCGACTCCGAGGACGGGGACGACGCCTAGCCGTCCCCGCCCCACGGCCCGCTAGAGGGGTACCTTCGCCATGAGCGTGAGGTACGCCCCGTAGCCGTACGAGAGCCCGGCCATGCAGGCGGTCACCACGACCGCCGTGCGGGGCCGGGCTCTCGCCATCGCGGCGGCCAGGGGCAGCAGCAGCGGGAACGCGGGCAGCAGGAACCGCGGCTTGGACTCGAAGAACCCCGCCCCGCCGAGGGTGATCACCAGCAGGGTGGCGGTGTAGACGAGCAGCGCCAGCGGTGCCCGGTCCAGCAGCAGGAGCACGGCGAGCAGCACCGCCGCGGCCAGCGTGGCCACCGTCACGGCCACCGGGATCGTGACGTCGCCGCCGGTCAGGACCTTGTCCACGACGCCGACCGTTCCGGCCCCGAAGTCGAAGCGCGAGCCCCACTGCCGCTGGACGGTGAAGTAGCCCAGCCACTCGTGCCGGCGTATCCCGACGGCCGCCACGTACCCGGCCCAGCCCGCGGGCGCGAGCAGTCCGGCCGCCCACACCGCGGGCGCGCGGCTGCCCCGCAGCAGCTCCCGCAGGGCCACCACGCTCACGGCGGCGGCCACGGCGATCCCGGTGGGCCGGGTCAGCCCGGCGAGCACCGCCAGGGAGGCCGCCCACAGCCAGCGCTCCCGCAGCAGCGCGTACAGGGCCCAGGAGGCCAGCGCGCACAGCAGCGGCTCGGTGTAGGCGAGGCCCAGCACCACCGCGTGCGGCAGCGAGGCCCACAGCGCGACGAGCAGCACCGCGGCCCGCGGCCCGAGCAGCCGTTCCCCGACCCGGTACACCCCGACGGCGGCGGCGGCCGCCGCCGTCCAGGCCACCACCAGCCCGGCGACGGGGCCGCCGCCGAGGAGGTGCACCAGCAGCGGGAACAGCGGGAAGAAGGCGGAGTCGCTCTGGATGGAGTCCGAGGCAGGCCACATCTGGGTGCGGCCGTAGCCGTGGGCGGCGATGGAGAGGTACCAGTAGGAGTCCCAGGAGCCGCCGAGGACCCGCACCGGGTTCCGCCCGGCCCACCAGGCCCCGACGGCGATCACCAGCGCCCCGGCCCCGCGGACGGCGGCGAACACCGCGAGCGCGAGCCCGGCCGACCAGACCGTCTCCTGTCTTCGTGGGGCCCGCGGGGCCCGCGCGGGGGCGGGCGGGGTCTGTCTCGTCGTCACGTCCATATCGAGCCCTAGAGTGCCCTAAGCCGGTCCACGGCTTCGCGGAGGACCTCCGTCTTCTTGCAGAAGGCCCAGCGCACCTGGGTGGCGCCGGCCTCGCGGTCGTCGTAGAAGACCTGGTTCGGGATGGCGACGACCCCGCAGCGCTCGGGCAGGGCGCGGCAGAAGGCCAGGCCGTCCTTCTCGCCCAGGGGCGAGACGTCGGTGGTGATGAAGTAGGTGCCCTGGGGGCGGAAGACCCGGAACCCGGCGGCGTCGAGCCCCTCGGCGAGCAGGTCGCGCTTGGCGGCGAGGTCGGCGCGGAAGGCGTCGTAGTAGGTGTCGGGCAGGGAGAGGGCCTCGGCGACGGCGTACTGGAAGGGGCCGGAGGAGACGTAGGTGAGGAACTGCTTCGCCGAGCGGACGGCCGAGACCAGCGCGGGCGGGGCGGTGATCCAGCCGACCTTCCAGCCGGTGAAGGAGAAGGTCTTGCCGGCGGAGGAGATGGTGACGGTGCGCTCGCGCATCCCGGGCAGGGAGGCGAGCGGGGTGTGGCCGCCCTCGAAGACCAGGTGCTCGTAGACCTCGTCGGTGACGACGAGCAGGTCGCGCTCGACGGCCAGTTCGGCGACGGCGGCGAGCTCCTCGCGGGTGAGGACGGTGCCCGTCGGGTTGTGCGGGGTGTTGAGCAGCAGCAGGCGGGTGCGCGGGGTGACCGCGTCGCGCAGGGCGTCGAGGTCGGGGCGGAAGTGCGGGGCGCGCAGGGTGAGCGGGACGCGGACGGCGCCGGCCATGGCGATGCAGGCGGCGTAGGAGTCGTAGAACGGCTCCAGGGCGATGACCTCGTCGCCCGGTTCGAGGAGGGCGAGGAGGGCGGCGGCGATGGCCTCGGTGGCGCCCGCGGTGACCAGCACCTCGGTGTCGGGGTCGTAGGACAGGCCGTAGAAGCGCTGCTGGTGGGCGGCGACGGCCTGGCGGAGCTCGGGGACGCCCGGGCCCGGCGGGTACTGGTTGCCCCGGCCGTCGCGGATCGCCCGGACGGCCGCCTCGGCGATCTCGGCGGGGCCGTCGGTGTCGGGGAAGCCCTGCCCCAGGTTGATCGATCCGGTGCGGGCGGCCAGGGCCGACATCTCCGCGAAGATCGTGGTGCCGAAGGAGGCCAGGCGGCGGTTCAGGAAGGGGCGGTCGCCGCCCACGGGTGCGCTCATGGGCGCCATCCTGCGGGGAACCTCTGGAGTTGCTCAAGTGTGCTTTGGCGCATCTGGCCGGGGGGCATCCCCCCTGCACGCGGGACGCGGGGATCCCGCACCCCGGGGGACCGGGGCGTCAGAAGGGGGCGAGGACATGGTCGTCGTCGTGCTGGTCGTCGCGGCGGTCGCGGGAGCGGTCGTCTGGGTCGTGAAGAAGGTCTCCGGCGGGGGAGGATCCGGCAGCGGAGGGAGCTCCGGCGGCAGCTGGTGGGCGGGCGGCGGGGGCTCTTCCTCCTCCTGCGGATCCTCGTCCTCCTGCGGATCCTCGTCCTCCTGCGGTTCGTCGTCCTCCTGCGGCTCGTCCTGCGGTGGCGGAGGGTGCGGGGGCAGCTGACACTGGACCGGGGCGGCCGCGGCCGCGTGGACGGGGCGCCCGGTGGGGACAACTTCCCTCGGGCGTCTTCTTGTTCGGGTGCGTACGAGGGCCCGGGGAGGGGCCGTTCTTGAACACGTGAACCGGGTAGCCCCCCAGGGGATGTAAACCCCGTCAAGTTGGGTAAAAACGCTGTGAGTGCCGTGCCTTTCATGATTCCCTCGGTTGAGTAGACCAGTCCTCGGAGGACCTCCCTGGACTTCCTGTGGACCCGTGCCGGTGTCCCCCCACCCGTTGCATACCGCTGGCGGGCCCGGCTCCTCTCCCTCGCGCGTTTGCGGAGCCGACTCATGCTCACGACCCTCCAGACCACTTACACCGACACGCGTGCCGCCGATCTCGCCTGGGCGCTGGGACGGGACCGGCTGCCCGCCCTGGCCGTACTGAACCTCCAGCTCGCGGACGCGAAGGTGGAGTTGCGCCTGCTCGGCGCCTCCCATCAGGTGCTCCTGGAGGAGGGCGAGGTGCACTGCTCGGAGACGGTCGCCTGCATGCCCGGCAGCCGCACGCCGCTGCCGCTGGGCGTGGCGAAGCGGGTGGGGGACTGGGAGTACGAGTTCGCCGCGCGGGTCGAGACCCTCTCGCGGGGCTCCTTCGCGGGGCGGGCGCAGGAGCTGCTCGCCCTGGTCGCGGACCACCCGAACGGACTGGCGGGGACCTTTCCGGGCGACCCGCACGCCTTCACCGCCATGCTCGCGCAGCGGCACGAGGGGCAGGTGCGCTGGCGGACCTGGCACGCCTACCCGCAGGAGGGCCAGCTGGTGGCCACCCGCACCCGGGTCGGGGTCCGGATGGGGGCCCCCGTCTAGGCCCCGTCCCCTACGCCAGGTTGCGTACGGATTACGCCAACTGGCGGGACAGTTGCGGTACTTACACCCATGTGGGTGACAGGGTGCCAGTGGGCGGTGACGTACGGTTCGCTGCATGATCGACCGTTCCGCCCCCCGCGGGGTGCTCCCGGCGGCGGAGCCGCGGGGCGTGCAGACCGTCCCGGCCGCCCTGCCCGTACAGCCCCGGACCGGCCGACTCCTCGTCCTGGCCACGGTGTTCGTCTGCGCCGCCTGCGGGCTCGTGTACGAACTGGAGCTGCTCGCCCTCGGCTCCTACCTCATCGGCGACTCCGTCACCCAGGCGTCCGTCGTGCTGTCGGTGATGGTCTTCGCCATGGGCGTCGGCTCCCTCCTCGCGAAACGGCTCCGCACCCGGCCCGCCTTCGGTTTCGCCGTCATCGAGGCCGGGCTCGCACTGCTCGGCGGCTTCTCCGCGATGGCCCTCTACGCGAGCTTCGCCTGGCTGGGCGAGTCCCGGCCCGCGCTCGTCGCGTTCTCCTTCGCCATCGGGGTGCTCATCGGCGCCGAGATCCCGCTGCTGATGGTCCTCATCCAGCGCATCCGCCGACAGGACGCCGGCGGGGCCGTCGCCGACCTGTTCGCCGCCGACTACGTGGGCGCCCTGGTCGGCGGCCTCGCCTTCCCCTTCCTGCTGCTGCCCGTCCTCGGCCAGCTCACCGGCGCCATGCTCACCGGCACCGTCAACGCCGTCGTCGGCGGCGGACTCGTCCTGTGGCTCTTCCGCCGCGACCTCAGCCGCCGCTGCCGCCTGCTGCTCCTCGCGGTCAACGCCGCCGTGCTCGCCGGGCTCGCCTGCGCGACCCTGCTCGCCGACGACTTCGAGCGCGTGGCGCGCACCGCCGTCTACGGCGAGGAGGTGCGGGTCGCCGTGCAGACCGGGGTGCAGGAGCTGGTGCTGACCGGCCCCTCCAGCGGCTCCCCGCGCTCCCTCGACCTCTACCTCGACGGGCGGCTGCGGGTCAGCGGCTACGACGAGTACCGCTACCACGAGGCCCTGGTCCACCCCGCGATGACCGGCCCGCACGCCCGCGTCCTGGTCCTCGGCGGCGGCGACGGGCTCGCCGCCCGCGAGGTGCTGCGCTACCCGGACGTCGCCGCCGTCACCGTCGTCGACCTCGACCCCGGGGTGGTCCGGCTCGCCCGCACCGACCCGATGCTCTCCGCCCTCAACGGCCGCGCCTACGAGGACCCGCGCCTGGCCGTCGTCTCCCAGGACGCCTTCCGCTGGCTGCGCGGACCCGCCGCCCGCGACCGGTTCGACGTGATCGTCTCCGACCTCCCCGACCCGGGCATCACCCCCAGCACCAAGCTCTACTCCGAGGAGTTCTACGGGCTGGCCGCGCGGGCCCTCACCCCCGGCGGGCGCATCGCCGTGCACGCGGGACCGCTGACCACGCGGCCCCGTACGTACTGGACCGTCGAGTCCACCCTGCGCGCCGCCGGCCTGCGCACCACCCCCTACAGCACGGGCGGCCGCCTCTCGGGTTTCGCCGCCGGGCCCGACCGCACCCTGGGCACCGCCGACGCCCCGCCGCAGGACTGGGGCTTCGTCCTGGCCGCCCGCGACCGGGCCCCCGAGCTGAGGGTGGACCGCGACACGCCCGCCCTGCGCGCGGTGTCCACCCGGGGCCTCCAGGAGGCGGCCCGGGACGCCGCCCGCACCCGGCTGTCCGGACTGCCCCCCTCCACGCTTCCGCACCCGCGCTACTCCTGAGCGGCGGGGACGCCGCGTCCGTGTGCACGGGCGGCTCTCGTCGGTAGGCTCGACCGCATGGAGCATCAGGTGTTCGTCCCGGTACCGGCAGACGATCTGCGCACCGTCCTGCGCGACCCCGTCCGGGTGGCCCGCTGCGTGCCCGGGCTCCAGCAGGACGCCGGGGGCGGCGCCGCCCCCGGGCCGCTCGCCGGGCGGCTCAGGCTGCGGGTCGGCTCCAGCACCGTCACCTACCGCGGGACGCTGGAGCTGGCCGAGCGGGACCCGGAGCACTTCACCGCGCAGTGCGAGGGCTCCGAGGTGCGCGGCGACGGCACCGTCAGGCTCTCGGCAGCGCTGCGGCTCATCCCGCACGAGGGCGGGACACGGCTGGAGTTCACCGGGCGGGCCACCGTCGACGGGCGGGCCGCCGCCTTCGACCCCGGGTCCCTGGCCACGGCCGTCCGGCGGCTGCTCGACCGGTTCTGCGCCGACCTGGCCGAGGAGGCCGGGCCGGGGGCGCCGGGGCAGGACGCGGAGACCGGCGGGCCCGGGACCGCCGCGGCGTCCGTGTTCGACACCGAGGTGCCGCCGCCCGGCTCCTTCCCGGACGACGACTTCTCCGACCTCCCCGACCTCCCCGACTTCTCCGGGCTCCCCGAGCTCGGCGGGCTCCCGCAGGCCGCCGGGGCCGGGGACGCCGCGGCCCCCGCCGACCCCACCGCGCCCCCGAACCCCCCGGCCGAGGCCGCCCACGCCCGCCGCACGATGATCGGCCGCAGCGCCGAGGAGGTCGACCACGCACCGCCGCGCGGCCGCTACGCCCCGGTCCCGGCCCCCTCGGCGGGCGGGGGCGGCCCCGCCATGCGCTGGATCGCCCCGGCGGCCGCGCTGGCGCTGGCCTCGGCGGTGGTCGTCGGCAGGGCGCTGCGCCGTCGCCGCTGAACCGGCGAGCCGGAGTTGAGCGGCCGCCGACCCCGATCGCCGTAGGGTCGGCCGTATGAGTACGCAACTGAGCGCCGGCGGCGCCGACATCACCATCGACCAGGAGAACGGCTGCCGGATCGGCAGCCTGCGCGTCGACGGCACGGAGCTGCTGCGCCAGGGCCCGCGCTACGGGTCCTTCCCGATGGTCCCCTGGTGCGGCCGCACCGCCGAGGGGCGGTTCCGCGACGGCGGCACCGTCCACCAGCTGCCCGTCAACCACCCCCCGCACGCCATCCACGGCCTCGGCCGCGACCTGGCCTGGCGGACCGCGTCCGTGACCGGGACCGGGGCGGCCTTCTACTTCGACCTCGCCGACCCGTGGCCGCGCGCCGGCCGGGTCACGCAGACCTTCGAGCTGGGCGCGGACTCCCTGACGATCACCCTGGGCGTGGAGACGTACCAGGACTCCTTCCCGGCCCAGGCGGGCTGGCACCCCTGGTTCAACCGCACGCTGACCCCCGGCGGGGCCGCGGCGCAGATCGCCTTCGCTCCGGCCTGGCAGGAGGAGCGCGGCGAGGACCACCTGCCGACCGGCCGCCGGATCGAACCCGTCCCCGGCCCCTGGGACGACTGCTTCGGGACGCCCTACGGGGTCGACGTCACCCTGACCTGGCCCGGCGAGCTGGAGCTGAAGGTCGCGAGCCCGGCCGAATGGGTGGTCGTGTACGACGAGCAGCCCGAGGCCGTCTGCGTGGAGCCGCAGTCCGGCCCGCCGAACGGCCTGAACACCCTTCCGCGCCTGGTCACGCCGGTGGACCCGCTGGAGGTCTCCACGACCTGGACCTGGCGCCGGCTCGGCTAGCGCCCAACTAAGCTCGACGCCATGAGTGACGTACGTGATGCGCTTCTGCAGCAGATCAAGGACAAGGCCGTCGTGCACGGCAAGGTGACCCTCTCCTCCGGCAAGGAGGCCGACTACTACATCGACCTCCGCCGCATCACCCTCGACGGCGAGGCCGCCCCGCTCGTCGGCCAGGTCATGCTCGACCTGACCGCCGACCTCGACTTCGACTGCGTCGGCGGCCTGACCCTGGGCGCCGACCCGGTGGCGACCTCGATGCTGCACGCCTCCGCCGCGCGCGGGCAGCGCCTGGACGCCTTCGTCGTGCGCAAGGCGCAGAAGGCGCACGGCATGCAGCGCCGGATCGAGGGCACCGACGTCAAGGGCAAGCGCTGCCTGGTCGTCGAGGACACCTCCACCACGGGCGGCTCCCCGCTGACCGCCGTCGAGGCGGTCCGGGAGGCCGGCGGCGAGGTCGTCGCCGTCGCCACCATCGTGGACCGCGGCGCGGCCGACGCCATCGCCGGCGCGGGCCTGCCCTACCTCACCGGCTACCAGCTCGGCGACCTGGGCCTGGCCTGACCCGCGCGCCCCGGATCCCGTCCGCCCCGGATCCTGCCGCGGACCCGTCCGTCTCGGATCGTGGGCGGGAAGAGGTGTCGCCGGGGCCTTGGAACGGGGTCGCCCCGACGGGTGACGAAGGTTTTCGGAAGCCCTCGTTCCGCTCCTGACCTGCGTCTTTCCTGAAGGGCGGGGTGTTTCACGTGAAACACCCCGCCCTTCTCGGTGTATCAGGCCGGTCACGCGGGGTGGAGTGTCGCGCCGAGTCTGGAAAGATAGGCGCGACGTCTGACGTCGCCCCCAGGTCAGGGCCCGCAATAAGCACACTCCCCGCACATCCAAGGAGCGGACAGATGCCCATCGCAACCCCCGAGGTCTACAACGAGATGCTCGACCGGGCGAAGGCAGGCAAGTTCGCCTACCCGGCGATCAACGTGACCTCGACCCAGACCCTGCACGCTGCGCTGCGCGGCTTCGCGGAGGCCGAGAGCGACGGCATCATCCAGATCTCCACCGGTGGCGCCGAATTCCTGGGCGGCCAGTACAACAAGGACATGGTCACCGGCGCCGTCGCCCTGGCCGAGTTCGCGCACGTCGTCGCCGCCAAGTACGACATCACGGTCGCGCTGCACACCGACCACTGCCCCAAGGACAAGCTGGACGGCTACGTCCGCCCGCTGCTCGACATCTCCGCCGAGCGCGTGGCCAAGGGCCTGAACCCGCTCTTCCAGTCGCACATGTGGGACGGCTCCGCCGAGACCCTGGCCGACAACCTGGCCATCGGCCAGGAGCTGCTCGCCAAGGCCGCCGCCGCGAAGATCATCCTTGAGGTCGAGATCACCCCGACCGGCGGCGAGGAGGACGGCGTCAGCCACGAGATCAACGACGAGCTGTACACCACCGTCGAGGACGCCATCCGCACCGCCGAGGCCCTGGGCCTGGGCGAGAAGGGCCGCTACCTGCTGGCCGCCTCCTTCGGCAACGTGCACGGCGTCTACAAGCCGGGCAACGTCGTCCTGCGCCCCGAGCTGCTCAAGGACCTCCAGCAGGGCGTCGGCGAGAAGTACGGCAAGAGCAGCCCGTTCGACTTCGTCTTCCACGGCGGCTCCGGCTCCACCGAGCAGGAGATCGCGACCGCGCTGGAGAACGGCGTCGTGAAGATGAACCTCGACACCGACACCCAGTACGCCTTCACCCGCCCGGTCGCGGACCACATGTTCCGCAACTACGACGGCGTCCTGAAGGTCGACGGCGAGGTCGGCAAGAAGTCCACCTACGACCCGCGCACCTGGGGCAAGCTGGCCGAGGCGAGCATGGCCAAGCGCGTCCTCCAGGCCTGTGGCGACCTGCGCTCCACGGGCACCAAGCTGAAGTAGCCCCCGGCTGCTCCCAGCGCCACGGGTTCCGAAAAGGGGTCCGCCGGTCCGGAAACGGGCAGGCGGGCCCCTTTTCCATGTGCCTTTCGTATGCCTTCGTACCGGGTTCGGGTGAGGCGGCCTACGCCGGTGGACGTGCGCCCGCGCGATGGTGTGGAATCTACCGAGAGAAAACGTACCCGTGGGAATGTGAAGCCGGCGGGCCAGGAGAGGCGACGCCACATATGAGGACAGAGCGACCCCAGGTGAAGCAGGACCGGGCGGTGCGCACCCGCCGCGCCATCCTGGAGGCGGCGGCCGTGGTCTTCGAGGGGAACGGCTACGACGCGGCCAAGCTCTCGGACATCGTCAACATCGCGAAGGTCACCAAGGGTGCGCTCTACTTCCACTTCGAGTCGAAGGAGGGCCTGGCCCAGGCCGTCATCGACGCCCAGAACGAAGCCCGGCCTCAGGCCCTGCCGCAGCAGTACAAGGCGCAGGAGTTCATCGACATCGGCATGGTCTTCTCGCACCAGATGCGCCACGAGGTGCTGATCCGGGCGAGCGCCCGGCTGACCCTGGACCAGACGGGCCACGAACTGGACCGGGTGACGCCGTACCAGACCTGGATCGACCTGTGCGCCGACGTGCTGTCCGAGGCCGAGCGGCGCGGGGAGCTGCTGCCGGGAGTGGACCCGGTCGTCCCGTCCCGGCTGATCGTCGGCGCGTACGCGGGGTTGAACACCATGTCCCACACCCTCGGCCTCGACCTGGACGCGCAGGTCGCGGAGCTCTACACGCACGTGATGCCGAACGTGGTGGTCCCGGCGGTGGCGATCCGCCTGGACACCGCCCCGGGGCGCGGGGCGCGGGCGCTGTACGGGCCGCAGGGCCTGCACCCCTGCCGGGTCGGCTGCGCCGGCGGCGTGGTCCCGGCCGCCGGCGGGTACGGGGAGGACGAGGCTCCGGACGCCTGACGCGCCGCGCCCGCCCCGCCTCGTCTCGCCCCACCCCTCTCCCTCTTCCCAAAAAGATCCTTCCGGGTATTATTTTTTTGCTCGCCTGCCCAGGGAGAACACTGTGGACATTGAGGTACTCGGCGCACCACGGGTCACCGAGAACGGTGTGCCCATCACCGCCCCCACACCGGAGTCCCGGCACGTCCTGGCGGTCCTCGCGGCCTGTCCCGACCGACTCGTCCCGGTCTCCGTGCTCGCCGACGAGCTCACCCGCCACACCCCGCCCGAACACTCCCGGGCAGCCCTGGACACCGCCGTGCGGCGGCTGCGCGAGCGGTTGGCGGAGGCGCTCGGGGCCGGTTCGGTCCGTACCCCGGAGACCGTTCTCCGCGCCCGCCCCGGCGGCTACCTGCTCGACACCGGAGGCGGCCGCTGCGACGTCCGCACGTTCGAACGCGAGGCGGGCGCCGGCTACCGGGCCATGGGACGCGGCGACTTCGAGCAGGCCGCGTTACGGCTGCGCCGGGCCCTCGGCCTGTGGACCGGACCCGCCCTGGACGGCATCGACGCCGGGACCTGGCTCCGGCGCCGCACCGCCGCCCTCGACGCCGACCGGCTCTCCGTCCTCGGCCAGTGGGTCGAGGCCGAACTCGCCCTCGGACACCACCGCGGACTGCTCCTGGAACTCGCCGGCCTGCGCGGCGCGGGCGGCCAGGGCCCCGACGGGGCCTACCCGGCGGCGCTGCGCCGGGCCGAGGCCCGCGTCACGTCCCTGCGCGCCGCCCTCCCCGCGCCCGGAACGACCCTGGCGGGCGCCGCACGCCGCTGACCGCCCACCCCTCGGGCCCTTGCTTGACCCTTCGCCGCCCGGAACCTAGGTTCGGGACGGGACGCGGGGAAAACGGCTGGTCGGAGGGGGTCGCCAGGATGCGCGGGGACGACGCGGGCGCACGGGCCGTGCTGGAACTGCTCGCGGAGGACGCCCCGCCGGGCCGCTTCCAGGCACTGCTCACCGAGGCGCGCGCCGCCGGCGCCGACGACGCCGCCCTCGACGGGCTCACCCGGGCCCTGGAACTGGCCCGCTCGGTCCAGGCCCGCGCGAGCCGCAGCCGCCAGCGCGAAGCCGCCCTCACCGCGCTCGTCGACACCGCCCACGACCTCACCTCCCCCTACGACATCGACGGCCTGCTGCGCCTGATCACCCGCCGCGCCCGGCGCCTCCTCGGCTTCGACATGGCCTGGCTCTCCCTGAGCCGCCCCGACGGATCGGCGTACGTCCGCACCTCCGAGGGCGAGACCACCGCCTTCAACGTCGGCCTCGAACTCGGCACCGGCCGCGGGCTCGGCAGCATCGCGCAGGCCCGCCGCTCCCCGGTGTGGACCCCCGACTACCTCGCCGACCCCGCCATCGCCCACGCCCCCGGCATCGACGCCGTCGTCGAGGCGGAGGGACTCCACGCGATCATCGCCGTCCCGCTGCGCCGCGGGGACTCCACGCTCGGCGCCCTCTACGGCTCCGACCGCGCCGTACGGCAGTTCACCCCGGACGAGATCGGCATCATGCTCTCCCTCGCCGACCTGGCCGCCGTGGCCATCGAGAAGGCCCGGCTGCTGGAGCAGACCCGCGACCAGGTGACCGAGCTGGAGGCCTTCGGCTCCCGCACCAACACCGCCCTCACGCGCGTCCGCTACCTGTGGGAGTGCCACGCCCGCCTCGCCGGCCTGGTCCTGGACGGCGCCGGGCTGCCCACCCTCGCCCGGGCCACCGCCGACGCGCTGGACGGCGTGCTCCAGGTCCGGGACCCGGGCGGGCGCCCGCTCACCGCCACCGGCGAACTGCCCGGCCTGGACGAGGAGGCCGTCACCAAGGCGGCCCTCCAGGCGCTCACCGACCGGCGTCCCGTCCGGCTGCCCGGCGACCTGTGGCTGGCCCCCGTCCTGGCCGGCGCGGAGGACCTCGGGGTGCTCCTGCTCAGCGCCTCCGACCCGCTCGCCGACGAGGACGTACGGCTGCTCCAGCTCGCCGCCCAGTCCGTGGCCTGCCTGATGCTGATCCAGCGGGGAACCGCCGCCGCCGAGGGACCCGTCCACGACGAACTCCTCGCCGACCTCCTCGACCGGCCCCACTCCGTCGACCTGCACCTGCTCGAACGCACCCGCCGGCTCGGCATCGACCTCGACCGCCCGCACGTGGTGGTCGTCGCCCGGCCCGAGGGCGGCGAGCTCGGCAAGGCCGTGGCCTGGGCCAGCTCGTACGCGTACCGGATGGGCGGCCTCAAGGGCGTCCGACGGGGCTGCATCGTCCTCGTGCTGCCCGGTACCGACGCCTCCGCCGCCGCCCACCGGGCCTCGGGCGAGCTGTCGCCGCTGCTCGGCCACGCGGTGTCCACCGGGGCGGCGGGGCCCTCCGGCGGCCCCGGCGAAGTGGCCCGCGTCTACGCCGAGGCGGTGCGCTGCCTCGACGCGCTGACCGCCCTCGACGGGGCCGGCGGCACCGCCTCCCTGCGCGAACTGGGCTTCCTCGGCCTGCTGCTGTCCGCCGACCACGACGTGGAGTCGTACATCGCCGGCACCATCGGCCCCGTCCTGGAGTACGACACGGGCCGGCCGACCGAGCTCACCCGCACCCTGGAGGCCTACTTCGCCTCCGGCGCCAGCCCGACCCACGCCGCCGAGGCCCTGCACGTCCACCCCAACACGGTCTCCCGCCGCCTGGAGCGGATCGCCGAACTGCTCGGCCCCGACTGGCAGAAGCCCGGCCGGGCCCTGGAGATCCAGATGGCGCTGCGGCTGCGCAGGACCCGCACGGTCCTCCACGACCGCCGCGCCGCCGCCGACCGGTCGGCGGCCTCCCCCTACGCGGTCCCGTACGAGACCCCGTAGCCCTCCGTCCCCGTCAGCGCGCGGGCGGCGTGCGCCACCGAGGCCAGCGTCACGTGCCGGTGCCAGCCCGGCAGCGCGCGCCCCGCGAAGTCCCGCAGCCCCGCCTCCTGCCCGCTGTGCCCGGCGGCGAAGGCCACCCGCCGGCCCTGCTTCGTCAGCCGCAGCAGCGGGCCCACGGGCAGCCGCACCAGGTCGGTCACCCACAGCTCCGACGGGGCGCGGCGCGGATCCGCCCACTCGCCGACCAGCAGCAGGTGGCGGCGGCGGGCCGGCGAGGGGTCGGGCATCATCACCCGCACCGCGACCGCGAGGGTGCTGCGGTGCCGGCCGCCCCCGGCCCGCGGGTCCGGGTCGGTCCACTCCACCGGCGTGCACAGCCCCTTCACCGACTGCAGGACGTCCCGCGCGCAGCGCGCCCCCGCGCCGTGCCCGGGCAGCGCCGGATCGGTGACGAGCAGCGGGGTGGAGGGGCCGATCCGGGCGATGACGGGCAGTCCCGCCTCGGCGAAGCGGTTCATCGTGGAGCGCGTCCCGATCTGCCGGATGTCCAGCACCACCGGCCGCACCGGGCTGCCGCTGCGCCGCACCGCCGAGATCACGGAGGCCGCGGCGGCCTCCTCGTACGCGGCCCGCGCCGCGTGCTCCCCCGCCGGCCCCGCCGCGGCCTCCTCCGCCTCCGGCAGGAACATCTCCCAGCCCACCGGCGTGGCCAGCGCGGCCGAGGCGAACCAGGTCCCGAACGCCTGCTGCCCCCGGAACATCTGCCCCTGGTGCGGGTCGAAGCGGTGCGCCACGCCCACCGAGTGCTCCCCGCCCTTCGGGATGGCCATCGGCTGCGCCACCCACGCCGTCAGCGGACTGGCCGCCTCCAGGAACCGGGACAGGGAGGCGCGGATCGGCTGCCACTCCCAGGTGGAGCTGGAGATGAAGTGGTGCATGCTCTGCTCGGCGGCCCCGCCGCCGATCCGGCCCGCGATCCCGCGCATCGACTTGCGGCCGGGGAGGGCGAGCAGCCCCTGGACGTAGCGGCGGCCCTTCTCCCGCTGGTCCTTGCGGCGCAGGGAGGAGAGGACGACGGCGCACAGGTCGTCGGCCGCCTCCACGGCCGGATCCGGCCGTCCGCCCCCCGTCCCCGCGGACGTCCCCGTCTGCGTCCCCGTTCCCGTCTGCGTCCCCGTGATGGTGCTGATGGTGCTGTTGCTCATGACCGCTTTCACGACATGCCCCCTCGGCGTGCGTCCACTGCCCCTCTACCGTCCGACGAGGAGGCCCCGTTGGGGGAGGTGCGCCGGTCACCGCGCTCGGGCCGGAGGTGGTGGGATCCCCACCACCCCGGCGACTTGACGGACTGTCGGCCCGGACCTGGCCGGATCACCGCAGATCGGGCACGGTCGGGACCCCCGGGACCGGGAGCCGGGAGGCGGGAGGCGGGAGCCGGGAGGCGCGAGAAGGCGGGAGCGGCGGCGTGCAGTTCGGCATCTTCTCGGTCGGCGAGCTCGCACCCGACCCCCGGACCGGACGCATGCCGACCGAGCACGAGCGGATCCGGGCCATGACCGCCCTCGCCGTCCGCGCCGAGGAGGCGGGCCTCGACGTCTTCGCCACCGGCGAGCACCACAACCCGCCCTACGTCTGCTCCTCGCCGTCCACCCTGCTCGCGTACGTCGCCGCCCGCACCCGGCGGCTGATCCTCTCCACCGCCACCACCCTGATCACCACCAACGACCCGGTGCGCGTCGCCGAGGAGTACGCGCTGCTCCAGCACCTGGCCGGCGGCCGCCTCGACCTGATCGCCGGCCGCGGCAACACCCCCGACGTCTACCCCTGGTTCGGCCAGGACCTCCGCGAGGCCCTCGCGCTCGCCGGCGAGAACTACGCCCTGCTGCACCGGCTCTGGCGCGAGACCGACGTCCACTGGCGGGGCCGCTCCCGCGCCCGCCTGGACGGCTTCACCTCCACGCCCCGCCCGCTGGACGGCGTACCGCCCTTCGTCTGGCACGCCTCGGTGCGCTCCCCGGAGGCCGCCGAGCGGGCCGCGTACTACGGCGACGGCTTCTTCGCCGACAACCTCCACGCCCCCGTCGGGCACTACGCCCGCCTGGTCGAGCTCTACCGCGCCCGCTACGCGGAGCACGGCCACGGCACCCCCGAGCAGGCCGTCGTGGGGCTCGGCGGGCAGCTGTTCGTACGGACCCGCTCGCAGGACGCGCTGAGCGAGTTCCGCCCCTACTTCGACCGCTCGCCGGCGTACGCGGGGCACTGGTCGCTGGAGGAGTGCGCGGCCCGGACCCCGCTGACCGTGGGCAGCCCGGACGAGGCCATCGAGAAGATCCTCGGCTTCCGGGAGGCGTACGGGCACTGCCAGCGCCAGCTCTTCGCCGTCGACCACGCCGGGATCCCGCTGGAGACCGCGCTGGAGCAGATCGACCTCCTCGGCGAGCGCATCGTCCCGGTGCTGCGCCGGGAGCTCGCCGCCGGCCGCCCGGCCGCCGTCCCCCCGGGCCCCCGCCACCCGGCCGCCGCGGACCGGCCCGCGGCCGCGGAGCCCCTGGAGGGCCACCGCCCCGCCGCCACCCCGACGGACCCCGTCCGGCGGCCCGCCGTCCCCCGGACGGCGGCACCCTCCCGCAGCGCGCCGGCGCAGGAGGAGACGGGGCGGGACAGGTCTGCCGCCCGGCCGCGCCGGACCCGGTGATCGGACACACTGAACGCATGTCGATTCACCAGAACCTGCTCGGGGGCCCCGCCCCCACCCACCTGCCCGACGAGCCCGCGCCCCGCGAGGCCCTCGCCGCCGGCACCGCCCCGGCCGAGGTGGCCGCCGCCCACCCGACCTCCTCCCTCGCCTGGGCCGCCCTCGCCGACGAGGCCTACGACGCCGGCCGGACCGTCGAGTCGTACGCGTACGCCCGTACCGGCTACCACCGCGGCCTGGACGCCCTGCGCCGCGCCGGCTGGAAGGGCCACGGCCCGGTGCCGTGGGAGCACGAGCCGAACCGCGGCTTCCTGCGCGCCCTGCACGCCCTGGCCCGGGCCGCCGGGGCCATCGGGGAGAAGGACGAGTACGAGCGCTGCTCGACCTTCCTGCGCGACTCGTCCCCGACCGCGGCGGACACGCTCGCGTAACGGCCGGGCCGAGTGCCCTAGAGGCGCCCCGGATCTCCTGTTTATGATGCGATGCAGGGGACCGGGGCTCCACTTACCCACTCGGAAGGAGCGGACCGCTACCCGGAAGCACGTGTCGAGGAGACAGCGATGTCGCACGCCCTTGATGCCTCCGGAGCCGGTTCGGACACCCCGAACCTCGACTTCGACGGCACCACCCCGTACGAGGACTACGTCCAGGCGGACGTCCTCACCCACCTCCAGCACCTGCGCTCGGACGACCCCGGCGAGATGGTGTTCCTGGTCACGACCCAGGTCATGGAGCTGTGGTTCACCGTCATCGTCCACGAGTGGGAGACCGCCGCCCGCGCCCTGCGCGAGGACGACATCCCGGTCGCGATGGACGCGCTGAAACGATCCCTCCGGGAGCTGGAGGCGCTCAACCACTCCTGGCGGCCGCTGGCCCAGCTCACCCCCGCGCAGTTCAACGCCTACCGCAGCGCCCTCGGCGAGGGTTCCGGTTTCCAGTCCGCGATGTACCGCCGGATGGAGTTCCTCCTCGGCGAGAAGTCGGCGTCCATGCTGGTCCCGCACCGCGGCGCCCCGCGCGTCCACGCCGAGCTGGAGAAGGCCCTCCAGGAGCCGAGCCTCTACGACGAGACCCTGCGCCTGCTCTCCCGCCGCGGCCTGCCCGTCCCGCAGTCGGTGCTCGACCGGGACCTCTCCCGGCGCTACGAGCCCTCCGCCGCGGTCGAGGCCGTCTGGACCGACCTCTACGCCGACCCCGCCGGCGCTCACGCCGACCTGCACCGGCTCGGCGAGGTCCTCACCGACGTGGCCGAGCTGGTCTGGCGCTGGCGCAACGACCACCTGGTCGCCACCCGCCGCGCGATGGGCGCCAAGACCGGCACGGGCGGCTCCGCCGGCGTGACCTGGCTGGAGAAGCGCGCCTCGAAGAACGTCTTCCCCGAGCTCTGGACGGCCCGCAGCCATGTCTGACGCGATACTCAAGGACCTCCAGGCCCGCGCCGCCCGCCTCGACGCCGAGGACCCCCTCGCCAAGCTCCGCGAGCGCTTCACCCTCCCCGACGGCGTCGTCTACCTCGACGGCAACTCCCTCGGCGCCCTCCCGGCGGGCGTCCCCGGCGCGGTGGCCGACGCGGTCCACCGCCAGTGGGGCGAGCTGCTCATCCGCTCCTGGGACGAGAGCGGCTGGTGGACCGCGCCCGAGCGGATCGGCGACCGCATCGCCCCGCTCGTCGGCGCCGCCCCCGGCCAGGTCACCGTCGGCGACTCCACCAGCGTCAACCTCTTCAAGGCCCTCGTCGGCGCGGCCCGGCTGGCCGCGCCCGGCCGCACCAGGATGCTGGTGGACGCCACCACCTTCCCGACGGACGGCTACATCGCCGCCTCCGCCGCCCGGATGACCGGCCTGGAGCTCGTCCCCGTCGACCCGTCCGACGCGGCGGGCGCGATGGACGCGACCACGGCCGTGGTCCTCCTCAACCACGTCGACTACCGCACCGGCCGGCTCCACGACCTGCCCGGCCTCACCGCCGCCGCCCACGCGGCGGGCGCGCTGATCGTCTGGGACCTCTGCCACAGCGCCGGGGCCCTTCCCGTCGGCCTCGACGCGCACGCCGTCGACCTCGCGGTCGGCTGCACGTACAAGTACCTCAACGGCGGCCCCGGTTCCCCGGCCTACGTCTACGTGGCCGAGCGCCACCAGGGCGCCTTCGACTCCCCGCTCCCCGGCTGGAACAGCCACGCCGAGCCCTTCGCGATGACCCCGCACTACACGCCCGCCCAGGGCGCCGCCCGGGCGCGCGTCGGGACCCCGGACATCCTGTCCATGCTGGCCCTGGAGTCGGCCCTGGACGCCTGGGAGGACGTGGACGTCGAGGCGGTCCGCGCCAAGTCCCTGGCCCTGACCGACTTCTTCCTCGACTGCGTGGCGGCGTACGTCCCGCCGGGCCTGGTCGAGGTGGTCACCCCGGAGGCGCACGCCGAGCGCGGCAGCCAGGTCTCCCTGCGCACGGCGGACGCCCGCGCGGTGATGGCCGAGCTGATCTCGCGGGGCATCGTGGGCGACTTCCGCGCCCCCGACGTCCTGCGCTTCGGGTTCACCCCGCTGTACGTCGGTTTCGCCGATGCCGAGCGCGCGGCGCGCACGCTGGGTCACATTTTCGGGTGACGCGGTAGCGAAACGTCACGCCGCAGGGCGGGCGGGGCTGTGGCTCCGCCCGCCTCCGCGCGCGCTCGTCCCGGAGGCCAGGGGCGCGTGGCAGCCTGATACGGTCCCGCTCTGCCGGAAACACCGGAACATCTGTCCCCGGTGTCACACGCGTTACCGAGAGGTCGAGCCGATGACGGACCCCGCAGTCGAACGGGACGCCGCCGAGGCCGCCTCGGCCTTCGCGCACCTCCCGGTCGCACCGGACGCGAGCGCCGCGTACGGGGAACACCCCGACCAGGTCGTCGACTTCTACGCCCCGCGCGGGGACGCCCCGGGGCCGGCTCCGCTCGTCGTCGTCCTGCACGGCGGCGCCTGGCGCGCCCCGTACGACCGGCAGCACATCACCCCGTTCGCGGACCTCCTGGCCCGGCGCGGTTTCGCCGTGGCCAACGTCGAGTACCGGCGGGGCAGTTCCCTGCCCCACCAGGGCTCCGAGGGTCCGGTGGCGGGCCGTTGGCCGGAGACCTTCGACGACGTCGCCGCCGCCATGGACGCCCTGCCCGGCCTCGTCGAGGCGGCCCTGCCCTCCGCCGACCCCCGCCGGACGGTGGTCACGGGCCACTCGGCGGGCGGCCAGCTCGCCCTGTGGGCGGCGGCGCGCCACGTCCTCCCGGCCGGCTCCCCGTGGCGCCTGCCCGCCCCGCCGGAACTGCGCGGGGTGGTGGCCCTGGCCCCCATCGCGGACTTCGAGGTCGCGGAGGAGCTCGGCGTGTGCGGCGGCGCCTCCTCCCAGCTCCTCGGCGGGCCGGCCCACTGGGACGCCCGCCGGCCCTCGGCGGACCCCGCCTCCCTCCTCCCGACGGGCATCGCCACGACGGTCGTCCAGGGCCGCGAGGACATCGTGGTCCCGCCGGCGGTGGCGGAGTCGTACGCGGCCGCGGCGGCGAAGGCCGGCGAGATGGTCGGCCTCACCCTGGTCGAGGGGGTCGGCCACTTCCCCCTGATCGACCCGGCGGCCGGCGCCTGCGCGGTGGTGGCCGAGGAGATCGCGCAGCTCGCCTGGTAGGGCCCGGCGGGGGCGCGACCCTCAGTCCCACTGCCGGGCCGCGAGCGACTCCACCGGCTGCGGCTTGCCGATGACGGCCAGGGCGATGAAGAAGGAGATCTGGCCGATCGCGATGGTCAGGGTGGCCAGCGCCTTCTCGTCGTAGTGCCGCGCGGCCTCCGCGTACAGCGCGTCCGGGACGCGCTCCCGGCCCGGTGCGGCCGGCTGGAGGGTGGCCTCCACCAGGGCGAGGGCGGCGCGCTCGGCGTCGTCGAAGTAGGGGGCGTCCTGCCACGAGGCGACGGCGGTGATCCGCTCCTCGGACACCCCGGCCTTCCGGAGGAAGCCGGTGTTCAGGACGGTCAGGTAGGTGTTGCCCACGATCTGCCCCGCCCGCAGGTGCACGAGGCTCATCGTGCTGCGCGGCACCGACCGGTTGCCCGTGGCGCGGAAGAGGGCGGCGCTGACCTCGGCCAGCTCCGGCACGAACCTGCCCGGGTCGGGCATGCGGGAGACCGGGGCGGTCGAGGAGGAGGCGGAGGAGGCGGAGGGGGTGGAGGGGGTGGAGGGGGTGGAGGGGGTGGAGGGGGTGGATGCGGAGGGGGTCGTCATGGCGGCTGTCTCCCGGGGCTGCGGCCGCCGCCCGGTGCGGCGGCCTTCACTGCACTGACCCCCGGGAGGGCCCCGGTGTGACGGCCCGCGGAGGATTTCCTCAGGCGTCGTCGTCCGGCCGGGCCGGATCCGGCTTCGTGTGCAGGATCTCGCGCGCCTGCTCCGCAGCCCGGGTGATGCTCTCGGAGACGAAGTCGACGAACCGCGCGATGTTCTCCAGGCGGACTCCGGCGGGGGTCTGGGGGCCGAAGACGCCGACGCCCTGACGCGCGGTCTCGGCGAGGTGGGCGGTGCCCCGGGCGCTGGCGATCATCGACTGGTACCAGACGTCGTTGTCGGCGACGTACCGCTCGCGGCGGCGCTCGTCGCGCTCCCGGCGGACGAGCCCCTGGGTCTCCAGGAAGGCGATCGCCTTGGAGATGGACGCCGGGCTCACCTGGAGCCGCTGGACGAGTTCCGCCGCGGTGAGGCTGCCGGAGTCGCTCGTGTAGAGGCAGGTCATCACGCGGGCCATCATCTTGGGCGTGCCCGTCGCGATCAGGACCGTCGTGAAGGTCTCCTCGTACGCGGCCACCGCCTCGGCGTCGCGGCCGTGGGCCAGCGGCGGGGCCTGGGGCCCGCGGGGCGCGGCCGGCTTGCGGCGGTGGGCGCGGTGCTCGGTGGCGCGGTGGGCCAGGTCGGCGCGGTAGGAGGCGGGGCCCCCGTTGCGCATGACCTCGCGGGTGACGGTCGAGGTCGGACGGTCGAGCCGCCGGGCGATCTCGGCGTAGGCGAGTCCGTCGGCCAGCCCCAGCGCGATCTGCTGGCGTTCGGGCTGGGTGAGTCTGCCTCCGGGCATTGCGGCCTCCTCGGCGGTGGGCGGGCGGTGGGGTCGCCAGCATAGCGTTCACCCTCATTCCATTGCAACGTTGATGGAGGTTTCATTGCGTTAGATTCCGAACCGATGCAACGATTTCAACGCTCTGAACTGCATAAATGAAGGTTGTATGCAACGACTGCGTTGCCTCATCTCCGAACGCAACTTAGCGTTTCTCCTGTCGGAAACACCGACGGGCGCAGCCGGACAGAGGAGACCGCCATGCAGACGTTCGCCACCACCACCGCCGTCCCGACCGTCCTCGACATCCCGGCCGGACGGGTCCGCTTCATCGCCTCCGACCGGTCCGACGCCACCGTCGAGGTCCGCCCGGCGGACGCCTCGAAGAGCCGGGACGTGAAGGCGGCCGAGGAGACCGGGGTCGAGTTCCGCGACGGGGTCCTGCGGATCGCGGCCGCACCGGCCAAGAACCGGATCACGGGCAACTCCGGCCGCGTCGACGTGACCGTCCAGGTGCCCGCCGGCTCGCACGTCACGGCGACCCTGGCCGCCGCCGAGTTCCGGGGCGTCGGGCGCCTGGGCGACGTCGTCCTCGACGCCGCGCAGGCCCGGGTCGAGCTGGACGAGGCCGCGTCCGTCCGGCTCACCGTCCAGGACGGCGACGTCGCGCTCGGCCGCCTGAACGGCCCCGCGGAGGTCAGCACCCAGAAGGGCGACATCACCGTCTCCGAGGCCTTCCGGGGCGCGCTCACCCTGACCACCCGGCACGGCTCCATCTCGGTCGCCGCCGCCCGCGGGGTCTCCGCCACCCTCGACGCCGGCACCGACTCCGGCCGGATCCACAACGCGCTGAACAACACCGACGGCTCCGCCGCCGCCCTGACCATCCGCGCGACCACCTCCTACGGCGACATCACCGCCCGCAGCATCTGACCGTCCCGCATGGACAGACGCAGCGGCGACGGAGACCGCACCGCCCGTACGACGTTCCCACCCCACTTACCGAGGAGCACACCACCATGTCCGAGCAGAACCGCCCCGAGCTCCAGACCGCCCTCCAGGACATCGTCGACTCCGGCTGGGCCGGTGCGCAGCTGCGCGTGAACGACCCGCGCGGCGAGTGGGTCGGCAGCGCCGGAGTGGCCGAGCCGGGCGGCAGCGCCCAGCCGCCGACCGACGGGCACTTCCGGATCGGCAGCAACACCAAGACCTTCACCGCGACCCTCGTCCTCCTCCTGGTGGCCGACGGCCTGCTCGAACTCGACGGCCCGGTCGCCGACCGCCTCCCCGCGTACGACCTGGACCCGCGGATCACCCTGCGGATGGTGCTCCAGCACACCAGCGGGCTGTTCAACTTCACCGGCGAGTACTACGAGGACGGGACGACCGCCCCGGGGATCGCCTGGGAGGGCCGGGAATGGGTGGACAACCTCTTCCGCACCTACCGCCCCGAGGAACTGGTCCGGCTGGCCCTGTCCAAGCCGGCCCGGTTCGAGCCGGGAACGGACTGGAGCTACTCCAACACCAACTACGTGCTGGCCCGGCTGCTCGTCGAGGAGGTCACCGGCCGCCCGTACGCCGAGGAGATGCAGCGGCGGATCCTGACCCCGCTGGGCCTGACGGGCACCGTGGTGCCGGACGCCTCGCCGGAGATCCCCGAGCCGCACGCCCGTGCGACGTACACCTACCAGGACGGGGGTGAGTGGAAGTCGCTCGACGTCACCCGCTCGAACCCCTCCTGGATCTCCGCCGCCGGTGACATGATCTCGACCACCCGCGACCTGCACGTCTTCTTCTCCGCCCTGATGGGCGGCAGGATCCTGCCCGCCGGGCTGCTGGACGCGATGCGCACCCCGCACCCCACGATGGGCTACGGCCTCGGGCTGTTCGTGCAGGAGACGGAGGACGGCCGCACCGTCTACACCCACAACGGCGGCATGTGGGGCTGGGGCGCCCTGATGTTCGGCTCGCCCGACGGCAGCACGACCTTCACCGCCTCGCTGACCTGCGGAGAAGCCCGGCTCGACATGGCGGGCGTGGGCGGGCTGTTCGCCGGGGCCCAGAAGCGGCTGCTCGCGGAGGTGTTCGGGGCGTAGGGGCTCCCGGACGACGGGGGGACGGCGGAGGGGCGGGGCACGCGTCGCGTGCCCCGCCCCTCCGCCGTGTACCGCCCTGTGGACTACAGGAAGGAGTTGATCTCGATCGTCTCGGTGCGGCCGGGGCCGACGCCGATCGCGGAGATCGGGGCGCCCGACATCTCCTCCAGCGCCTTCACGTAGTTCTGCGCGTTCTTCGGCAGGTCGGCGAAGGTCTTGGCCTTGGTGATGTCCTCGGACCAGCCCGGCAGGGTTTCGTAGATCGGCTTCGCGTGGTGGAAGTCGGTCTGCGAGTAGGGCAGCTCCTCGACGCGCTTGCCGTCGATCTCGTACGCGACGCAGACCGGGATCTCCTCCCAGCCGGTGAGCACGTCGAGCTTGGTGAGGAAGAAGTCCGTCAGGCCGTTCACGCGGGTCGCGTAGCGGGCGATCGGGGCGTCGAACCAGCCGCAGCGGCGGTCGCGCCCGGTGGTCACGCCGCGCTCGCCGCCGATGCGGCGCAGCGCCTCGCCGTCCTCGTCGAACAGCTCGGTCGGGAACGGGCCGGCGCCGACGCGCGTGGTGTAGGCCTTGAGGATGCCGATGACGCGGCTGATCTTCGTCGGGCCCACGCCGGTGCCGGTGCAGGCGCCGCCGGCGGTCGGGTTCGAGGAGGTGACGAAGGGGTACGTGCCGTGGTCGACGTCGAGCAGGGTGCCCTGGCCGCCCTCGAAGAGCACGACCTTGTCCTCGTCCAGCGCGTTGTTGAGGATCAGGGTGGTGTCGGCGACGTACGGCTTGATCTGCTCCGCGTACTGGAGCATCTCCTCGACGATCGCCTCGACCTCGATGGCGCGCCGGTTGTAGAGCTTGGCGAGGAGCTGGTTCTTGTTCTCCAGCGCCGCCTCGACCTTCTGGCTGAGGATCGACTCGTCGTACAGGTCCTGGACGCGGATGCCGACGCGGTTGATCTTGTCCGCGTAGGTGGGGCCGATGCCGCGGCCGGTCGTACCGATCTTGCGCTTGCCGAGGAAGCGCTCGCCGACCTTGTCGAGGGTGACGTTGTACGGCGTGATGAGGTGCGCGTTGCCGCTGATGAGCAGCTTGGAGGTGTCGATGCCGCGCTCGTTCAGGCCGCGCAGCTCGGAGAGCAGGACGGCGGGGTCGACGACGACACCGTTGCCGATGACCGGCGTGCATCCGGGGGAGAGGATGCCGGAGGGGAGGAGGTGCAGCGCGTACTTCTGGTCGCCTACGACGACCGTGTGGCCGGCGTTGTTGCCGCCCTGGTAGCGCACCACATAGTCAACGGAACCACCGAGCAGGTCGGTGGCCTTTCCCTTGCCCTCGTCACCCCACTGAGCTCCGAGCAGCACAAGAGCGGGCACAGGCGTACACCTCTTCCGGATGGGGCATGTCCAAGGTCAGGGGGCGTACGACGATGTACACCGCAGGCTGAGCCGTCGGACCGGTGCCCCGGAATAGACGAAGGCCCTGGCGCAATAGCGCAAGGGCCTCTTGCACAAAGATGCTACCCGAGGAAGGACCGAGGTGTCGGCTCCAGAGCCCACCATGAGCCATGCGGGCGCGCCGGTAGGCGGTCTGCTCGTGCTCGTCGACCCGGTCGCCCGCCGTCTTGACGGCGAGTCCGTGCGCATCGCGAAGGATGTGCTGTCGGCGGGGGCCGCGGCGAAAATCTGTCTCCCGGACTCGCAGGAGGAATTTGCGCGGGCGCTCGCCCGCCGCGGTCATCGGCGGCCCGTGGTGGTGGGTGACGACGGGGCGCTGGTGCGGGCCGTGGGGCTGCTGCACCGGGAGCACCGGGAGCCGGAGCCGGGGGACGGCGCGGTCTCCCTGGTGCCCGTGGGGCCGGCCGGGTCGCTGGCGCTGGCCCGCTCGCTGGGGGTGCCGCTGTCGGCGGTGTTCGCGGCGCGGGCGGCCCTGGACGGGGTGACGCGGACCCGGGACCTGCTGGTGGACGACTGCGGCGGGGTGGTGCTGGGCGGGCTGAGGATCGCCGCGCAGCCGGCGCCGGCCCTGTGGCGGGCCGGGGGGTACCGGTCGCTGCTGCGGACGCTGCTGCCGGCTCCGGCGGCGGCGCGGGGCGCGGGCCGGCCGGTGCAGTCGCTCCGGGTGGAGGTCGACGGGGCGGTGCTGGTGGACGGGGACCGGCCGGTGGAGGACGTGGCCGTGCGGGCGCGGGAGGACGGCGGGCCGGCGCGGGTGGTGGTCCGCCTCTCGGGCGGGGCGCCGCTGACGGGCAGCGGGGAGGTGGTGACGGTGTCCGCGGCCGGCCCCGCCACGGATTTCCGCTACCGCGCCGACCACGCCCCGCCCGGTGCCCCGGTCCGCCGCCGGACGTGGACCCGCCACCCGGGGGCGTGGTCCCTGACCCTGCCGAGGGGCTGACGGCGGGGGCGGAGGTTCCGGCCCCGCCGGCGTGTGGGGCGCGGGCTCGCCCCCCCGGGCGGCTACGGCAGGCGGAGGCCGGCCCGGTGGACGCGCCAGCGGTCCATCAGGCCGTGCATCTCCTCCTGGAGGAACGCGAAGAACGCCGCCGTCTCCGCGACCCGCGAACCCGCGGGGGTGTCCGTGCCCAGGCCGGCCGCGCCCTCGCGCAGGGTCTGCTCGAAGCGGGTGAGGGCCTGGTCCCGGCGGGTGAAGGTCTCGTACCAGAGCTCGTTGTGCAGCACGTAGCGGTCCCGGCGGGAGCCCGGCTCGCGCTCCCGGCTGACCATGTTGAGCTGCGCCAGGTAGGCGACGGCGCCCGATACCGCCGCCGGGCTGATCCGCAGGGCGGCGCCCAGCTCCGCCGAGGTCATCGCACCGCCGTCGCTCGCGAGCAGGCAGGAGAAGACCCGGGCGGCCATGCGCTGCATGCCCGCCTCGGTGAGCTGCGCGGCGAACCGCTCGACGAAGCGGGAGACCGCTTCCCCGTCACGCGTCGCGGCGTCCTGCACTTCGGCCTGTACGTCGTCCCTCGTCACACCCTGAACTTTACGCGATTCGCTATCTTCACAATTTTGTGAAAGGAGCGTACGTTCGGAGGCATGACGAAGGCCATCGGCGTCACCGGACTCCACAAGGCGTTCGGCCGCACCCGCGCCCTGGACGGGCTCGACCTGGACGTAGCCACCGGCGAGGTCCACGGCTTCCTCGGCCCCAACGGCGCCGGCAAGTCCACCACCCTCCGGATCCTGCTCGGCCTGCTGCGCGCCGACGCAGGGACCGTCACCCTGCTCGGCGGCGACCCCTGGGCCGACGCCGTCGCCCTCCACCGCCGCATCGCGTACGTCCCCGGAGACGTGACGCTCTGGCGGGAGCTCACCGGCGGCGAGGTCATCGACCTCTGCGGGCGCCTGCGCGGCGGCCTCGACCGGGCGCGGCGGGCCGAGCTGCTGGAGCGGTTCGAACTCGACCCGACCCGCAAGGGCCGCACCTACTCCAAGGGCAACCGCCAGAAGGTCGCCCTGGTCGCCGCCTTCGCCTCCGACGCGGAGCTCCTGGTCCTGGACGAGCCCACCTCCGGCCTCGACCCGCTGATGGAGGAGGTCTTCCAGGGCTGCGTCGCCGAGGCGCGCGACGCGGGCCGCACCGTGCTGCTCAGCTCGCACCTGCTCAGCGAGGTCGAGGCGCTCTGCGACCGGGTCAGCATCGTCCGCGCCGGCCGCACCGTGGAGAGCGGCAGCCTCGCCGAGCTGCGCCACCTCACCCGTACGTCGATCACCGCCGAGCTCGCCGGCCCGCCGAACGGCGTCGCGCAGCTGCCCGGCGTCCACGACGTGGAGGTGCGCGGTGCGCGCGTCAGCCTCCAGGCCGACACCGACCGGCTGGACGCCGTGCTGCGCGCCCTCACCGCCTCGGGCGTGCGGTCGCTGACCGCGACCCCGCCCACCCTGGAGGAGCTTTTCCTGCGCCACTACGCGCCGGAGGCGGTGGAGGGGCGATGACCGGCCGGTTCGCCGGCACCGGGACCCTGCTGCGGCTGGCGGTGCGCCGGGACCGGGTGACGGCGCCGGTCTGGGTGCTGGTCACCGGGCTGCTGGTGGTGAGCATGCCGCGCTCGCTCGGCAGCGTGTACGCCACCGCCGCCGAACGGGCCTCCGTCGCCGCCTCGATGAACGCCAACGGTTCGATGCGCGCCTTGTACGGGCCGGTGTCCGGCGAGTCCCTCGGCGCCCTCACCGCCTGGCGGGCGGGGGTCTTCGGGGCGGTGCTCGCCGCCGTGATGAGCCTGGTCGTCGTCGTCCGGCACACCCGCGAGGAGGAGGAGACGGGCCGTCAGGAGCTGCTCGGGGCGGGCGCGGTGGGCCGCCGGGCCCCGCTGACGGCGGCCCTGCTCGCCGCGTTCGCCGCCGACGCGGCCGTGGCCGTGCTCGTCGCGGGCGGCCTCGCCGGGCAGGGGGCCTCCGGGGCCCTCGCCCTCGGGCTGGGCATCGCCGGGACGGGAATGCTCTTCGCGGGCGCGGCGGCCGTCGCCGCCCAGCTGACCGGGAGCGCCCGGGCCGCGAAGGGTCTGACGGCGGGCGTGCTGGGGGCCGCGTTCGTGCTGAGGGCGGTGGGCGACGCCGGGACCCCGGGCGGGAGGTCGGCCCTGACCTGGGCCTCGCCGCTGGGCTGGCTGGAGAACGTACGGGCCTTCGCGGGCGAACGCTGGTGGGTGCTCGGCCTGTTCGCCGCCGGTGCGGCGGCGCTGACGGGCGGGGCCTACGTGCTGGCGGGCCGGCGCGACCTGGGTGCGGGCCTCCTGCCCGACCGGCCGGGCCCGGCCGAGGGGCGGCTCGGATCGGCCGGGGCGCTGGCCCGGCGGCTCCAGCGGGGCACCGTACTCGCCTGGAGCGCCGCGTTCCTGATCGCCGGTCTGGTCTTCGGGGGGATGGCGGACGGCGCCGCCGAGGTGGTCGGCGACAACGAGCGGACCCGCCGGATCATCGAGCGGATGGGCGGGCAGAGCGGGCTGACCGACGCCTTCCTCGCGGCGATGGCCGGGCTGCTGGGCATGGCCGCCGCGCTGTTCGCCGTCTCCTGCGTGCTGCGGCTGCACGGGGAGGAGACCTCGCAGCGGGCCGAGCCGCTGCTCGCGAACGCCGTCGGCCGGCTGCGCTGGGCCGGCGGGCACCTGACCGTCGCCTTCGGGGGCTCGGCGCTGATCCTGCTGCTGGCGGGGATCGGCCTGGGACTCGGGCACGGCGGGGGCGACGGGGCCGGTGCGGGCCCGGCCGCGACCGTCGGCGCCTGCCTGGCGCAGCTCCCGGCGGTGTGGGCGGTCGGGGCGCTCGCGGTCCTGCTGTACGGGGCGGCCCCCCGGTACGCCGTCGCCGCGTGGGCGGTGGCCGGTGCGGCGCTGGCCCTCGGCTGGATCGGGCCGGCCCTCGGGCTGCCGCAGGCGGTCATGGACCTCTCGCCCTTCGCCCACCTGCCGAAGCTGCCCGGCCCCGGTGCCTGGGACCCGGCCCCGTCGCTGGTGCTCACCGCCCTGGCGGCGGCCCTGACGGCGGCCGGTCTGGCGGCCCTGCGCCGCCGGGACCTGGCGGCGTAGCCGCTCAGAACTCGACGAGCAGCTCCCGCAGCCCCCGGATGACGTAGCCGTCCTGCCACTGCGGCTCCCGTACGAGCCGCATCGGCGGGACCTTCTCGTCCAGCAGGGCCCCGAAGGAGGAGGTCAGCTCCAGGCGGGCCAGCGGGGCGCCCAGGCAGTAGTGGATCCCGGCCCCGAAGGCCAGGTGCGGATTGTCGGCCCGCCCGAGGTCCAGCGCGTCCGGGTCCGCGAAGCGCGCGGGGTCCCGGTTCGCGGACCCGAAGAGCAGGGCGACCTCGGCCCCGCGCGGGATGACGGTGTCCCCGACCTCGATGTCGTCGAGCACCCAGCGTTCGAACATCTGGAGGGGCGTGTCGTAGCGGAGGAGTTCATCCACAGCTGTGGACAACTTTTCCGGACCGGAGGATCCGGGGAGCGCGCGCAGCCCGGCCAGCTGCTCGGGGTTGCGGAAGAGGGCCCACCAGCCGTTGACGGTGGTGTTGACCGTCGCCTCGTGCCCGGCGTTCAGCAGGAGGACGCAGGTGGAGATCATCTCCTGCTCGCTGAGCCGGCCCCCCTCATCGTGGGCGGCGATCAGCGCGGAGATCAAATCCGTGCCGGGGCGCCGGCGCCGCTCGGCGATCAGCTCCCGCAGATAGGCGCTGAACTCCACGCTGGCCGTCACCGCCCGCCGCGCGGTCTCCGCGTCCGGCCGGAGCTCGAACATCCCGCAGATGTCCGCCGACCAGGGCCGCAGCAGCCCCCGGTCCGACCCGGGGATCCCCAGCAGCTCCGCGATCACCGCCACCGGCAGCGGCTCGGCAACGGCCGTGAGCAGGTCCCCGCCCCCCTCGGCCAGCAGCCCGGCCGCCAGCTCCCGCGCCATCCGGTCCACGGCGGGCGCGAGCCGCTCGACGGTGCGCGGGGTGAACGCCTTCGACACCAGCCGCCGCACCCGCCCGTGCGCGGGATCCTCCAGGTCCAGCAGGCCGTTGCCGTTGAGCACGTGGAAGGGCTCGTGCTCCGGCGGCGGCGCCTGGCGCCCGAACTCCTCGTGGCCGAACCGGTGCAGGTACGTCCGCCCCAGCCGGCGGTCCCGCAGCAGCGCGCTCACATCGGCGTGGTGCGACACCAGCCACTGCCCGGTCGCCTCCGACCACTCGGCCCGCCCCCGCTCGCGCAACTCCCGGTAGGCGGGGTACGGATCGGCGACGAAGGCGGCGTCCCACGGATCAAAACCCATCCCCGCAGCCTAAGCCGGTGTCACCAGCCGTGTCTCGTAGGCGTACACCGCCGCCTGCGTACGGTCCCTCAGCCCCAGCTTCACCAGGATGCGGCTCACATGCGTCTTGATCGTCGACTCCGCGACCAGCAGCCGGTCGGCGATCTCCGCGTTGGACAGGCCCTGCGCGATCAGCACCAGCACCTCCGTCTCCCGCTCCGTCAACTCCCCCACCCCCGACGGATCCGTGGTCCGCTGCACGTCCGACAGCTTCGAGAACTCCACGATCAGCCGCTTCGTCACCGAGGGGGCCAGCAGCGCCTCCCCGGCCGCCACCACCCGCACGCCCTCCGCCAGCTGCCGGGCGGACGCGTCCTTCAGCAGGAACCCCGACGCCCCGGCCCGCAGCGCCTGGTACACGTACTCGTCGAGGTCGAAGGTCGTCAGGACCAGCACCTTGGCGTCCGTGTCGGCCGCCACGATGTGCCGCGTCGCCTCCAGCCCGTTCATCTCCGGCATCCGGATGTCCATCAGCACCACGTCCGGCCGCAGCGCCGCCACCCGGGCGATGGCCTGCCGGCCGTCGACCGCCTCGCCGACGACCTCGATGCCCTCCATCGCGTTCAACAGGACGGAGAAGCCCTCGCGGACCATCATCTGGTCGTCGACGATCAGCACCCGGATCGTCATACCGGAGCCTCCTCGGGCCGCGGCCGGCTGCGCACCGGCAGGAACACCGCCACCTCGTACCCGCCGCCGGAGCTCTCCCCGGCCGTCATCTCCCCCTCCAGCATCGCCACCCGCTCCCGCATGCCCGTGATCCCGTGCCCGGCGCCCGGCGAGGGCCGGACGTCCCCGACCGCCGGACCGTTGACGACCCGTATGCCCAGTCCGCCCAGCACGTACGAGATCTCCACCCCCGCCACCGCACCCGGGGCGTGCCGCAGGCTGTTGCTCAGGGCCTCCTGGACGATCCGGTACGCCGACAGCTCCACCCCCTGCGGCAGCTCGCGCACCGCACCCGTGACCGTCTTCTCCACGCTCAGCCCGGCTTCCCGGACATTGGCCAGCAGCCCGTCCAGGGAGGCCAGCGTCGGCTGCGGCGCCTCGGGGGCCTCGTAGTCCGCGGACCGGACCACGCCCAGCACCCGGCGCAGCTCCGTCAGCGCCGCCACCGCGTTCTCCCGGATGGTGGCGAAGGCGGCCTCCAGCTCCGGCGGCGGGTTCTTCACCCGGTACGGGGCCGCCTCCGCCTGGATCGCCACCACCGACATGTGGTGGGCGACCACGTCGTGCAGCTCGCGGGCGATGGTCGTCCGCTCCTCCAGCAGCGTCCGCCGGTCCCGCTCGACGGCCGTCACCTCCTGCTGCGCGGTGACCTCCTGCTTCGCCTCCCGCCGGGTGTTGCGGACCGTGACCGCGAGGAGCGCCACCGCCGAGGTGACCGCCATGGGCGCAGGCTGCACCGAGTCCGCCGAGCCGGCGAGGACCGGCAGGACCGTCCCGAACAGCAGCGTGACGACCCACATCCACCCGGCGACCCGGGGCCGGGTCCGCAGCGCAACGAAGGTCATCACGGCGAGATGGCCGGTGAACGTGGCCGGCGACCAGGGCCAGACCATGATCCGGTCCTGGAGGACGGAGAGCACCGCGGCCACGGCCAGGGCCGCCCAGAACGCCCCCACGGGCCGCACCAGGGTCATCAGCACCGGCGCCGCCGCCAGCACCCCGATCACCAGGGCCTGGACCGGAGGCATCCCGTCGAAGTGGTCGGTGTTCCCCAGCAGGAACACGAACAGCGCCACCGCCCCCACCGCCGCGTGCGGCAGGTAGGCCGCCCTCGGACGTATCCGCCGCGGCAGCAGCCGGGGCAGCCGTCCGTCCGCCCTCATCGGGGCGAGGGGCCGGTAGGCGAAGGCGTCCGTGAGGAGGTCTTCCCGCAGGCTCCGGATCAAGCCCGAAGCCAGCCGCAGTTCGGGAGGCCGGGGTGTCGCCCCGGTGGTCGTCTGGGTCATGTCCTCACCGTAGGCCGGGGCCGGGCTCGTCCGCGTCGCCGCCGAAGGGGATTTCCCCGGGTCCCCCTCAAGTACTACGCGGGCCCGTCAGTAGCCCGTCGGACGGACCAGACCCGTCTCGTACGCGAACACCGCCGCCTGCGTGCGGTCCCTCAGACCCAGCTTCACCAGGATCCGGCCCACATGCGTCTTCACCGTCTGCTCGGCGAGCACCAGGTGCCCCGCGATCTCCGCGTTGGACAGCCCCTGGGCGATCAGCGACAGCACCTCCGTCTCCCGCTCCGTCAGGTCCTGGATCCGCGCCCTGGACGGCGCCCGCGGGGCGCCCAGCCGCGAGAACTCGGTGATCAGGCGCCTCGTGATGTTCGGCGACAGCAGCGCCTCGCCGGCCGCCACCACCCGTACCGCCTCGGCCAGCTGCTCGGCCGACGCGTCCTTGAGGAGGAACCCGGAGGCACCCGCGCGCAGCGCCTCGTACACGTACTCGTCCAGGTCGAAGGTGGTCAGCACGAGCACCTTCACGGCGCAGTCCGGCGTGCCCGTGATGACCGAGGTGGCCTCGATGCCGCCCATCCCGGGCATGCGGATGTCCATCAGGACGACGTCCGGCCCGAGTTCGGCGGCCTTCGCCACGGCGTCCGCGCCGTCGACGGCCTGGCCCACCACCTCGATGTCGGGCTGGGCGTTCAGGAGCACGGTGAAGCCCTGCCGGACCATCATCTGGTCGTCGGCGACCATCACCCTGATCGGAGTGCTCATACGTCCTTCTTCGTCTCGTGGGAGGACCCGCCGGGCGGGTCCGTGGGAAGGACGGCGCTCACCTCGTACCCGCCGTCGGGGCGCGGCCCGGCGGCCAGTTCGCCCCCCAGCATGCCCGCCCGCTCGCGCATCCCGAGCAGCCCGTGCCCGGCTCCCGGCGAGGGCGGAGCCTGCCGCGTCGGAGCCGAGTTCGCGACGCACAGGTGCAGTTCGCGCGGCCCGTACGCGATCCCGACCTCCACCCGGGAACCCGGGGCGTGCCGCAGGCAGTTGCTCAGCGCCTCCTGCACGATCCGGTACGCCGTCAGCTCGACGCCCGGGGTCAGCGCCCGCCGTATGCCGGCCACCTCGGTGGTGACCTCCAACCCGGCACCGCGCACGTTGTCCACGAGCCCGTCCAGCTCGGCGAGGGTGGGCTGCGGGTGGTGCGCGCCGGCCGGGTCGTCGGGCTGTTCGGACCGCAGCACGCCCAGCACCCGGCGCAGCTCCGTCAGGGCCTCCAGGGCGTTCTCCCGGATGCCCGCCAGGTTCTCCTTCAGCTCCTCGGACGGGTTCTCCACCAGGTACGGGGCGACCTGTGCCTGGATGGAGATCACCGACATGTGGTGGGCGACCACGTCGTGCAGTTCGCGGGCGATGCGGCTGCGCTCCTCCAGGAGGGTCCGCCGGGCCCGCTCCTCCTCGGTCAGGGTCTCCTGGGCGACCAGCTGGCTGCGGGCCAGCCGGGTGGCCCGCAGGGCGTACCCGAGGAGCCCGGCGAAACCGAGGACGAGGAGCGCGCCGATCACGCTGCTCTGGCTGTGCCCGGGCTTGAAGAACATCTCGGCCGCGCCGGTGCACGCGACGGAGACGCCGATGACCGCGGCCGTGACCTTCGGCGGCACCCGCAGGGCCACGAGCAGGACCAGCGGCGCGAAGGCGAAGGGCCCGATCGGGGTCCAGGGCCAGGTCTGGCCCGGACCCACCCCGTCGTGGATCGTCCAGGCGATGAATCCGGACGTCACCAGCCCCAGCCACCAGGCGGCGACCGGCCGGAACATCGCAGCCCCGATGGAGAAGCCGGTGAACAGGGACAGGACGACCATGCTCGGATCGTGCACGTCGTACAGGTCCTGGAGCTGAGCTGACGTCATGAAGCCGAAGAAGACCGCCAGGTACCCGACCAGGGTGTGCGGCAGCCGGGCCAGCCAGCGCGGCCGTTTCATCGGGGGCAGCGGGTCCCGCCCGAGGGTGAACAACTGCCGGCCCACCCCACGCGGGGTGCTTGCGTCCGGGACGGGGGACGGGACCGGGGCCGGGGGACCGCTCTTCTCCTTCACGACGCCCAGCCTAGGCACGCGTGATCACCCGGCCGGGTGCCGGGCGGCGCCCGCCGGGGAGGGGGGCTTCCACCGCGGCGGTGGGGCGGGCGGCCCGGGGCCGGGGCCGCTCGTGGATCCGGAACGCGGTCCAGCAGACGGCCAGGGCGGCCGCGAACACCGGCAGCCACAGCAGCCGGGCGGCGATCCAGCCCGCCGAGGCGGGCACCGTGTGCAGCCCGGGCAGGTCCGTGGAGACCAGCAGCCCGAGGGCGGTGACGGCCATCATCGAGGTCTGGTGCCAGAGGAACACGGTCATCGCCGACAGGTTCAGCAGGGCCACCTTCGCCCAGGTCCGCGGCCGGCGCATCGCCCGGGCCAGCGGCTCGCGCACCAGCAGGGCCAGCCCGCACTGGGCCAGACCGAAGGAGGCGGCGGCCAGCGTCGGCGGGTTGAGGTTCGATATCGCCGCCCCGGGCACCCCCACCATGGACGCCGGGTACCCGCCCCAGAGGACCAGAGCGACGGTGGCGGCCCCGGCACCGCCCAGCAGGAGCAGGGCCGGACGCCGCCGGGCGAACGCGCCCCGGGCCCAGGCGGCCCCCAGGGTGTAGGGGACGAGCCAGCCGGCGGCGACATTGACCCAGCCGACCCACAGCGGCCCGCCGAAGCCGAACCGCCACGCGTCGACCCCCGCCACCACGGCCAGGGGCCACACCGGGCTGAGCCGGGCCACCAGCGGAGTCGCGGCGGTCAGCGCCGCGAACACCAGCAGGAACCACAGCGGCGACCACACGAGCGTGAGCAGGGTCCGCACGGTGTCCCACTCGGCCCCGCCCAGCAGCAGCCCGCCCGCCACCACCGCCCACAGGGCGATCACCGCCGCCACGGGACGGAACAGCCGCCCCAGGCGCTGCCCGACCCAGGCCCGGTACGCGACCCCGCGCGCCCGCGCCGACGCGTACCCCTGGGCGGCGACATGGCCGCCGACCAGGAAGAACACGGCCAGGGTCTGGAACACCCAGGACACCGGGGCCAGCCAGGGCATCTGCGCCAGCGGGCTCGTGCCGCGCAGGGTGCCGCCGTCGGTCGTCAGGGCCGTGACCAGCCAGTGCCCGAACACCACACCGAGGATCGCGAGGGCCCGCAGGGCGTCCACGGACCTGTCCCGCCCGGCCGGGGTCGCACGGTCGACGCGCTCCGCGAGCGCGGCCCAGCGGTCGCGTACGTCACGCACGAGGGGCCTCCGAACCGAGGACGATGCGGGCCAGGGCGTCGAGGGAGGCGGTGCCGGGCTTGAGGTAGTCGCTGTGCCCGGCGGTGCCCGCGGCGAAGATCCGGGCGCCGAAGGCGGGGTCCACGGGATCGGTGCCGAACCCGATCCCGCCGAGCCGGACATGGGGAACGTCCCCGATCCAGTCGCCGCTGCCCCGGCCGGCCCAGACCCGGGCGCGGGTCGGCAGTTCGGCGGCGGAGGACGCCCCCGTGCCCGGGCTGCCGAACAGGGCCATGTCCGCCACGTCGGAGCCGGTCGCCGTACGGGCGCAGACCACCGAGCCGTAGGAGTGGCACAGCAGCGACACCCGGGCGCCGGCCGCGGCGAGCCCCCGCAACCGGGAGAGGAACGGCCCCAGCTCGGCGGCGGCCCGGTCGGCGCGGTCGGCGGTCAGCACCGTGGTGCTGACCGTGCCCGGGGTGTCGTACCCGAGCCAGGCGACCACCGCGGAGCGCGGGTGCTCCCGCGCCAGCCGCCGTTGGAGGCTGAGCGCGCCGTCCCGGAACCGCCGGTAGGTGTCCAGGGTCGTGTCGGAGCCGGGCACCAGCACCGCTATGCGGTCGGCGGTGCCCAGATCGCCGAACACCTCCACGGCCCGGCCCCGGCCCCGCCCGTCGAAGTCGAGGAACCGGGCCCCTTCCGCTCCCGCCGCCGCCATCTCCCGCAGCTTCGCCGCCCGCCCGCCGCGGCCCGCCTCCTCGGCCATCCGGGCCGCCGCGGCGAGGTTGGCGAGGTTGGCGGCGTAGTGCTCCTGCGGGGAGGCGGACGCGGCGAGCACCGCCGGCGCGGGCGCCGGCACCCGGGGGGACGCCGCGGCGGACACGGGGACGACCACGGCCGCCGCGACCAGCGCGGCCAGCAGCGTGCGCCCGATCCGGCCGCCGCGTCCACGACGCGCGCCCCCGCGGACGCCGTTCCCGCTCCCCCTGCCGAGACTGCTGGTCATGGCGGTGCCCCCCGTGCTTCGCTCCCGATCGGGCACTCGCCCGCTCCGGTATCGAAGTTAGGAACCGGCACCCCTCGTCGGCGTCCCGCTGCGGAGCGGGCTTCGGGGATGGCTCTCAGGTATGACACGCCCTACCTGAGAGCCAGTTGCCCCCAGGCGGGCAGGCCGGGACGGCCGCTCGGCTAGGGTCCGGGAATGAGCACCGACGACTGGCGGCACGACCGCATCGGCAGCGCGCACCGGGGGCAGAACCCCACCGTCCTGCGCCGCCTCGACGCCGGATTCGCCGCGATCGGGGACCGCCAGTTCCTCCCCGGCTACTCCGTCCTGCTGGCCGACGACCCGGCGGTGACGCGCCTGTCCGACCTCCCGCCGGCCCGCCGGACCGCGTACCTCACCGACCTGGAGCGGTTCGCCGAGGCCGTCGAACGCGCCTGCGCGCGCCTCGACCCCGCCTTCCGCCGCGTGAACATCGAGATCCTCGGCAACACCGACCCGTACCTGCACGCGCACATCTGGCCCCGCTACGACTGGGAGCCCGCCGATCTCGTCCGGATGCCGGTCTGGCGCTACACGGACGAGGAGTACTGGCGCGGCGAGCGCCACGCCCTGGCGCCCCGCCACGACGCGATGCGGGCCGCCATCACGGAGGAACTGGACCGCCTCGTCGCCTGACGGCGGGCCGAGGCGCGTGAAGCCCCCGACCACGACCGCGCCCCCGCCGCCGCTACGGCGCCGAAGCCGCCACCCGCACCCCGAAGCCGATCAGGACCACGCCCGTCACCCGGTCCATCGTCCGGCGGACCCGAGGCCGGGCGAAGAAGCGCCGGGCGCGCGAGAGCACGTAGACGTACGTGCCCAGCCAGGCCAGGGTCAGCAGCACGTGGACCAGCACCAGCAGCGCCATCCCCGCGGCCGGGCCCAGGCCCGGCGGCGCCAGGGTGGGGAGCAGCCCCGTGTAGAACACGGCGATCTTCGGGTTGAGGGCGTTGCCGACCAGCCCGGTCCGCCACGCGCCGCCCCGGTCGCGCCGGCCGCCGTCCCCGGCACCACCGCCGTCCCCGTTCCCCTCCGCCCGCGCGTCCGCCCCCGGCCGGCGCAGCGACTGGACGCCGAGGAAGCACAGGTACGCCGCCCCCGCCAGCTTGACCACCAGGTACACCTCCGCCGACGCGGCGAGCAGCGCCGCGAGCCCGGCCACGGTGAGGGCGCCCCAGAGCAGCAGCCCGGCGGCGACCCCGCCGACGGTGCGCAGCCCGTCGGCCCGCCCCCGGGTGACCGCCCGCCGGGTCACGACGGCCATGTCGGGCCCGGGTACGAGGGTCAGCAGGGCCAGGACGCCGGTCGCCGCCGCGAGTTGCGTGAGCACGCGGCTCAGTCTGCCACCCGCTCCACTGCCAGGGGCTCGACGTAGCCCGCCCTCCAGCGGGGCGCGGGGTCCTGTCCAGGGCTGGTCCAGTACTCCCGGGCGGCGACGACCTCCCCGTCGCGCACCGTCCAGAGGGAGACGGCCCGGTACAGGACGTGGTCCTCCGGTATCTCCACCTCGGTGACGACGAGGTCCCCGTCCGCGAGGATGTGCAGGACCTCCACCGCGCCGACGGACCGCTCGCCGGCGTCGGGTCCCTCGTCGCTGAGCACGGCGACGAAGTTCGCCCGGCCCACGATGCGCTCCCCGCTGACCGGCCATTCGACGACCGCGTCCTCGGCGACGAGGGCGGCCACACCGTTCCAGTCGCGTGCCCCGATCCGCTCCCACAGTCGTGCCACTACCCTCGACGGCTCCATGTGCCGCAGTGTGCGGTGGGGTGCTCGTGCCCAACAAGCTCTGTCCGCAGGCTTATCGACTTCGACACATTCGATGCGCCTCAGCCGTCGCCGGGGCCGGACGCGGAGAGCGCCGCCAGCGCCCGCGACAGGCGTTCCAGCGTGGCGGCGGCCTCCGCGAAGGCCGTCTCGCCCAACAGGGCCGCCAGCCGGGCCGCCAGCTCCGCGTGGCCGGGGTCGATGCGGGCGATCGCGGCCCGGCCCTCCTGCGTCGGGCGGAGCAGTTTCGCGCGGCGGTGCGCCGGGTTCGGGACGTACTCGGCGAGCCCCTCGGCGGCCAGCAGGTCCGCCACGCGCTGCACGCTCTGCCGGGTGATCCCCATCCGCCGGGCGATCCCCGCGACGGGCAGCGGCTCCGTCAGCACCGCGCCCAGCACCTGCCACCACGCGGCCGTCAGCCCCGCCGGGCGGGCCAGCTCCTCGGAGACGGCCAGGAACTGCCCGTTCAGCTGGAAGACGCCGAGAGCGGTCCGGCTGAGCAGGTCCTGCCGCTCCCGCCCGGACAGGGGCTCCGCCGGCAGCGGGTCAGGCATCGCCGGCCTCCGCCGCCGCCATCAGGACCGGGAAGGCGCTCGCGTCGGAGTCGTGGAACAGCCGGTACCACGCGTCCAGCACCTCCGGCTCGTACACGCCCAGCCGGGCGAAGACCTCCCGGGCGAAGGCCACCGGCTCGGTCGGGCCCGCGGTGATCAGGTCCCCCGCGGTGACCGCGTCGGCCTCCACGTACCGGTCGGCTCCTCCGTACCCCGGTTGCGCGCCGAGGTAGGCGGCGGCCGCGCTGGTGTGCGGGCGGTCGTCCAGCAGGCCTTCGCGGGCGAGGCCCGCCGTGGCCCCGCAGATGGCCGCGACGGGCACTCCGGCCGCGAGGAACGCGCGGGCCTTGGCGGCGAAGGGGGCGAGCTCGTCACCGGTGTCCCACAGCCGCGCACCCGTCAGGATCAGCAGCGAGGAGTCCTCGGGGCGCAGGTCGGCGAGGGACAGGTCGGGCTGGATGCGGACGCCGCCCATGGTGGTGACCGGTACCCCGGCCGCCGGGCCCACCGTGCGGATCCGGTGGCCGCGCTGGGTGAGGTGCGCGGTGGTGTGGCCGGTCTCCCAGTCCGCGTACGTGTCGTAGACCGCGAGGTGGACGGGCTTGGCGGCAGGGGTGCCGGGAGTACCGCTCATGGGACGCCTCCAGGGTGGGAGAGGGCGGAAGAGGGCGGAAAGCGGCGGAAGAGCCGAAAACCGGTGCGAGCGGGGTGGAGGGGACGGCACCACGCTCCCACGTTGACAGCATGCTGTCAATGGAGTCTCGGGCAGACAGACTGCCGAGGGCGGCCCCCCACCCCCATACAGTCCGCCGATATCCCTTCCCACCTGCGCACTTCTAGCGTGGCGCCATGACCCCTCATGTCACCGGCGCGTCCGTCAAGGCCGCCGACCGCGCTCACGTCTTCCACTCGTGGTCCGCCCAGGCCCTGATCGACCCGCTGGCCGTCGCCGGGGCCGAGGGCTCGTACTTCTGGGACTACGACGGGAACCGCTTCCTCGACTTCTCCTCCCAGCTGGTCAACACCAACATCGGCCACCAGCACCCCAAGGTGGTCGCCGCCATCCAGGAGCAGGCCGGCCGGCTCTGCACCCTGGCGCCCGGGTTCGCCGTGGACGTCCGCTCCGAGGCCGCACGCCTCATCGCCGAGCGCACCCCCGGGGACCTCGACAAGATCTTCTTCACCAACGGCGGCGCCGAGGCCGTGGAGAACGCCGTCCGCATGGCCCGGCTGCACACCGGCCGCCACAAGGTGCTGTCCGCCTACCGCTCGTACCACGGCGCCACCGCCGCCGCGATCAACCTGACCGGCGACCCGCGCCGCTGGCCCTCGGACACCGCCTCCGCCGGCGTCGTGCACTTCTGGGGCCCGTTCCTCTACCGCTCGCCCTTCCACGCCACCACCGAGGCCGAGGAGTGCGAGCGCGCCCTCGCGCACCTCGCCGACACCCTCGCCTTCGAGGGCCCGCAGTCGGTCGCGGCGGTCATCCTGGAGTCGGTGCCCGGCACGGCCGGCATCATGACCCCGCCGCCCGGCTACCTGGCCGGCGTGCGCGAGCTCTGCGACCGCTACGGCATCGTCTTCATCCTCGACGAGGTCATGTCCGGCTTCGGCCGCACCGGCACGTGGTTCGCCGCCGAGCACTGGGACGTCACCCCCGACCTGATCACCTTCGCCAAGGGTGTGAACAGCGGCTACGTGCCCCTCGGCGGCGTCGCCATCTCCGGCGCCATCGCCGAGACCTTCGCCACCCGCCCCTACCCGGGCGGACTGACCTACTCCGGCCACCCCCTGGCCTGCGCCGCCGCCGTCGCGACGATCAACACGATGGCCGAGGAGGGCATCGTCGAGCACGCCGCCCGCATCGGCGCCGAGGTGATCGGCCCCGGGCTCGCCGAGATCGCCGAGCGGCACCCGTCGGTCGGGGAGGTCCGCGGCCTCGGCACCTTCTGGGCGGTGGAGCTCGTACGCGACAAGGAGACGCGCGAGCCGCTCGTCCCGTACAACGCCTCCGGAGCCGACAACGCGCCCATGGCGGAGTTCGCGGCTGCCTGCAAGGCGTCCGGCCTGTGGCCGTTCGTCAACATGAACCGGACGCACGTCGTCCCGCCGTGCACCGTCACGGAAGCCGAGGCCAAGGAGGGCCTGGCCCTCCTCGACGAGGCCCTGACGGTCGCCGACCGGCACACCGCGGGAGCCTGATCATCCGCATAGCGGTCGGTATCTCCGGATGACGGCGGGGAACCGATCGGTTTCGGCCGCGCTGCCTGGCCTAAGGTGTCCGAAGTTCTACCGAGGAGACGGACCCCTATGCCAGGCAGCGGCGGTGTCACCCGCAGCACCCTGCGACAGCAGATCGCGGACGCGCTGCGCGACGAGGTGCTCGCGGGCCGTCTGCCCCCGGGCACCGAGTTCACGGTCAAGCAGATCGCCGAGCAGTACGAGGTCTCCGCGACCCCGGTGCGCGAGGCGCTGGTCGACCTCGCCGCGCAGGGCCTGCTGGAGTCGGTGCAGCACCGGGGGTTCCGGGTCCGGATCTACACGGTCGACGACTTCCGGGGCATGATCGAGGCCCGGATGCTGATACTCGACGGGATCTTCCGCCGGCTCGTCGAGTGCGGGACGGCGCCCGGTTCCGCCGAACGGCTCGTGTCGGTGCGCCGCCGCGCGGAGGAGGCGCGGCGGGCCGCCCGCAGCGGTTCGCTCGAAGTCCTGATCGGCTACGACCTGCGGTTCTGGCGGGAGCTCAGCGGCCTGGTCGGCAACACCTACATCACCGAGTTCCTGCACCGGATCCGCGTGCAGTGCTGGGTCTTCTCCGTGCCGCACCTCCAGGAGGCCCCCGAGCTGGGGAACGCGCTCTGGGACGGGCACGGGGAGCTGGTCGACGCGGTGACGCTGGCCGACGCGGAGGCGGTGCGCCGCATCGTGCGCGGGTACAACCAGCACGGGCTGGACTGGGCCGCGACCCTCTGAGGCGCCCGTCCGCCGCCGTGTCGCTGCGCCGGGTTCTGCGCACCCCTTCGCGGAGCGTGTCCGGCGCACTACGCTGACGGGATCGGCGGCAACGACTGATCGGAGCCCGCGTGGCCTGTGACCTGTGGCTGGTCCCCCTTGTCGACGTGCTGTGCCACAGCCCCGACAACCCCTTCGCGGAGGAGATCGCCGCGTACGACAAGGCGCTGGGCGAGGCGGGTCTGCCGTCGGTGCCCGTGTTCGCCTACATGCCGGGCCTGAGCGGGGACGTGGCCCCGGTGGCCGGCTTCGACTACGACGCCCTGCACTTCCTGCGGCGGGCGTACCTGCTCCAGATCTGCGGCCTGCCGGTGACCCCGGTGGACGAACTGGGCGGGGACTACGAGCAGCTGCTGGAGATGTTCGAGTCCACCGCGCAGCAGTCGCACCTGGTGTGGCACTACGACCACGCCGGGGCGTACGTCCCGGTGGACTTCCCGGCACCGCTGGCCAACGAGGAGCTGCTGGCCGGCGGCGGTCCGCTGGGGTCGGCGCAGGGGCTGCTGCGGGAGCTGGCCTTCGTCGCCCCGGCGATCGGGATAGACCCGGCCAATCCTCCCGCGGCGCCGGCGCCGCCGGGCGGCCCGACGGCGCTGGAGGAGCCCGCGGGACCGATCCCGTACGACGCGAGTCCCTTCGCGCGGGAGCGGCACGTCTGGCTGGGCCTGCACGCGGCGGCCACCCGGAGCCTGGGCCAAGGCTCGATGATCATCTTCAGCTGACCCGCCGGACCCGGGTCCCCGCCCCGCACCCGCGGCCCTCAGCGGGGCTGCTCCGGGGGACGCTGGCGGGGCATGTTCGGGCGGGTGCCCGGGGGGAGGGGGAAGCGGGCCGGGGGCACGCCCGGGTCCGGGCGGGCCGGGGCGGCGGCCAGGGACTGCATGGCCAGCGGCGTCGGCCCCGCCCGGAACTCCACCATCCAGTCGGCCGTCTCGGAGCGCACGAGTTCCGCCACGTCCTCGGAGAACCTGCGCAGCACCGTCAGACAGCGCTCGGCGGCCTCGCTCGCCGTGCCCTCCGTCGGCCCCAGCACCTCGCGCACGTTCTCCGAGGCCCAGTCGAACTGGAGCGTCTGGAGCCGGCGCTGCACCGCCTGCGCCGTGGCCACGTCCCGCATCCACCCCGAGGTCAGGCCGAAGAACCGGTCGCAGGCCAGGCAGGCCGCGGCCAGCAGCAGCGAGAGGTAGCCGTACGGGGCCGCACCCGGGGCCGACCCGGTCAGCTCCAGCAGCGGCATCGCGGCGCCCGTGACGGCGCCCAGGGCCGCGCCGGCCCGCAGGGTCCGCGCGCCCCGGCGCTTCCAGGCCCGGTCCGACAGGTACCACTCGGCGGTGCGCAGGGCGTCGGCCTCCACCCGCCGGTAGAGCTCGTCGAGCCGTTCGGCGGGCTCGCCCCAGTCGCCGAGGGGGAACGGCCGCCCGGTGAGGTCGCCGTCCTCTGCGGGATCCCGGGGTGGCCCCTCGGGCTGCATCTCCGGCTGACTCACCCGGGCACTCCCTCTGCCTGCACTGACGTGTCGTGGTGCGCGTGTGCGCAATGGTGCGCATGCTCTTCCTACCTTCGAATGACACGCGATGGACAACGAATCCCCGGTTTTCCGCCCGCAAGGAGGTCTCCATCAGGGACGCGCACGCCCCGTCTCTCACCCGAAAGAGTTGGTCCTCCCGGCGTAGGGCGCGCCGCCCGGGGAGCACGTAGGCTCGGATTGACCGAGCGTTCCCGACGGCCGCAGCCAGGCCGATGCGCAGATGGAGTGAGTACCCGTGATTCCCGGTGGTGGCCAGCCCAACATGCAGCAGCTGCTCCAGCAGGCCCAGAAGATGCAGCGCGACCTCGCCACGGCCCAGGAGGAACTGGCCCGGACCGAGGTCGAGGGCCAGGCCGGCGGCGGCCTGGTGAAGGCGACCGTCACCGGTTCCGGTGACCTGCGGGCCCTGGTCATCGACCCGAAGGCCGTCGACCCGGAGGACACCGAGACCCTCGCCGACCTGGTCGTCGCGGCGGTCCAGGCGGCCAACGAGAACGCCCAGGCGCTCCAGCAGCAGAAGCTGGGCCCGCTGGCCCAGGGCCTGGGCGGCGGCAGCGGCATCCCCGGCCTCCCCTTCTAGCCCGCCCCTTCCCGTCCCGCCCCCGTTCCCTGTAGAACACAGCACCAGAACCGAAAGAAGGCAGTCCGTTGTACGAAGGCGTGGTCCAGGACCTGATCGACGAGCTGGGCAGGCTGCCCGGCGTCGGGCCCAAGAGCGCGCAGCGGATCGCCTTCCACATCCTGCAGGCCGAGCCCACCGACGTCCGCCGCCTCGCGCACGCGTTGCTGGAGGTCAAGGAGAAGGTCCGGTTCTGCGCGGTCTGCGGGAACGTGGCGCAGGAGGAGCGGTGCGGCATCTGCCGCGACCCGCGCCGCGACACGACGGTGATCTGTGTGGTGGAGGAGCCGAAGGACGTCGTCGCGATCGAGCGGACCCGCGAGTTCCGGGGCAAGTACCACGTCCTGGGCGGGGCGATCAGCCCGATCGAGGGCGTCGGCCCCGACGACCTGCGCATCCGCGAGCTGCTGGCGCGGCTCGCGGACGGGACGGTGACCGAGCTGATCCTCGCGACCGACCCGAACCTGGAGGGCGAGGCGACCGCCACCTACCTCGCCCGCATGATCAAGCCCATGGGCCTGAAGGTCACCCGCCTGGCCAGCGGGCTCCCCGTCGGGGGAGACCTGGAGTACGCGGACGAGGTCACGCTCGGGCGGGCCTTTGAAGGAAGGCGACTTCTTGATGTCTGACGCAACGCTGCACGCCCTGGGACAGGATCCGGACGACTTCGCCGCCTCGATCGCGGACCAGATCGAGTCCTTCATCGTCGCGGTCACCGAGGTGGCCAAGGGCGAGGACCCGGACAGCGCCGTTCCCTTCCTCCTCCTGGAGGTGTCCCAGCTGCTGCTGGCGGGCGGCCGGCTGGGCGCGTACCAGGACGTCCTGCCCGACGAGCGCTACGAGCCCGACCTGGGCCCGGAGCCGGACGTGGACGTCCTGCGCGAGCGCTTCGCCGTGATGCTGGAGCCGGTCGACGTCTACTCCGAGGTCTTCGACCCGTACGAGCCGCGCAAGGCGCCGGTCGCGCACCGGATCTCCGACGACCTGGCCGACGTGGTCGCCGACCTGCGGCACGGGCTCATCCACCACCAGGCGGGCCGGGTCACCGAGGCGCTGTGGTGGTGGCAGTTCTCGTACTTCACCAACTGGGGGCCGACGGCCTCGGCGACGCTGCGCGCCCTCCAGTCGCTGATCTCGCACGTCCGCCTCAACCAGCCGCTCGCGGCCCTCGACGGGCTGGACACGGACGAGGACCTCACCGAGGAGGACCTCGTGGAGCAGGCGGGGCGGGTCATGGAGCAGGAACTCGGTAGGCTCGGCCGTAAATAATCCCATCTCATGATGTGGTACGGGGCGGTCGGATCGCGGCCGCTCGTTAGACTGCACCCGCAATGAGACGGACCGAGCGAGGAGCGCACGTGGGCCTTGTCGTGCAGAAGTACGGAGGCTCCTCCGTAGCCGATGCCGAGGGCATCAAGCGCGTCGCCAAGCGGATCGTGGACGCCAAGAAGAACGGCCACCAGGTGGTCGTCGTGGTTTCCGCGATGGGCGACACGACGGACGAGCTGATCGATCTCGCCGAGCAGGTATCGCCGATGCCTGCCGGGCGCGAATTCGACATGCTGCTGACCGCCGGAGAGCGGATCTCCATGGCCCTGCTGGCCATGGCGATCAAAAACCTGGGCCACGAGGCCCAGTCGTTCACCGGCAGCCAGGCAGGCGTGATCACCGACTCGGTCCACAACAAAGCGCGCATCATCGATGTGACGCCGGGCCGTATCCGTACCGCGCTGGACGAGGGCAACATCGCCATCGTCGCCGGCTTCCAGGGCGTGTCCGCGGACTCCAAGGACATCACCACCCTGGGCCGCGGCGGCTCGGACACCACCGCCGTGGCGCTGGCCGCGGCGCTGGACGCCGAGGTCTGCGAGATCTACACCGACGTCGACGGCGTCTTCACCGCGGACCCCCGCGTCGTGAAGAAGGCCCGGAAGATCGACTGGATCTCCTCCGAGGACATGCTGGAGCTCGCGGCCTCCGGCTCCAAGGTGCTGCTGCACCGCTGCGTCGAGTACGCACGCCGCTACAACATTCCGATCCACGTCCGTTCGTCCTTCTCCGGACTGCCGGGTACCTGGGTCAGCAACGAGAAGCCCGAGTCGCAAGGGGACGAGCAGGTGGAGCACGCCATCATCTCCGGAGTCGCCCACGACGTCTCCGAAGCCAAGATCACCGTCGTCGGCGTTCCGGACAAGCCGGGCGAGGCCGCGGCGATCTTCCGCGCCATCGCGGACGCCGAGATCAACATCGACATGATCGTCCAGAACGTGTCGGCGGCCTCCACGGGCCTGACGGACATCTCCTTCACCCTCCCCAAGACCGAGGGCCACAAGGCCATCGACGCCCTGGAGAAGGCGAAGGCGCAGATCGGCTTCGACTCCCTGCGCTACGACGACCAGATCGGCAAGATCTCCCTGGTCGGCGCGGGCATGAAGACCAACCCGGGCGTCACCGCCTCCTTCTTCCAGGCGCTGTCCGACGCGGGCGTCAACATCGAGCTGATCTCCACCTCGGAGATCCGCATCTCGGTGGTGACCCGCCAGGACGATGTGAACGCGGCCGTCATCGCGGTCCACACGGCCTTCGGCCTCGACTCCGACAGCGACGAGGCGGTCGTCTACGGAGGCACCGGACGATGAGTCCGCACCGGTCGGCCCCGGCCCCGGCGCTCGCCGTGGTCGGGGCGACCGGGGCGGTCGGATCGATCCTGCTCCAGATCCTGTCCCAGCGGGCGGACGTCTGGGGCGCCATACGCCTGATCGCCTCCCCGCGCTCGGCCGGCCGCGTGCTGGCCGTCCGCGGCGAGGAGACCGAGGTGCTCGCCCTCACCGAGGACGCCTTCGAGGGCCTCGGCACGGGCGACGTCGTCCTCTTCCTGACCCCGGCCGAGGTCTCGGCGCGCTGGGCGCCCGTGGTCACCGCGCGCGGTGCCGTGGTGGTGGACCAGTCCGCCGCCTTCCGGGAGGACCCCGAGGTGCCGCTGGTGGTGCCCGAGGTCAACGCCCGCGCCGTACGGAGCCGCCCGCGCGGCATCGTCGCGGGCCCGGACTGCGTGACCGCCGCGATGATCGCCGCCCTGGGCGCGCTGCACGCCGAGTACGGGCTGGCCGAGCTGGCCGTCTCCTCGTACCAGGCCGCGAGCCGGGCGGGCCGGGCCGGCTCCGAGGCGCTGCGGCGCCAGCTGTCGCTGGTCGCCGGGAGCGCGCTGGGGGAGCAGCCCGGGGACGTGCGCCGGGCCGTGGGCGAGGACACCGGGCCGTTCGCGGCTCCGCTCGCGCTGAACGTGGTCCCCTGGTCCGGTGAGCTGCGCGCGGACGGCTGGTCCTCGCACGAGCTGGCCGTACGGGCGGAGACCCGGCGGATCCTCGGCCTGGAGTCCCTGCCGGTCTCGGTGACCTGCGTCCAGGTCCCGGTGGTGACCGGGCATTCCCTCACCGTGCGGGCCCGCTTCGAGCGGGAGGTGGCGGCGGCGCACGCCCGGGAGATCCTGGAGGCGGCGCCCGGGGTGGTCCTCGTGGACGATCCCGCGGCGGGGGAGTGGCCGACGCCGGCGGACGCGGCCGGCACGGACCCGGCCTGGGTGGGCCGGCTGAGGGGCTCGCTCGACGACGCCCGGGCGCTGGAGTTCTTCGTCTGCGCGGACAATCTCCGCAAGGGCGCCGCGCTGAATGCCGCTCAGATCTCGGAACTGATCGCGGGTGAATTCGCGTAATCCGCTTTGTAGGATCGGCTTCGATCCCTTGATCAAGGTGATGGCCCGACTGCCGCCTGGATAAATGGGGCAATCGGGAAGAGCGGGTACGCATGAAGGCAATGGGGAAATTGCTGAATACTCTGCCTCGCGCGTACAACCCTGACGGGGGGACGCGTGTCCAACGGGCGTGGCAGAGGCACTCTTGGACTTCGCCGTCGTACCGGCGCGCTCGGGGATCCTTCCCCCGCGCCGGCGCGCCGGCGCTCACGGCGGCTTTCCTGTGATCGTGCCCGTCCCGCAGGCCGGCGCGCCCGCCGCCGCGCCGCCCGACGGGACGGTCCCGGACGGCCGCGTGCCCTCGCCCCGTGACGGCGCGGCGCCGGCCGGCGCCGCCGACGGGGCCGCGGCGGACACCGCCGCAGCGCCCGCAGCCGCAGGGGAGGCCGGCGCGCCGCAGGTCGTGGCCGGGACCACCGTCGACCACCTCACCGAGACCTACCAGGCCCACTACCGCTCGCTCCTCGGCCTGGCCGCCCTCCTCCTCGACGACACCGCCTCCTGCGAGGACGTGGTCCAGGAGGCCTTCATCCGCGTCCACTCCGCCCGCAGCCGGGTGCGCGACCGCGACAAGACCCTGGCCTATCTCCGCCAGACCGTCGTGAACCTCTCGCGCTCGGCGCTGCGCCGCCGCATCCTCGGCCTCAAGCTGCTGTCGAAGCCGATGCCGGACATGGCCAGCGCGGAGGAGGGGGCGTACGACCAGCTCGAGCGCGACGACCTGATCAGGGCCATGCGCGGACTCCAGCGCCGCCAGCGCGAGGTGCTGGTGCTGCGCTATTTCGCGGACATGACGGAAGCCCAGGTCGCCGAGACGCTCGGCATATCGCTCGGCTCGGTCAAGGCGTACGGATCGCGGGGCATTGCCGCGCTGAGGGTGGCGATGGAGGCTGCGCAGTCATGAGGGACGACCACAGGAACCCGTCGCACCCCGCCGGTCCGGCCGCGGCCGACGAGCAGGTGCTCCGCAGCCTCTTCGCCGGGGCCGTGCAGGGCCTCGAACCCTCCGAAGGGGCCCTGGAGCGGCTGCGCCACGCCGTGCCCGCACGCCGGGCCCGCAAACGGCAGGCCCTGCTCGGCGCGGCGGTGGCGGTGCTCCTGGCCGGCACCGCCGTCCCGGCGGCGCTGCACCTGGGCGACGAGGACGAGGGCGGCAGCGCCGCCGGGCACTCGGCGATGGCGGGCCACGGCGAGGCGCAGGGCCCGCACCCCGGCGACCCGTTCGACGGAGACTCCCGCGGCGCGGCCCGGCCGCATCCCGCCCAGTCCGCCGGAAAGGGCCAGGGCCCGACGGCCGGCGGCACGGGCGAACGGTCCTCCCCGCAGCCCGGCGGATCCCCGTCCGGCGGCGTGACGGCGGGCCCCTCCGGCAGCGGAGCCCCCGCGGCCGCCGCCGGCAACGGCCCGCAGCCCCCGGCCGGGGCGGCCGCCGCGGCCCCCGGGTGCACCGCCGACCAGCTCGGGGTGGCGGGCAGCGCGCGCGCCCCCGAGGCCGACGGCAAGGTCTACGGCGTTTTCAAGGTCACCAACGTCTCCGCCAAGGGCTGTACGGTCACCGGCCCCGACACCGTGACGGCCGCCTCGGTGGCCCACGGCCCGCCGCCCGCGCAGCCCCCCGGGGTGACGGTCACGGGCCACAAGGCGGGGGACCCGGCGAGCGGGCTGCCCGACCCCTCGGCGGAGGCCCCGGCGCTGCTGCTCCAGCCGAAGCAGGCGTACGAGGTCCTCTTCGCCTGGGTGCCCTCCCCGCAGTCCTGCCCGGCGGCCCCCGGCCCCTCGGCCACGCCGCGGCAGCAGGACGGTACGGCGCAGAGCCCGGCGGGCCGGTCCGACGGCGGTCCGGCGAACACTCCCGCCGGCGGGGCGGCGGACACCCCGGCGGGGGCCGGCGACACGGCCGGCGGAACGCAGCGGCCGAGCGGACCTGTGGACCCGGACCCGGCCGGAGTGGCGGTCTCCCACACCCCGGCCACCGCCGCGGGCGCCCCCGTCACCCAGACCACCATCCCGCAGGCCTGCGGGGGCACGGTCTACCGGACGGGACTCATTCCGCAGCCGGCGCCGTAGCGGGAGCCGCCTTCGCGGGGGCGGCGTCGGGCGCGCCCGCCGGGCTCCCGGCCGGCAGCAGGCCCGCCTCGGCGTCGCGCAGGGTCTCCACCTCGCGCCGGTAGAACCGGAACCACATGAAGAGCACGAAGGCGACGAAGACGAACCACTCACCGGTGTAGCCGAGGTTCTGGAAGGCCTTCAGGTCGAGCCCGGTGTTGCTCGGCGCCTCCGCCGGGACGGGGACCATTCCGTCCGACGCGGTCTGCACCGTCAGCCAGGCGTCGTAGAGCGGGTCCTGCACCAGGTTGACCAGCGTGGCCGCCCCGATCACCCCGAGCTGGCCCGGCGGCAGCCCGCCCTGCGCGTGCACGCCCTTGGTGCCGGAGTTCTCCGAGGCCTGGAGGGCCCCCGTCACCTCGACCCGGCCGGCCGGCGGGGCCGGGGCCTTCGCCGCGTCCGCCGTACCCGGCATCCAGCCCCGGACCACGGGGACGGTCTTGCCCGAGTCGGTCCGCAGCAGGGTCAGGACGTAGAAGCCCTGCCTGCCGTCGAGGTCCCGCTCGGGGACCAGCAGCTGCCGCCCGTACTCGCCGGCCGCGGAGGCCAGCCGTCCGGAGGTCCTGGTGTCCACCGGCAGCAGCGAGTCCAGCGGCGCGGCCGCCTCCGCGGCGGGGCGCCCGGAGGCCGCCTCCCGGTGGCTGCCGACGCGGTCCTCGAACCGGCCCAGCTGCCAGGTCCCCATGAACAGGCAGAAGGGGATGGCGAGGGCGACGAAGACGTTGATCCCCCACCAGCGCGGGGTCAGGAGAAACCGGTGCACCCCACCAACGGTACGGGGGGTGCACCGGGAGCCCGGTGCCGGGTCAGCGCGGCAGCCCCTGCGGCAGGTGCTTCAGGGCGAATTCCAGCTCCATCCGGACCTGCTTGATCCGCTCCTCCACCACCAGCGAGCCGTGCCCCGCGTCGTAGCGGTACACCTCGTGGACCGCGCCGCGCGCCACGAGCCGGTCGACGTAGTGGTCGATCTGCCGGATCGGGCAGCGCGGATCGTTCACGCCCGCCGCGATGTACACGGGCGCCTTCACCGCGTCCACGTACGTCAGCGGCGAGGAGGCCTCGAAGCGCTCGGGGACCTCCTCGGGCGTGCCGCCGAAGAGGGTGCGGTCCAGGGACTTCAGCGCCTCCATCTCGTCGTGGTAGGCCGTCACGTAGTCCGCCACCGGTACGGCGGCCAGTCCCACCGCCCAGTCGTCGGGCCGCGTCCCGATGCCCAGCAGGGTCAGGTAGCCGCCCCAGGAGCCGCCGGACAGCACCAGCCGCGCCGGGTCCGCAAGTCCCGAGGAGACGGCCCACGCGCGGACCGCCGAGATGTCCTCCAGCTCGATCAGGCCGACCCGGTGCTTGAGGGCGTCCGTCCACTCCCGGCCGTAGCCCGTCGAGCCCCGGTAGTTGACCCGGACCACCGCGAAGCCGTGGTCCAGCCAGGCCGCCGGGGCCGCCGCGAAGGAGTCGGAGTCGTGCCAGGTGGGCCCGCCGTGGATCTCGAAGACGGTCGGGAAGGGGCCCTCGCCACGGCCCGCCGGGCGCTGCGCGAGCGCGTGGATCCGCCCGCCCGGGCCCTCCACCCACACGTCCTCCACCGGCACCGAACCGGGCGGCCGGAACCCGGGCGGGTCCAGCACGACCCCGCCCGCGGTGGACCGTACGGAGGCCGGCTCGGCGGCCGAGGACCACTGGTACTCCACCGTCCCGTCCGGGCGCGCCGTGGCCCCCGACACCGAACCCGGGGGAGTGTCCACCCGGACGAGCTCCCGAGCGGCCAGGTCGTAGCGCCACAGCTCGTCGCGCGCCTCGAAGCTGTGCTCGATGAGCAGCGCGGCCCCGTCGGGGTACCACTCGGCGCTCACGTCGCCCGGGAGCTCGATCGCGAGGTCCTCCTGGGCGCCCGTGGCCACGTCCCACACCATCGGCTCCCAGCGGCCGCGACGCTGGTGGCCGACCAGCAGCCGGGTGTCCCCCGGGACGGGCGCGAAGCCCAGCACCTCCAGGCCCAGCTCCTCGGTGCCGCCGCGCGAGTCGTCCAGCTCCGCGACGGTGGCCCCGTCGAGGGTGACCACGCGCAGCGCCGAGTGCATCGCGTCGCCGTGCTCGGTGTGCTCGATCGCGACCAGGGTGCCGTCGCGGGAGAGGTCGCCGACCCCGGCCGACTCGCGGTGCCGGTAGATCACGGCCGGGGCGCTGCCGCCGGGCCGGACGACGTGGATGGTGGAGCCCTCCTCGTCGGTGGACCGGCCGACCACCGCCGTCCCGTCGCGGCCGATGGCCAGCCCGGCGGGGTAGGAGGGTTCCAGGCCGGGCGTGGCGGGCTCGTCGGGGCCGCCGGCGAAGGGCTGGCGGACCCAGGTGCCGAACTCGTCGCCGTCGGTGTCGCAGAACCACCAGATCCACTCCCCGTCGGGGGAGAGGGTGCCGTCGGTGGTGCCGTGGGGGCGGTCGGTGGCCTGGCGCTGCGTGCCGGTGGCGCGGTCCCACGCGTAGAGCTCGTAGGTACCGGTGGCGTTCGACACGAAGAGCGAGCGGTCCGGGGCGTCCTCGGCCCATTCGGGCAGCCCCACGCGCGGGGCCCGGAACCGCTTCTCCCAGTCGGGCATCTCGGAAGCGGGGGTCCCGCCGGAGGTCAGATCGCTGTCGCTGCTGGTCATGCCCTCCATTCTTGCCTGACCGGCCGACGGGCCGCCGGGATGCCGACTGCGCCGAACGGGGGCATGGTGGAGGGCGTACGCCGAGCGTTTCCCGAAAGGGTGTTGATCATGACCAAGCAGGCCCGTACCGGTCATCACGGCCATCAGGACTCCGAGCGCGCGATGGCCAAGAACACGGCGGCCGAGGCGCGGGCCAAGGCCGCGGGCCGCGAGGCCCAGTCCCTCTCCGCGCAGACGCGCGGCATGCAGCAGAAGGCGCAGGCCAAGCGCGGCTGAACCCCCGACATCCGGTCACGGTCCGTGTTTCACGTGAAACACGGACCGCGTCGCCCTAGCCTGGCGGGATGCGGATGATCGTCCGGGGCGCCCGGCTGCTGCACGAGGAGGGCCTCCACGACGTGGAGGTCGCCGAGGACGGACGCATCGCACGCGTCCTGCCGTACGACGACCAGAAGGAGCCGCCCGCCACGGGCGTGCTCATCGAGGCCCACGGCGGGCTGCTCAGCGCCCCTTTCGTCGAGCCGCACATCCACCTGGACACCGCCCTGACCGCCGGGCAGCCGCGCCCTAACGCCTCCGGCACCCTCTGGGAGGGCATCGCCCGCTGGAGCGAGCGCAAGCGGACCCTGACCCGCGAGGACGTGATCGCGCGGGCCACCGAGGTGCTGCGCTGGCAGGCCGCCCAGGGCGTCCTGCACGTGCGCACGCACTGCGACGTCACCGATCCGTCCCTGACCGCCCTCGACGCCCTGCTGGAGGTCCGCGACCGGGTCCGGGACGTGGTGACCCTCCAGATCACGGCCTTCCCGCAGGAGGGCATCGTCTCCTTTCCCGACGGGGCGGCCCTGCTGCGCGAGGCCGTCGTGCGCGGAGCGGACGTCGTCGGCGCGATCCCCCACTTCGAGGACACCCGCGAGGACGGGATCGCCTCCCTGCGGACCGCCTTCGCGCTGGCCGAGGAGCACGGGCTGCGGGTCGACGCCCACTGCGACGAGATCGACGACGAACAGTCCCGCTTCGTGGAGGTCCTCGCCACCCTCGCCCTGCGCACGGGGCTGCGCGAGCGGGCCACCGCCTCCCACACGACGGCCATGGGCTCCTACAACGGCGCCTACAGCCTCAAGCTCCAGCGGCTCCTGTCGCGTTCGGGGATCAACCTGGTCGCCAACCCCTTCGCCAACCTCAACCTCCAGGGCCGCTTCGACGCCTACCCCAAGCGGCGCGGCCTCACCCAGGTCAAGGAGATGCTGGCCGCCGGGGTCAACGTGGCCTTCGGGCACGACGACGTGATGGACCCCTGGAACGCGCTCGGCACCGCCAACCCGCTCCAGACCGCCCTCGTCGGCCTGTACGCCGCCCAGCTCACCGGGGCCGAGGAGGTCCCGCTCGCCTTCTCCATGGTGACGGAGTGCGCGGCCCGCGTGCTCGGGCTGGGCCCGGACGAGTACGGCGTGACCGAGGGCGCGCCCGCCTCCTTCGTCCTCCTCCCCGCGCCGACCCCCGCGGAGGCGGTCCGCCGCCAGGTCCGCCCGCGGTACGTGGTCGCGCGCGGCACGGTCCTCGCCGAGACCCCGCCGGCACCGACCCGGCTGTGGTGGCCGGGAGAAGTCGGGCCGTCGGACGTGGACTTCACCCCGCCCCTCTAAGGTGCGGTGCATGACGTGGACCCTTCACAACCTTGACTCCGACACGGCCCGCCGCGCCTTCGAGATCGCCTCGGAGTACGCAGACCCCGCCCTGCTCAACCACTCCGTCCGCTCCTACGCCTTCGGCGCGGAGTACGCGCGCCAGCACGGCCTCGCGTACGACGCCGAGCTCTTCTACGTCAGCGCCCTGCTCCACGACCTGGGCCTGACCGCGCCGTTCGACAGCCACACCCTCCCCTTCGAGGAGGCCGGCGGCCACGTGGCCCGCGTCTTCACGGCGGGCCTGGGCTGGGACCCGGCCCGCCGGGCCCGGGCGGAGGAGGTGATCGTGCGGCACATGCGCGACGACGTCACCGCCGCCGAGGACGTCGAGAGCCACCTCCTCCAGGTGGGCACGAGCGCGGACGTCTCGGGCCTGCGCGTCCCCGACTTCGACCCCGCCTTCCGCACCGCCCTGCTGGCCGACCGCCCCCGCCTCGGATTCGGCGCCTCCTTCCTGGCCCTGGTCGAGGACCAGGCGGCCCGCAAGCCCTCCTGCGCGGCGGCCGCGTACGTCGCGGGCGGCGCGGCCGAGCGCATCGCGGCGAACCCGCTGGACGCGTAGCCGCAGGGGGACACCCGGGCCGCGGCCGGTCCGGGGGCCCGCGGGATCAGGCCGGCCGGGCGGCGGGCTCCGCCGGCCTGCGGCGCCGGTGCCCCACCGGCAGCTCGGCGGTGATCAGCGCGGCGACCGTCGCCAGGATCGCCACCGGCGTCATCCCCGGGCTGTCGACCAGCACCAGCGCCATCACCGCGCTACTGACCGGCAGCCGCAGCACGCTGGCCGCCCCCGCGGCCAGCCCCGCGGTCACGGCCGGCAGCACCCCCAGGCCCGGCAGCGGAGCCGCCAGCACCCCGGCCGCGCAGCCCAGGAAGAGGGCCGGGAAGATCGGGCCGCCGCGCAGGCTGCCCAGGCACAGGGCGTACGCGACCGTCTTGCACAGCAGGACGGCCACCAGCACCCCCACCGCCCAGGACTGAGGGTTCTCCACCAGCGGGGCCATCATGGCCTGCCCGGAGGAGGCCACCTCCGCCGGGGACCGGCCGGTGACCAGGGCGTAGACGGCCGCGCACGCCCCGGCGCCGAGCGCGCACAGCGCCGTACGGGCGACGGTCCGCCGGGTGACGTAGCCGGCCACGCGCCGACCCGCGCCCACCGTCAGCCGCAGCACCACCGCCAGGGCGACCGCCAGCAGCAGCCCCCAGCCCACGTCCGGCGCGTCCAGCCGGGGAACCGCACCGGGGATCCTGACGGTCAGGCCGCCGGTCTTCAGCCCGGTCCACCGGCCGAACCCGGTGAACACCAGCGCCCCCAGCCCGCTGGAGAGCAGCGCGGGCAGCATGACGGCGACCAGCTGCGGCCCGCCCACCCCCACCACCTCGATCAGCAGCACGGCCGCGATCAGCGGGCTCCCGAAGATCGCGGAGATGGCCGCGGCCGCGCCCGCCACCCCCATCAGCACACTGGCCTGCGGGGTACCCGGCCCGCGCGCCAGGTCCCGCAGCAGCAGCGCGAGGCCGCCGCCCAGGGCGATCAGCGGCGCCTCGGGACCCAGGACCGCACCGAACGGCAGGCTCGCGGCCGCGGCGAGCACCACCCCGGGCAGCGCCTTGGACGAGGTCCCGCCCATGGCCAGGCCGGCCGCCGGAACGTGCCCGCCCGCACCGGGCAGCCGGAGGGCCACCCAGCCCACGACGACACCCGCGACCAGCAGCAACGGCAGCGGCCACCACCACGGGGGCCCCTCCCACCCCAGTCCCTTCGGCAGGCTGTCCCACAACAGGTGCTGCAGCTCGTGCAGCCCGGCCAGGAACCAGAAGCACACCAGCGACACCGGGATGCCGATCAGCGCGCACAGCGCGAGCGTCTTGCGGTACTCGGGCGTCGTCAGCAGCCCCCGCAGCAGCTCCGCCTCCCCCGCCTGGGTCGCCGTCATGGCCACTCCTTCCGGGCCGCCGGGACGGCCCGCTCCGCCGGAGCCACCGCACCCGCGCCCGCACCTCTGCACCGGCCGCCGGCCCCTCCGGGCATTGCAGCACCCCCGGGCCCCACCCGCACCTCACGCGCGGCCACCCCGGTCACCCGAGGTCATCCGGTCACGCACGGGAACGCACAACAGCGAAGGGCCTGATCCACTGACGTGGATCAGGCCCTTCGCTGTCAAACACTGTCGGGGTGGCGGGATTTGAACCCACGACCTCTTCGTCCCGAACGAAGCGCGCTGCCAAGCTGCGCTACACCCCGATCGCCGCCCTGGCGTTTCTGCCTGGCGACATCGATTACTTTAGCGGACCCGGCGCCGGAGACGAAATCCGGTTCTCGCGAGGGCCCCGCGGGGGTCCTAGGCCCGGGGGGCCAGGGTCAGGAGGGTGGCCTCCGGGGGGCAGGCGAAGCGGACCGGGGTGAAGCGGTTGGTGCCGCAGCCCGCCGAGACGTGCAGGTAGGAGCGCTCGCCCCCGGTCTCGTACGTGGACAGGCCCTTCACCCGCTTCGTGTCGAGGTCGCAGTTGGTCACCAGGGCCCCGTAGAAGGGGACGCACAGCTGCCCGCCGTGCGTGTGCCCGGCGAGGATCAGCGGGTACCGGTCGGCGGTGAAGGACTCCAGTACCCGCAGGTACGGGGCGTGCACGACGGCGATCGACAAGTCCGCGTCCGCCTCCGGGCCGCCCGCGACCCGCTCGTAGCGGTCGCGCTTGATGTGCGGGTCGTCGAGGCCGGTGAACGCCAGCTCCATGCCGTTCAGCTTCAGCCGCGCCCGGGTGTTGGTCAGGTTGAGCCAGCCCGCCGCGTCGAAGGCGTCCCGCATCCCCTCCCACGGGTTGTGGACGGCTCCGACGACCGGCTTGTTGCCGTTCAGGCCGTGCCGGCCCTGGGCCTTCTCGATCAGGTAGCGCCCGGGGTTGCGCAGCCGCGGCCCGTAGTAGTCGTTCGAGCCGAAGACGTACACACCGGGGAACTCCATCAGCGGGCCGAGCGCGTCGAGGAGCTCCGGCACGCCCTCGGTGTCCGAGAGGTTGTCACCCGTGTTGACGACGAAGTCGGGGCGCAGCCCCGCCAGGGACTGGAGCCAGGCGCGCTTCTTGCGCTGCCCGCCGACCATGTGGATGTCCGACACCTGGAGCACGCGCAGCGGGCGGGCCCCGGCGGGGAGCACGGGGACGGTCACCCGGCGCAGCCGGAAGGAGCGGGCCTCGAACCCGGCGGCGTAGGCCACTCCCGCGGCCCCCACCGCCGCGATTCCGGCGGTGACCTTCAGGGGTACTCCGTAACGCGCGCGCATGGCCCCATGGTCGCAGACGCGGAAAACCGATGGGCGCCGCAGCCCCCGCACCTGGCAGACTCAAGGGCATGACCACGCTCAAGGCCAAGCTCCAGGAAGACCTCACCACCGCCATCAAGGCGCGCGACGAACTCGGTTCGTCCACGCTGCGCCTGACCCTCGCCGCCATCACCAAGGAGGAGGTCGCGGGCAAGGAGGCGCGCGTCCTCTCCGACGAGGAAGTCCTCAAGGTGATCGCGAAGGAGGCGAAGAAGCGCCGCGAGGCCGCGGAGGCCTTCGCCCAGGGCGGCCGCGACGAGCAGGCCGCGCGCGAGACGGCGGAGGGCGAGTTCCTCGACGCCTACCTGCCCAAGCAGCTCGGCGACGACGAGCTCGACGCGATCGTGGCGCAGGCGGTCGAGGAGGCCCGGGCGGCGGGCGCCGAGGGCCCGCGGGCCATGGGTGCCGTCATGAAGATCGTGAACCCGAAGGTGGCGGGTCTGGCGGAGGGCGGCCGCGTCGCCGCCGCCGTCAAGAAGCAGCTCTCGTAGGCGGGGCACCCGTCGGCAGGAGAAGAACGGGGAGGGCCCCGGCCGGATCATCCGGCCGGGGCCCTCCCCGTTCTCGTCGCCCTGTCACGGGGTCTTGTCGCCGCCGATCGTGCCCGGGTCCGCGGGCAGTCCGGGGATCGGGATGGTCGGCGGGTTGGCCGGGGTGTCGCCCGCGCCGCCGGCGCCGGCGCGGTTGTCCCCGGGCTTGTTGTCGCCGCCGGGCTTGCCGGGCTTCCCGGGCTTGCGCGGGGTCGTCGGCGGGTTCGGGGTGGTGCCCCGGCCGCCGCCGTTGTTGCCGTTCCCGTTCCCGTTCCCGTTGCCGCCGCCGCCCGCGACCGAGGGGTCGGGGATGTGGACGTTGGCGAAGGCCGGGGCCTCGCGGCCGGCGAGCGCGCCCGAGACCGCGTCCTTCCAGATCGGGCCGGGCAGACCACCGCCGAAGACCTTCGGGTAGTACTGGCCGCCGATGGTGATGTCCTCCATCGTGATCTTCTTCGCGCCGCCCGAGCCGACCCACACCGCACCGGACATGTTCGGGGTGTAGCCGACGAACCAGGCGTTGTACCGGCCGTCGGTGGTACCGGTCTTGCCCGCGTTGTCGCGGTCGGTCAGGCCGGCCTTCTCACCGGTGCCGGAGTCGACCACTCCGCGCAGCAGGGTGTTGATCGTGTCGGCGGTGTCCTGGGACATCGCCCGCTCGCACTTGCTCTTCGGCACCGCCAGGGCCTTGCCGTGGGCGTCGGTGATCGACTCCAGGGCGATCGGGGTGCAGTACACGCCCCGGTTGGCGAAGGTGGCGTACGCGTTGGCCATCGTCAGCGGGGACATCTCGGCGGAGCCGAGCGCGATGGACGGCTCCTCGGGCAGCTTCACCCCGCTGGCCGGGACCACGCCGAGCTTCTGCGTCATCTCCGTCACCGGGCAGAGCCCGATGTCCGAGATCATCTGCACGAAGTAGGTGTTGATGGACTTCTCCATCGCCGTCTTCAGCGCGTACGGGCCCTGCTCGTCCGCCGTCTCGTTCTCGGCGGTCTGCATCTTGCCCCCGGCCAGCGGCAGGTTCTGCCAGGGCGGCGAGCCCTCGCAGCGGGCCACCGGGCTCGGGTACTCCATCTTGTTCGGCGCCGAGTAGACCTTCGTCGGCTCCATGCCCTTCTCTATGGCCGCGGCCGCGATGAAGGGCTTGAACGTGGAGCCCACCTGGAAGCCGAAGTTGGAGCCGCCCATCCGCTTGTCGACGGAGTAGTTGATCTGGGTCTCGTTCTTCCCGAAGCCGTACGGCTTGGACTGGCCCATCGCCAGGACCCGGCCCGTGCCCGGCTGGACCATGGTCACGGCCGTGGCGATCGAGTCGTCCTGGTTGACGTGGTCCCGGATCGAGTTGTTCGCGGCGTCCTGCGACTGCGGGTCCAGGGTGGTGCGGATCGTCAGGCCGCCCTGGTTCCAGATCTTCGCCCGCTCCTCGCGGGTCTTGCCGAAGACCGTGTCGGACAGGAAGGTGTTGCGCACGTAGTCGCAGAAGAAGCCCGCGCCCTTGACCGCGGTGATGCAGCCGTTCTTCGGGCGGGTCACCTTCAGGGTGACCGGCAGCTTCTTCGCCTCGTCCGCCTGCGCCTGCGAGATGTCCTTCACGTCGGCCATCCGCTGGAGCACGACGTTGCGGCGCTTCATCGCCTCCTGCGCGTCGTTCACCGGGTCGAACCGGCTCGGCGACTGGACGACGCCGGCCAGCAGGGCCGACTCGTCCAGGGTCAGGTCCTTGGCCGGCTTGCTGAAGTAGCGCTGGGCCGCGGACTCGATCCCGTACGCCGCCTGCCCGAAGTAGGTGATGTTGAGGTAGTTCTCGAGGATCTTCTTCTTCCCGAGCTCCTCCTCGACCTGGATCGAGTACTTCAGCTCGCGGATCTTGCGGCCCAGGCTCTTCTGCTGGGCCTCGGCGACCTTGGCCGGGTCGTCGCCGGCCTCCTCGACGAAGACGTTCTTCACGTACTGCTGCGTCAGGGTGGAGGCGCCCTGCGCCGCGCCGCCCTCCTGCGCGTTGCGGTTGACCGCGCGCAGGATGCCCTTGAGGTCGACGGCGCCGTGCTCGTAGAACCGGGAGTCCTCGATCGCGACGATCGCCTTCTGCATGTACGGCGAGATGGCCGTGAGCGGTACCACCTGCCGGTCCCGCGAGTACACCGTGGCGATCAGGCCACCCTCGGCGTCCAGAATGGTGGTCCGCTGGCTCAGCGGAGGCGTTTTGAGATTGGCCGGGATCTCATCGAAGCCCTCGACGGTGCCCTTGGCGGCGAGGCCCAGCGCACCGGCGCCCGGGATCGCGATGCCGGCGAGAACGACTCCGGAGAGAACCGACAAACCGAGGAACCTGGTGGCCTGCTGCGGCCCCGTGAGCCCTGCGCCCGAGCGCTTCTTTCCCATGGAGGGAAGCCTACGTTCTCATTCGCCGGACACGTGCGAATGCCTTGGCCTAAGCTGTCCCCAACTGTCACAGCAGTGTGGTGCGACATCAACCCCTCGGCTTGATTTTCACCCTTCCCGAATGGGGTGGACGCATGTCCGAATCTCGCCCTTCGCTCTGACGGCGGCTCACTGGCGCTTCCCTGATTTCACCCGAATCGCCGGAATGGTCGGGCATGTCGCCGGATCACTCCGTCGGGTGATCTGCCGCTTACCCATAGTCCGTTCGGACCATTCAAGATTGGGCCCGTCGGGGGTGTTGCACCGTCCCCGCCTTCCGTAACGTCCTCAACTGGCAGCGGTGAATATGCCGCTACCGCCGTGGGGGAGCCTCGATTCGGGAGAGGACGGCACCGGGATGGGCTGGGTAACCGACTGGAGTGCGCAGGCAGCCTGCCGCACTACCGATCCGGATGAACTGTTCGTTCAAGGAGCGGCACAGAACAGGGCCAAGGCGGTGTGCACCGGATGCCCGGTGCGGACCGAGTGCCTGGCCGACGCGCTCGACAATCGTGTCGAGTTCGGAGTGTGGGGCGGAATGACCGAGCGGGAACGGCGCGCGCTGTTGCGCAGGCGTCCCACCGTCACCTCGTGGCGACGGCTGCTCGAAACCGCTCGCACGGAGTACGAGCGCAGTACCGGCATCCTCACCGTGGATGTCGCGGCGGAGATCGACGTGGAGTACGAGACCTACGCGGCAGCCGGGTAACCACCCGGGCGCCGCGCCGGCACCACTCCCACCCGCGGTCAGGCTCCGGCCGGAGCCCCGGCCGCGAGTCGCTCTCCGATGGCCCGCAGCCCGGCGAGGTCGTGCACATCGCCGGGCAGGGCGGCCACTTCGGCCACCGCCACCTCGGGATGCAGCGAGGTGAACCGGTCACGCGTGCGCTGTTCGCGCGCGATCACCTGCATCCGTTCCGCGTGCAGGCGCAGCAGTTCCGCGGTGATCGCGTCAGCGTCACCGGGACCGGCCGTGCCTTCCGCGCCCTCTGTGCCCTCTGTGCCCTCTGCGTCTTCCACGTCGTCCACGGCGGGGGAGCCGTCGTCGGCGGCGTCACGAAGTCCAGCCTTCCCGGACTCCTGATCGACAATGCCGCCTTCTTCAAGATTCTCTGCGGCCGCCAGGGCCCGCTCGGCCGACAACTGCGGCGCGTCGCTGCCGTGCACCCGGTTCAGCACCAGGCCCGCCAGCGGCATCTTCTCCGCGGCCAGCCGCTCCACGAAGTACGCCGCCTCGCGCAGCGCGTCCGGCTCGGGGGCCGCCACCACCAGGAAGGCCGTGCCCGGTGCCTGGAGCAGGCGGAACGTTGCGTCCGCACGGGTGCGGAACCCGCCGAACATCGTGTCCATCGCCGCCACGAAGGTCTGGACGTCCTTCAGCAGCGAGGCGCCCATCAGCTTGCTCAGCGTGCCGGTCATCATCGACATGCCGACGTTCAGGAACTTCATGCCGGCCCGCCCGCCGACCTTCGCCGGGGCCATCAGCACCCGGATGAACTTCCCGTCCAGGAAAGACCCCAGCCGTTTCGGCGCGTCGAGGAAGTCCAGCGCGGACCGGCTCGGCGGGGTGTCCACGACGATCAGGTCCCAGTCGTCCTTCGCCCGCAGCTGGCCCAGCTTCTCCATCGCCATGTACTCCTGCGTGCCCGCGAAGCCGGCCGACAGGGACTGGTAGAAGGGGTTCGCCAGGATCGCCCGCGCCCGCTCGCGGTCCGCGTGCGCCTCGACGATCTCGTCGAAGGTCCGCTTCATGTCCAGCATCATGGCGTGCAGTTCACCGCCGTCGCCGTCCACCCCGTGGACCCTGCGCGGGGTGTTGTCCAGCGAGTCGATGCCCATCGACTGCGCCAGCCTGCGCGCCGGGTCGATGGTCAGCACGACCACCTTCCGCCCGCGCTCGGCCGCCCGTACGCCCAGCGCCGCGGCCGTCGTGGTCTTGCCGACCCCGCCCGCCCCGCAGCACACGATGATCCGGGTCTCCGGGTCGTCCAGCAGCGCGTCGACCGCCAGCCGCTGCGGCGTGTCCAGGCCCATGGTGTTCCCGCCCCCGCTCATTCGGCGTCCGCCTGCTTGCGCAGCTCCGTCGCCAGCTCGTACAGCCCGGCCAGTTCCATCCCCGAGCCCAGCAGGGGGAGTTCGTACGCCGGCACGTCCAGCCCCGCCAGCACGCGGCGCTGCTCCCGCTCCAGCTCCACCCGGCTCGCGTGCTCGGCGGCCTGCGTCAGGAGCGGGTCCACCAGGCGTTCGGCCAGCCCGCCGCGCCGCGCCCCGCCGAGGCCCGCCCGGGACAGGGCCTTGGCGATCTCCGTGCGGCGGCCCTCCGCGGCCGTGCGCAGGGTGTCCTCGTCCAGGTGGTGCGGACGGACCATGTTGACGATGACGCGCCCGAACGGGAGTCCGACGGCGCGCAGTTCCCCGATCCCGTCGGCGGTCTCCTGGACGGGCATCTCCTCCAGCAGGGTCACCAGGTGCACGGCGGTGTCCGGGGACTTGAGCACCTTCATGACGGCCTGCGCCTGGTTGTGGATCGGCCCGAACCGGGCCAGCCCCGCCACCTCGTCGTTGACGTTCAGGAAGCGGGTGATCCGCCCGGTCGGCGGGGCGTCCATGATCACGTGGTCGTAGACGAACCGCCCGGACCTGTCCTTGCGCCGCACGGCCTCGCACGCCTTGCCGGTCAGCAGGACGTCCCGCAGACCGGGCGCGATGGTCGTCGCGAAGTCGATGGCCCCGAGCTTCTTGAGGGCGCGCCCGGCCGACCCGAGCTTGTAGAACATCTGGAGGTAGTCCAGCAGCGCCCGCTCCGCGTCGATGGCGAGCGCGTACACCTCGCCGCCGCCCCCGCCGGGCGCGACGGCGATCTTCCGCTCCTCGTAGGGGAGCGCTTCCGTGCCGAATAGCTGTGCGATGCCCTGCCTGCCCTCGACCTCCACGAGAAGAGTCCGCCTGCCCTCGCGCGCGAGGGCCAGCGCGAGTGCGGCGGCGACCGTGGTCTTGCCGGTGCCGCCCTTGCCGCTGACCACCTGGAGCCTGCTCACAACCTCCGAGCCTAACCACTCCCGCTCAGGCGCTACGCTCGCCCCCATGACCAAGAAGTTCGAATACGCGACGGTCCCCCTGCTGGTCCACGCCACCAAGCAGATCCTGGACACCTGGGGCGAGGACGGCTGGGAGCTCGTCCAGGTCGTGCCCGGCCCGAACAACCCCGAGCAGCTCGTGGCCTACCTCAAGCGGGAGAAGGCATGAGCGGCGTCGTCGAGGCCCGGATCGCCGAGCTCGGACTGACCCTCCCCGAGGTCGTCCCGCCGTTGGCCACGTACCAGCCGGCGGTGCGCTCGGGCGCGTACGTGTACACCGCGGGCCAGCTCCCGATGGTGCAGGGCAAGCTCCCGCTGACCGGCAAGGTCGGCGCGGAGGTCTCGCCCGAGCAGGCCAAGGAGCTGGCCGCGACCTGCGCGCTGAACGCGCTGGCCGCCGTGAAGTCCGTGGTCGGTGACCTGGACCGGATCGCCCGTGTGGTGAAGGTCGTCGGCTTCGTCGCCTCGGCCCCCGACTTCACGGGGCAGCCCGGCGTGCTCAACGGCGCGAGCGAGCTGCTGGGCGAGATCCTCGGCGAGAAGGGCGTGCACGCGCGCAGCGCGGTCGGCGTGGCGGTGCTCCCGCTGGACGCCCCGGTCGAGATCGAGATCCAGGTGGAACTCGCCCCGGACGCCTGAGCCCGCGCCTTCCCGAGGCGCGACTGCGTCGAACGCCCTGCGGGCCGGACCGCCCGCGGGGCGGTTCCGGCCCCACCGGCCTTCGGGGCGCGGGATCCGGGGCGGAGCCCCGGGGAACGGGCGGACGGCGGGGAGACGGCTCCGCGCAGCGGCCCGCCACCCCGCCCGCCCCCGGCGCCGGAGGAAGCGGGGCCTCGAACATCGGGCCGGATGGCCGTAGCATCCGGCCATGCCGAATGGTCAGCACGGACAGCCCTCGCCCGAGCAGCCCCCCGCCGGAGGCCAGTGGTACCCGCCGGAGTGGCCCGCCCGCATCCGCGCCCTGGCGGAAGGCGCCCTCACCCCGGCGGCGCCCAAGCGCGCCGCCACGGTGATGCTGCTCCGCGACACCCCCGCCGGCCCCGCCGTGCACATGCTGCGCCGCCGCGCCTCCATGGCGTTCGCCGGCGGCGCCTACGCCTATCCGGGCGGCGGTGTCGACCCCCGCGACGAGGACCACCGCATCGGCTGGGCCGGCCCGGACCAGGAGCAGTGGGCGGCGCGCCTCGGCACCGACGCCGCCACCGCCCAGGCGATCGTCTGCGGCGCGGTCCGCGAGACCTTCGAGGAGGCCGGCGTCCTCCTCGCGGGGACCACCCCCGACACCGTCGTCGGCGACACCACCGGGGACGACTGGGAGGCCGACCGCGAGGCCCTCGTCGGCCGCGAGCTGTCCTTCGCCGAGTTCCTCGACCGCCGCGGCCTGCTGCTGCGCTCCGACCTGCTCGGGGCGTGGGCCCGCTGGATCACCCCCGAGTTCGAGCCCCGCCGCTACGACACGTGGTTCTTCGTCGCCGCCCTCCCGGAGGGCCAGCGCACCCGCAACGCCTCCACCGAGGCCGACCGGACCGTCTGGATCCGCCCGCAGGACGCCGCCGCCGGCTACGACGCGGGCGAGCTGCTGATGATGCCGCCCACCATCTCCACCCTGCGCTCCCTGGAGCCGTACGGGGCCGCCGCCGACGCCCTCGCGGCGGCCGGCGCGCAGGACCTCGCCCCGGTGCTGGCCGAGGCCTCGCTGGAGGACGGCGTGGTCGTGCTCAGCTGGCCGGGCCACGACGAGTTCACCAAGCGCGTCACCCTCGGAGGAGGCGCCGTATGACCGACGCAGCGGCCCTGCCCGGCCAGCCCCGCGGAGCGGTCGTCTCCGGACCGGCCACCGCCCGCGCGGTCAACGTCCTGGCCCCCAACCCGTCGGCCATGACCCTGGACGGCACCAACACCTGGCTCGTCTCCGAGCCCGACTCGGACCTCGCCGTCGTCATCGACCCGGGCCCCCTCGACGAGGCCCACCTGCGGGCGGTCATCGCCACCGCCGAGCGGGCCGGCAAGCGGATCGCGCTCACCCTCCTCACCCACGGCCACTCCGACCACGCCGAGGGCGCCGGCCGCTTCGCCGAGCTGACCGGCACCAAGGTGCGGGCCCTGGACCCCGCGCTGCGCCTGGGCGACGAGGGCCTGGCCGCGGGGAACGTGATCCGCACCGGCGGCCTGGAGCTGCGCGTCGTGCCCACCCCGGGACACACCGCCGACTCCCTCTGCTTCCACCTGCCGGCCGACCGGGCCGTGCTGACCGGCGACACCATCCTGGGCCGGGGCACGACGGTCGTCGCGCACCCCGACGGGCGCCTCGGCGACTACCTGGACTCCCTGCGCCGCCTGCGCTCCCTCACCGTCGACGACGGGGTCCACACCGTGCTCCCGGGCCACGGGCCGGTCCTGGAGGACGCCCAGGGCGCCGTGGAGTACTACCTGGCCCACCGCGCCCACCGGCTCGCCCAGGTCGAGACGGCCGTGGAGGACGGCCTGCTCACCCCCGAGGCCGTCGTCGCCCACGTCTACGCCGACGTGGACCGCTCCCTGTGGCCGGCCGCCGAATGGTCCGTGCGCGCACAGCTCGAGTACCTTCGGGAGCACGGACTGATCCCGGGGGGACCTGAATGAACACGCTGTACCTGGCGCTCGCGCTGCTCGCCGTCGGCGGCTGGATCACCTCGACGGTGAACCTGCGCATGCGTGCCCTGCAGGACCGGGCCGACCGGCTGGAGCGGCGGCTCGGCCTGGTGCTGGAGCACCTGGGCGTCGAGGAGCCGGAGCCGGCGGGGCTGGACGCCGTGCGCGCGCTGATGCGCGAGGGCCGGACCGTCTCCGCCATCAAGGAGTACCGCCGGATCACCGGCGCGGGCCTGGCGGAGGCCAAGCGGGCCGTCGAGTCCCTGGAACCGGCCCCCGCCAAGGCCTAGCCGTCCGTCAGGCCGCCGGGCGCGGCGTCTTCGTGCCGTGCCGGGCCCCGTACTCCGCGGCCAGCCACGGCCCGAGGTCGTCCAGGTAGCGGCGCACCACGGCCGGGTCCTCGACCGGGTCGAGGGCCACGGCGGCCGCCTCCCGCAGCTGCGCCGCCCGCTGCGGGTAGTAGCGGCCGAAGACCTCCGCGGACTCGGCGAGGTCGCTGGTCCAGCCGCCCCACTCGGGCATGACCAGGGTGAAGGCGGTCCGCACCAGGTGCCGGGAGAAGGACCGGCTCATCCCGCGGAACTCCGCGGGCTCCGAGGCCGCCTCGAACCGGGCCCGCCAGCGGGGCAGCAGGGCGGCCAGGTCGCCGTTGGTCTCCCGCGCGAGCAGGCTGTCGGGGCGGTAGCGGGGCAGGTGCTCGGCCAGGTCGGCGCCGAGCAGCGGGGTGCACAGGCAGGCCAGGAACCAGCCCAGGTCGTGGCGCTCCCGCTCGCTGAGCAGCCGCTCCTTGCCGTACAGCAGGATGCCGACGCCGTCGATCTGCGGGAAGTCCTGGTCGAGGCCGCGGCCCAGCACCTCGGCCGTGTCCCGGTCCTCGTCGGACGGCTCCCGGTGCAGGGCGAGCAGCAGGTCGAGGTCGGAGCGCCCCGGCCGGGCCGTGCCGCGCGGCACGGAGCCGTACAGGTAGGCGCTGTGCAGCCGGTTCCCGTACGCCTCCGCCAGCCGGGCGCGCGCGGCGGCCACGAGGGCGGCGAACTCGGGCCGGATCCGCCCGAGGGACCCGTCCCGCTCGAAGTACCCGTCCGCGTCCAGCCCTCTGTGGTCCATGATCCCCACTCTGCCCGGCGCGCGGCCGGGAGCGAACGGATTTACGGCCCGTGCCGCCACCGTCCGGGCCCGCGCCGCCACCGCCGCGCCGGCTCCGAGAACGCACGGAGGGGCCCCGTCCGACACCCGGACGGGGCCCCTCCGCGAAGCTTCGTCAGCGCGAGCGCTTGGCGAGCCGCTCCACGTCCAGCAGGATCACGGCGCGCGCCTCCAGGCGCAGCCAGCCGCGGCCCGCGAAGTCGGCGAGCGCCTTGTTCACGGTCTCGCGCGAGGCGCCGACGAGCTGGGCCAGCTCCTCCTGCGTGAGGTCGTGGACGACGTGGATGCCCTCCTCGGACTGCACGCCGAAGCGGCGCGACAGGTCCAGGAGCGCGCGGGCCACGCGGCCCGGGACGTCGGAGAAGACCAGGTCGGACATCTGGTCGTTGGTCTTGCGCAGGCGCCGGGCGACGGCGCGCAGCAGCGCGGTGGCGACCTCGGGCCGGGCGTTGAGCCAGGGCTGGAGGTCGCTGTGGCCGAGGCCGAGGAGCTTGACCTCGGTCAGGGCGGTGGCGGTGGCGGTGCGCGGGCCCGGGTCGAAGAGCGACAGCTCGCCGATCAGCTCGCCGGGGCCGAGGACGGCCAGCATGTTCTCGCGGCCGTCGGGGGAGGTGCGGTGCAGCTTCACCTTGCCCTCGGTCACGACGTACAGCCGGTCACCGGGGTCGCCCTCGTGGAACAGGGCGTCGCCGCGTGCGAGGGTCACCTCGCCCATGGAGGCGCGGAGCTCCGCGGCCTGCTCGTCATCGAGCGCCGCGAAGAGCGGGGCGCGCCGCAGAACGTCGTCCACGAGTCTCTCTCCTATGTCGACCGGCCAATGGGGACCGTTCCCCATTTTGCCGGACGGCTCAAACAGTGCGATCAATCACAAGGATGCCGGACGGACGGGCGTGCTGTGCGGCGAGAGGCCGATCGGGGTGGTGTTACCTGAGGTCCGGGCGGGGTGTCAGCGTCCGGCCTTAGGCTGGCCGGGTGTCCAATAAGCCGGTGAGAGCACAGGCCAAGGGGTCCGCAGGAGTGACGGCGGCCCAGAATTCAGCCGTGGGCGAACAGGCCCCTGCGGCGGCGTCCGAAAAGGCCCGACCTGCCCCCCTGGGCAAAGCTTCGGCCAAGAAACCGCGGGCCGCCGGGACGGCCGCTCCCGCGGAGACCGCCGCGCCCGCCAAGCCGACCAAGCCGGCCAGGGCGCCCAGGCCCGAGTCCCGCCTCGCCATGGTCCGCCGGGCCCGCCGGATCAACCGCGAGCTCGCCGAGGTGTACCCGTACGCCCATCCGGAGCTGGACTTCCGCAATCCCTTCGAGCTCCTGGTGGCCACCGTCCTCTCCGCGCAGACCACCGACCTGCGCGTGAACCAGACCACCCCGGCCCTCTTCGCCGCCTATCCGACCCCCGAGGACATGGCCGCCGCCGTGCCGGAGGAGCTGGAGGAGATCATTCGGCCGACCGGGTTCTTCCGCATGAAGGCGAAGTCCCTCCTCGGCCTCTCGCAGGCCCTTCGGGACGACTTCGGGGGCGAGGTGCCGGGCCGGATGGAGGACCTGGTCAAGCTGCCCGGAGTGGGACGCAAGACCGCCAACGTGGTCCTCGGCAACGTCTTCGGAGTCCCCGGGATCACCGTCGACACCCACTTCGGACGGCTGGTGCGCCGGTTCAAGTGGACCGAGCAGCAGGACCCGGAGAAGGTCGAGGCGGAGATCTGCGCGATCTTCCCCCGGAGCGAGTGGACGATGCTCTCGCACCGCGTCGTCTTCCACGGCCGCCGGATCTGCCACGCGGTGAAGCCCGCGTGCGGCGCCTGCCCCATCGCCCCGCTCTGCCCCGCCTACGGGGAGGGCGAGACCGACCCGGAGAAGGCGAAGAAGCTGCTGAAGTACGAGAAGGGCGGCCAGCCGGGCCAGCGGCTCTCCCCGCCCCCGGACTACCCGGGGCTCCCCGCGGCGCCCCTGGCGACCCGTACGGGGCCCTGAGCGGGGCGCGACCGCCTGCCCGGGGGCGCGGCGGCCGCGGCTGCGCGCCCCCGGCGGAACGAATCGGTACCCGGTCCGCGTTCAGCGGACGGGGAGAACACGGACAGGGGTTGCCTATGACGCGCGGTACGCAGGACGAGACCACGGCCGCGGCCGACCGCCGGGCCGACGGGCTCACGCTCACGACCGCCGGCCTGCCGGGCTGGCTCGACCCCGTCGCCGAGGCGGCCCGTACGGTCCGGCCGCAGCAGCTCAGCCGCTTCCTGCCCCCCGAGGACGGCCGGGGCCGGCAGTCAGCCGTGCTGATCCTCTTCGGGGAGGGGCCGCGCGGCCCGGAGATCCTCCTCCAGGAGCGCTCCGGCAGCCTGCGCTCGCATGCCGGCCAGCCCTCCTTCCCGGGCGGTGCCCTGGACCCGGAGGACGGCGACCCGCACACCACCGGACCGCTGCGCGCCGCCCTGCGCGAGGCCCGGGAGGAGACCGGGCTGGACCCGGCGGGCGTGCAGCTGTTCGGCGTGCTGCCCCGGCTCTACATCCCGGTCAGCGAGTTCGTCGTGACCCCCGTGCTCGGCTGGTGGCGCGAGCCGTCTCCGGTCGGCCCGGTGGACCCGGCGGAGACGGCCCGCGTCTTCACGGTGCCCGTGGCGGATCTCACGGACCCCGCCCACCGGGTCACCGTGGTCCACCCGAGAGGCCATCAGGGGCCTGCTTTCACCGTGGAATCGGCCCTGGTCTGGGGTTTCACCGCCGGGGTCATCGACCGGATCCTGCACTTCGCGGGCTGGGAACGCCCGTGGGACCGCTCACGTCACGTCCCGCTCGACTGGCACGCATGAGACGGTGACCCTCGTGAACGTGCTGGACATCCTGTTGCTGCTCGCGGCCGTGTGGTTCGCGATCGTCGGCTACCGCCAGGGCTTCGTCGTCGGCGTCCTGTCGGTGATCGGCTTCCTGGGCGGCGGCCTCATCGCCGTGTCCCTGCTGCCGCTGATCTGGGACCGGGTGACGGACAACGGCACCCAGGTGTCCACCACCGTGGTGGTGATCGCCGTGGTGGTCATCATCATCTGCGCCTCGATCGGCCAGGCGCTGACCACCCATCTGGGCAACCGGCTCAGGCGCCACATCACCTGGTCGCCCGCCCGCGCGCTCGACGCGACCGGCGGCGCGCTGGTCAACGTCGTCGCGATGCTGCTGGTGGCCTGGCTGATCGGCTCGGCGCTCGCCGGCACCTCGCTGCCCACGCTGGGCAAGGAGGTCCGCAACTCCAAGGTGCTGCTGGGCGTGTCGCGGGTGCTGCCCACCCAGGCGAACACCTGGTTCTCCGACTTCAGCTCCACCCTCGCCCGCAACGGCCTGCCCCAGGTCTTCAGCCCGTTCTCGAACGAGCCCATCGCCGAGGTCAAGCCGCCGGACCCGGCGCTCGCCCGCAGCGTGGTGCCCCAGCAGGCCAAGCTCTCGATCGTGAAGGTCGTCGGCACCGCACCCAGCTGCAGCAAGGTCCTGGAGGGCACCGGCTTCGTCTTCGCGCCCGGCAAGGTGATGACCAACGCCCATGTCGTCGGCGGGGTCGTCGAGCCGACCGTGCAGGTCGGCGGCGAGGGCAAGCTCTACGACGGCAAGGTCGTGCTCTACGACTGGGAGCGCGACATCGCCGTCCTGGACGTGCCCAAGCTGCGCGCCCCGGCCCTGGAGTTCACCGAGAAGGATGCGACGAGCAGCAGCGACGCGATCGTCGCCGGCTTCCCGGAGAACGGCGCCTACGACGTCCGCGCGGCCCGTGTCCGCGGCCGGATCAACGCCAACGGCCCCGACATCTACCACCGGGGCACCGTCCGCCGCGACGTCTACTCGCTCTACGCGACCGTCCGCCAGGGCAACTCCGGCGGCCCGCTGCTCACGCCCGAGGGCCGGGTGTACGGCGTCGTCTTCGCGAAGTCGCTCGACGACCCGGACACCGGGTACGCCCTGACGGCGGACGAGATCCGGGACGACATCCGCCTCGGCCGGGTCGCCGACCGGCGGGTCGACACCCAGGGCTGCGCCCTCTGATCCGGGGCCGCGCCCCCGGGTTCCGGGTCCGACCCGGGGCCCGGGGGCGCGGCGCCGCTACCTCCGTGGACGGCGCGGCACTGCTACACCCGTGGATGGCGCAGCCGCGCCGACACCCAGCGGGCGCGGCGGCGCAGGATGCGCGGAATCCCGAGCCGGGGGTCGTGGCCTTCGCGGCCGGACCCCCTGTCGTGCGTGCCCGGCACCGTGGCCGAGCGGCGTTCGCGTGCGGTGTCACCGTGGTCGTGCGTCCAGCCCATACAACGAGCTCTGCCCGGCCTCCAAGGTCGGTAACCCCGTCCGGGGCGGCCAATTGGCCTATGCGCGGGGCAATTGAATGCCCGTAAGCCTTTCGTACGAACGAACCGCCGGACCATCATGAACCGGTCACCCGTCCGTCGGGTGTCGGCCAACGACCCGTCAGGGGCGGTCGGGCTCGGGGTCCTTGAGCCAGTTCACCAGCTCGGCGGAGAAGGCGGCCGGGTCCTCCTCGTGCGGGAAGTGCCCGAGACCGTCGAAGAGTCGCCAGCGGTAGGGGGCCTCGACGTACTTCCCGGATCCGGCGGCGCTCCGCGTCCGCATCACCGGGTCCTGCGATCCGTGCAGGTGCAGCGTCGGAACCCGTACGGGCCGCTTCATCCGGCGGTAGAACTGGAGCCCGTCCGGCCGGGCCATCGACCGCATCATCCAGCGGTAGGGCTCGATGGAGCAGTGCGCGGTGGACGGGATGCACATCGCCCGCCGGTACACGCCGAGCGCCTCCTCGTCCGGGCCGTCCTCCCCGAGTCGCGGCCCGGACCACTCCCGGATCAGCTGCCCCACGAGGGCCCCGTCGTCGGCGACCAGCTGCCGCTCGGGGATGAACGGCCGCTGGAAGCCCCAGATGTGGGAGCTCGCCCGGGTCTGGCCGAGGTCGCCCATCATGGCCGAGCGCCAGCGGCGCGGGTGCGGCATGGAGGAGACGACCAGCCGGCGCACGAGCTTGGGCCGCATCACGGCGGCCGTCCAGGCGAGGTAGCCGCCCAGGTCGTGCCCGACGAGGGCGGCGTCCGGCTCGCCGAGGGACCGTACGACCCCGGTGATGTCGAGCGCGAGGTTCGCCGGATCGTAGCCGCGCGGCGTGCGGTCGCTGCCGCCGACCCCGCGCAGGTCCATCGCGACCGCCCGGTACCCGGCGTCCGCGAGGGCGGTCAGCTGGTGGCGCCAGGTCCACCAGAACTGCGGGAAGCCGTGCAGCAGGAGGACCAGCGGCCCGTCGCCGAGCTCCGCGACGTGGAACCGGGCGCCGTTGGCCGCGACGTCCCGGTGGGTCACCGCCCTGCCGTCCGGCAGGTCGATCCGTACCGCCGTGGCGGCGGTGGGCGGAGTGCTGGAGTCCGGCGAGGGGGCTGTCATGAGGACGAGCGTGCCACACCCACGGCCTGGTCACTCAACGGCCGCGGATGCGGCTTGACGGTCCCCACCAGCGCGGCGGTCTCCTTGACGGACTCCATCGTCTTCACCGGCGGCTTGATCTTCTTGAACTTGGCCACCGCCAGCAGCCCGACCAGGGCCGCCAGCAGCCAGAACGCCACGCCGACGATGAGGAAGGACCAGGCGAGCCCGAGACCGAGGTTGTGGATGCCGTAGGCCGCGGCGAAACTCAGTACGGGGAGGGAGAAGAGCAGGAGCACGCCCGCCGCGATCGCCGCGCCGCTGCCGATGCCCGCGCGCTTGACGTCCTGCTTGATCTCCACCTTGGCGAGCGCGATCTCGTCGTGCACCAGGGCGGACATCTCGGCGGTGGCCGCGGCGACGAGCTGGCCGAGGGTGCGCTCGGCCCCCGCGGCCCCTTGGTCCACTGCGCTCATCTCTGTCTCCCTCTGTCGTCGTCTGCCGGCGGCTGTCCTCCGTCGTCAGTCAGATCATGCCGGACGGTCGGCCCGCGTGCTGGACCCGCCCGCGGCTTCGCCCCCGGCGGCGTCCGGCCCGGGGCCCGCCGACGGGCCCGCGGCAGGGGCGGCCGCGGCGGCCAGGCGGCGGTGTTCGGCGGCCTTCTCCTCGTGGATCCGCGCCATCCGCAGGTGGTACTCCGGGTTCTCCTCCTCGTAGATGTCCGGGATCCCGTCGTGGTCCTCGTCGCGGTCCTCGGCCTCGGTCAGCAGCCGGTAGGTGCGGTTGCGCAGCTTGAGCAGGACGGAGGCGACGATCGCCGCGATGAGCGAGCCGAACAGGACGGCGGCCTTGATCTCGTCGGTGAGGACGGGGTCGCCGGCGAAGGCGAGTTCGCCGATCAGCAGGGAGACCGTGAAGCCGATGCCGGCGAGGGAGGCCACGGCGAGCACGTCGGGCCAGACGAGGTCCTCGCTGAGCTCGGCCCGGGTGAAGCGGGCGGCGAGCCAGGTGCCGCCGAAGATGCCCACCGTCTTGCCGACGACCAGGCCGATGACCACGCCGAGGGTCTCGGGTCGGGTGAAGACCTGGGCGATCGCCTCGTCCGAGAGGGAGACCCCGGCGGAGAGCAGCGCGAAGAGGGGCACGGCCAGGCCGGCCGACAGGGGTCGGACCAGGTGCTCGATGTGCTCGCCGGGGGAGTGCTCCTCGCCCTCCCGGCGGGTGCAGCGCAGCATGAGGCCCATGGCGACGCCGGCGATGGTGGCGTGGACGCCGCTGTTGTACATCAGGCCCCAGATGACCAGGGCGAGCGGCACGTAGACGTACCAGCCGCGGACGCCGGCGCGCAGCAGGAACCAGAAGAGGACCAGGCCCGCGACGGCGCCGCCCAGCGCCGCGAAGTCGATCGTGCCGGTGAAGAACACCGCGATGATCAGGATGGCGAAGAGGTCGTCGACGACGGCCAGCGTCAGCAGGAAGGCGCGCAGCGCGGAGGGCAGCGAGGTGCCGATGACCGCGAGGACGGCGAGGGCGAAGGCGATGTCGGTGGCGGTCGGGACCGCCCAGCCGGTGGTCGAGCCGCCGCCGATCGTGTTGACCAGCAGGTAGACCAACGCGGGTACGGCCATCCCGCAGACGGCGGCGATGACGGGGAGGGCGGCGGCCTTGGCATCGCGCAGGTCGCCCGCGACGAGTTCGCGCTTGAGCTCGATGCCGGCGACGAAGAAGAACACCGCGAGCAGGCCGTCGGCCGCCCAGTGCTGGAGCGAGAGGTCCAGGCCCAGGGCGGCGGGGCCTATGTGGAAGGACCGGACGCTCTCGTAGCTGTCCGAGATGGCGGGGATGTTCGCCCACAGGAGGGCGGCGACGGCGGCCGCCAGCAGCAGGACGCCGCCGACGGTCTCGGTGCGCAGCGCATCCGCGACGAAGCGGCGCTCGGGGAGGGAGAGCCGCCCGAGGAGCTTGCGGCGGGTTGCGGACGTGGCCACGGGGGGACCTCCGGTCGGTCGACGGCATGACACATGCAGTTGCCGACCAGACTTCCCGGCGCACCCAGAGACGTGTATCGAAACTTTCAGGACTTTCAGACGTCAATTCTTGACGCTTCTCATATTTTACAGGGGTCCGCGGTGTCGTATCGGGTGATCTTCACCTTAAACGGACGGAGGGCGTCCGGCGCGCTGTGCGCCGGACGCCCTCCGGGGCGGTGTACCTCTCGCCGCAGGTCAGTCCTCGTCGGAGGCGCTGGGCAGCTTCGTCTGGATCAGGTCCATCACCGAGGAGTCGGCGAGCGTGGTGACGTCACCGACCGCGCGGTTCTCCGCCACGTCGCGCAGCAGACGGCGCATGATCTTGCCGGACCGGGTCTTCGGCAGCTCCTGGACGGGGAGGATCCGCTTGGGCTTGGCGATCGGCCCGAGCGTGGCGCCCACGTGGTTGCGCAGCTCGCCCACCAGGCCGTCCGTCTCCGAAGCGCTGCCGCGCAGGATCACGAAGGCCACGATCGCCTGGCCGGTGGTCTCGTCGGCCGCGCCGACGACGGCGGCCTCGGCGACGGCGGGGTGCGAGACGAGCGCCGACTCCACCTCGGTGGTGGAGATGTTGTGGCCCGACACCAGCATCACGTCGTCGACCCGGCCCAGCAGCCAGATGTCGCCGTCGTCGTCCTTCTTGGCGCCGTCGCCCGCGAAGTAGCGGCCCTCGAAGCGGGACCAGTAGGTGTCGATGAACCGCTGGTCGTCGCCCCAGATGGTGCGCAGCATCGACGGCCACGGCTCGGTGAGGACCAGGTAGCCGCCTCCGCCGTTCGCGACCTCGTGGCCCTCGTCGTCGACGACGGTGGCGCCGATGCCGGGCAGGGCGCGCTGGGCCGAGCCCGGCTTGGTCGCGGTGACGCCCGGGAGCGGGGAGATCATCATCGCGCCGGTCTCGGTCTGCCACCAGGTGTCCACGATCGGGCAGCGGTCGCCGCCGATGTGCTTGCGGTACCAGACCCAGGCCTCGGGGTTGATCGGCTCGCCGACCGAGCCGAGCACGCGCAGGCTCGACAGGTCGAACTTCGCGGGGATGTCGTCGCCCCACTTCATGAACGTGCGGATCGCCGTGGGCGCGGTGTAGAGGATGGTGACGCCGTACTTCTGCACGACCTCCCAGAACCGGCCCTGGTGCGGGGTGTCCGGCGTGCCCTCGTACATCACCTGCGTGGCGCCGTTGGCCAGCGGGCCGTAGACGATGTAGGAGTGCCCGGTGACCCAGCCGATGTCGGCGGTGCACCAGTAGACGTCGCTCTCCGGCTTCAGATCGAAGACGGCGTGGTGGGTGTACGAGGCCTGCGTGAGGTACCCGCCCGAGGTGTGCAGGATGCCCTTGGGCTTACCCGTGGTCCCCGAGGTGTAGAGGATGAAGAGCGGGTGCTCGGCGTCGAACGCCTGCGGGGCGTGCTCGGTGGACTGGCGGCCGACCACGTCGTGCCACCACAGGTCGCGGCCCTCGGTGAAGACGGTGTCCTGGCCGGTGCGGCGGACGACGAGGACGTGCTCGACCTGCGGGCACTTGGCGACGGCCTCGTCGATGGCGGGCTTGAGCGCGCTGGGCTTGCCGCGGCGGTAGCCGCCGTCGGCGGTGATCACCAGCTTGGCGTCGGCGTCCTGGATGCGGGAGGCGACGGCGTCGGCGGAGAAGCCGCCGAAGACCACCGAGTGGGCGGCGCCGACGCGGGCGCACGCGAGCATCGCGACGACCGCCTCGGGGATCATCGGGAGGTAGACGGCGACCCGGTCGCCCGCCTGGACGCCGAGCTCGGTCAGGGCGTTCGCGGCCTGCGAGACCTCGTCCTTGAGCTGCGCGTAGGTGATCGAGCGGCTGTCGCCGGGCTCGCCCTCGAAGTGGATCGCGACGCGGTCGCCGTTGCCGGCCTCCACGTGCCGGTCCACACAGTTGTACGCGACGTTCAGCCGGCCGTCAGCGAACCACTTCGCGAAGGGCGGGTTGCTCCAGTCGAGCGTCTCGGTGGGCTCGGCCTCCCAGGAAAGCCGTCGGGCCTGCTCCGCCCAGAAGCCCAGCCGGTCCGCGTCGGCCTGCGCGTACGCGGCTTCCTTCACGTTCGCGGCGGCGGCCAGATCGGCGGGCGGTGCGAACCGCCGCTCCTCTTTCAACAGATTGGCCAGGCTCTCGTTGCTCACGACATCTCCCTTTCCCAGGGTGTCCGTTGTTCCCCGGGCATAGCTGAGTCCCCGGGGACAGCTCATCAGTCAGATGCCCAGGTGACAAGGGGTTGCCGAAAATTGGTTTAGACCTATACCACGACTGGGCCCGTACCCGGCCTCCGCACGCACGCACGGCGTGTCGGCGTCGGCCGGCGGCGCGCGAACGGCCCCCTCCCGCCGACAGGGTGCGGGAAGGGGCCGACAGCTCGCACGGATACGGGAGGGTATCGGTTCCGGCGGGCCGCTGGTCAGGCGTTCTGGCCGACGCTGTCGAAAACCCGACAGTCGAAGAAGTCCTCGCCGGCGGAGAGGAGATAGGCCTGGGCCTCACCCACGTGGAAGTACATCCCGTGCAGCTCGAGCGTTCCCTCGGCGAGGCGCCGGGCCACCGATTCGTGGGCCCGCAGGTGCTCCAGCTGCTGCACCACGTTGGTCAGGCAGAGCTGCTCCACGGCATCGGCCGGGAGCCGCCCGGAGATCCGGGCCCAGGCGTGGTGCCGGCTGCCCATCCGCTCCAGGCTGGGCAGACCGTGCCGCAGCCAGCGGCTCAGCGGGGTCGTCGGGGCGCCCGGGCGCGAGGTGAGGAGGGCCTGCATGGCCCCGCAGCCCGAGTGCCCGCACACCGTGATGCTGGCGACCTTCAGCACGTCCACCGCGTACTCGATGGCCGCGGCGACGGAGTCGTCGCCGGACTCCGCACCGGGCAGCGGGACGAGGTTGCCCACGTTGCGCACGGTGAACAGGTCGCCCGGGCCGCTGGCGGTGATCATGCTGGTGACCAGGCGGGAGTCCGCGCAGGTCAGGAAGAGCTGCGAGGGCCGCTGCCCCTCGCGCGCCAGCCGGGCCAGCTCCTCGCGCACATGCGGGGCGGTGTCCCGCTGGAAGGCGCCGATCCCGCTCGCGAGTTGGCCCGCTCCGGGCCGCCGGGAGGCCGCCGCCGGGGTGCCGCAGGCGCCGGCCGCATCGGCCGCACCGGGAGCGCCGGGGGTCGGACGCGCGGGAGCGCCCGCGGCCCCGCCCCCGGCTTCGCCGCCCGCCGGTGCGGGCTGGGCCGCCTGGACCGCCCGGTGGTCGCAGTGGTTCTGCCAGGGAGTCCAGGGGCGGCAGCACTGGTGCGCCCCCCGGCCCGCCTCGGCCCGGTGTCCGCCGGCCGCCGCACCCTCCCGCGCGCCCCCGCCGGGTTGCCCGTCCCCCAGGGGGCCGCGGTCGCCGGACGGGCCCGGGGGCCCGCCGGAGAACGCCGCACCGCCCCGGCCGGTCAGTTCGAGCGCACCGCCGTGCGCCAGGTGCGACTCCTGCCAGTCGTGCAGGGCCTCGTAGGCGGCGTGGTCCATGAACGAGCCGTCCAGCTCGACCACCGCGCGCCCGCCGTGCGGAACCTGGTTCAGCACCCGGCTCAGCCGGGGCACCGCCAGGAAGGTCAACTGCCCGCGCACCGCGACCCGGTGGACGCCGTCGACCTCCGCGACCGTGATCCGCGTCCGGGCCAATCGGCGCAGGGCCAGGGCCACGGCGACCGCGATCCCGACGGCCACGCCCTCCAGCACCCCGCCCAGCACCACGGCCGCGATCGTGGTCGCGTAGACCAGGATCTCGCGGTGCCGCGAGACGGTTCGCAGGTGCGTGATGCTGACCATCTGGATCCCGACGAACATCACCAGCGCGGCCAGGGCCGCGAGGGGGATCAGGTCCAGGACCGGGACGAGCAGGCCGGCCGCGAGCACTACCCACAGGCCGTGGAACATGGCCGATTTCCGGCTGACGGCGCCCGACTTGACGTTCGCCACGCTGCGCACGGCCACACCCGTGATCGGCAGCCCGCCCAGCAGCCCGGAGACGATGTTCGCCGCGCCCTGGCCGCGCAGCTCCCGGTCGAGGTCGGCGCGGGGCGGGCGGTCCTCCGTACCGCGTTCGGAGGCGATCAGCTTGTCGGTGGCGACCGAGGACAGCAGGGACTCCACGCTGCCGACCAGCGTGATCGTCAGGACGGCGGCGATCAGCCCGAGCACCGGCCCCTCGGGCAGCTCGGGCAGCGCGTGGCTGCTCCAGGACGGCAGGTCGACCCGGGGCAGGGAGAGCCCGGCGAGCGCCGCGAACGCCGTGGCCGAGGCGACGGCGGCCAGCGCGGCGGGCACCTTGCGCAGGGCGCGGCCCGCCCGTCCGGGCAGCCGGTTCCAGCCGAGCAGGACGCACAGCGTCAGCGCGCTCACGGCCAGGGCGGCCGGATGCGGATCGGCCAACTGGGCGGGCAGGCCCAGCACGTTGGCCACCGCCGAGCTCTGCGGCGTGCCGCCGAGCACGATGTGCAGCTGGGCCAGCGCGATGGTCACGCCGATGCCCGCGAGCATCCCGTGCACGATGGCCGGACTCACCATCAGCGCTGACCGCGCGGTGCGCAGGAAGGCGAGCCCGAGCTGGCAGCAGCCCGCCAGGACGGTGATGGCGCAGGTGGTGCGCCATCCGTAGCGCTGGATCAACTCGGCGGTCACGACCGTGAGTCCGGCGGCGGGGCCGCTCACCTGGAGCGGCGCCCCGCCGAGCAGCCCGGCCACGATCCCACCCGCCGCCGCGGCCACCAGCCCGGCCTGCAGAGGGGCGCCGGTGGCCAGTGCGATGCCCAGGGAGAGCGGCAGGGCGATCAGGAAGACGGCCGTGGAGGCGGACAGGTCGGCCGGGAGGTCCTTGCGGAAGTTCCCCGCGCCCGATGGCTTCCGGTGGGCGGATGGGGCTGGTGCGGTGGCTGTCATGGGTTCCCGTCTCCTCTGCGGAGGGATGAAGCGGCGGGAGTTTCAACACTCAGTAAATGGATGGTAATGGAGAGTAAAGAAGGGTGGGGGAAAATACGGGCAGGCGGTCTAGAAACCCACCCTTGAGGGTGATTAAGCATTTTGTCTGGCTTGTCACACCTTCCTAAAACCGCACCGCATGGGACGTTGCGTCGCGAACGTCCTGCATCGGTACTGCGAGGGAGAGGTGTGCGGATGATGGCCGCCACGAAGAAGATCGCCGGCGGGCTGGTCGCCACGGCCCTGGTCCTGTGCGCCGCCGGGTGCAGCGGCTCGGGGTCCGCGGGGCGTGCGGCCCCCGGCGGGCCGAACGGGAGGAAGGGCGCCGCCGCCCCGGAGGCCCCCGGCAGCGCCAACCGGCTCATCGGCGACGGCTCGACCGCCTACACCGGTCCGCAGCCGAACGTGCAGAAGCCGCAGAAGCTGAAGCCCGGTGAGAAGCCGCCGCAGTTCGTGGTGTTCTCGTGGGACGGGGCCGGCGAGGACAGCCAGAAGCTCTTCTCCCACTTCCGCGAGGTCGGCAAGGAGCACAACGCGCGGATGACCTACTTCCTCAGCGGCGTGTACATGCTGCCCGAGGAGAAGCGTTCCCTCTACACCGCGCCGCAGCACGCGCCGGGCCGCTCCGACATCGGGTTCGGCGACCTCCAGGGCATCAAGGACACCGCCGACCAGGTCCGCGCGGCCTGGCTGGAGGGCAACGAGATCGGCACCCACTTCAACGGCCACTTCTGCGGCCCCGACGGCGGCGTGGGCACGTGGTCCGTCGAGGAGTGGAAGAGCGAGATCAACCAGGCCAAGTCCTTCGTCAAGAACTGGAAGACGAACGCCGGCCTGAAGGACATGGAGCCGCTCCCGTTCGACTACGACAAGGAGCTCATCGGCGCCAGGACCCCCTGCCTCGAAGGCCAGAAGAACTTCATGCTGGCGGCCAAGGACATGGGCTTCCGCTACGACTCCAGCGGGATCAGCAAGCAGGTCTGGCCGAAGAAGACGGACGGGCTCTGGGACCTCCCGCTCCAGCTGGTGCCGATGCCCGGCCGGGCCTTCGACACACTGAGCATGGACTACAACTACATGGTCAACCAGTCCGGTACGACCACACAGGGCGACCCCTCGCAGCACCAGTACTGGGGCGACCAGATGCGCGACGGCCTCAAGCAGGCCTTCGACCGGGCCTATCAGGGCAACCGCGCACCGCTGATCATCGGCAACCACTTCGAGTCCTGGAACGGCGGCACCTACATGCGCGCCGTCGAGGAGTCCATCAAGAGCATGTGCGACCAGAAGGAGGTCCGCTGCGTGCCCTTCCGGGAGCTGGCCGACTGGCTGGACGCCCAGGACCCGAAGACGCTGGACTGGCTGCGGTCCCTGGAGGTCGGCCAGGCACCGAAGGAGGGCTGGACGAAGTTCCTCACCGCGGGGCCGCCGGCCGCCCCGGCAGCCCCGCCGGCGGGCAGGGTCAAGCCGGCTGAGGGGCCGGCCGGCGAGCCGGACGAGGGCTGACCAGGCCCTCGTGGAGGACGAAGCCGGGGTCGACCTGCTCCGCCAGGTCGGCCCCGGTCTTGGCGTTGCCCCAGCTCTCCGCGTTGCGCAGGTGGAAGTGGACCATCTGCTCGGTGTACTTGTCCCAGTCGCGGCCGGAGTAGGAGTCCTCGGCCGCGTGCCGGAGGGTCTCCAGGGCGTGCCGGTTGGTCGCCTCCAGCAGCTCGAAGGCGGCCGGGCGGCCCCGCTCCATCGCCCGCACCCAGTCCGAGTGGCCGAAGGCGACCAGCAGGTCCTCGCCCACCTCGTCCTGGAGGAACTCGATGTCCTCCGGACCCTGCACCTTGTTGCCGACGACCCGCAGCGCGACGCCGAAGTCCCGGGCGTACTCCTTGTACTGGCGGTAGACCGAGACCCCCTTGCGGGTCGGCTCGGCCACCAGGAAGGTCATGTCGAAGCGGGTGAACATGCCCGAGGCGAAGGAGTCCGAGCCGGCCGTCATGTCGACGACGACGTACTCGTCCGGCCCGTCGACCAGGTGGTTGAGGCAGAGCTCCACCGCCCCGACCTTCGAGTGGTAGCAGGCCACCCCCAGATCGGACTCGGTGAAGGGGCCGGTCGCCATCAGCCGTACGGAGTCCCCGTCGAGCGGCAGCGTGCGCGCGCAGGCCTCGTAGACCGGGTTGTCCTCGTCCACCCGCAGCAGGCGCGAACCCGCCCCGGGCGGCGTCGTCTTGATCATGCTGTCGGCCGAGGCGATGCGCGGGTTCGAGCCGCGCAGGTACTCCTTGATCAGGGGCAGGTGCGCGCCCAGCGCCGGGAGCGCCGCGGCCTCCTCCTCGGCGAGCCCGAGGGCGGCTCCGAGGTGCTGGTTGATGTCGGCGTCCACCGCGACGACGGGGGCTCCACTGGCTGCGAGGTGGCGGATGAAGAGGGAGGACAGCGTCGTCTTCCCGCTGCCGCCCTTTCCCACGAAAGCGATCTTCATGTTCACCAAGAGTAGTTGACCGACAGCGGGGTGTGGTCAAGGTGAGTGAAGAAGACCACTCCAAGGAGGGGTCGGTGCTATGGGTCCGCAGTGCGTAGGCTCCCTACTTATGAGTAGCGCTTCCGACCCGCTGGCGCCCCTGGGTGCCCTCCCGGGCGTCGCAGAGTCCGTGGAATCCGTACGCAAGGCCGTGGACCGGGTCTACGGGCACCGGGTCATGCGCCGGCGGGGCGGGGAGATCACCTCGGAGGCCGCGCTGCGCGGTGCCCGGGGGAGCGCGGCGCTGTCGGGGGCCGACTGGGCGCTGGAGGAGGTGCGCCGCCGGACCGACTTCGGTGCGGACCCGGAGGCGCTGGCGGTCGGCGCGGCCCTGCGCCTGACGGCGGAGGCCGGCCAGCTGCTGAGCATCTGGCGCCAGTCGCCGATGCGGGTCCTGGCCCGACTCCACCTGGTCGCGTCCGGTTCGGCCGAGGCGGGGGACGTGGTGGGCCGTCCGCGCCTGGCCGGTGAGTCGGTGGACGAGCCGCTGGTCGACCTCCCGCTTCCGGACGCCGACGAGGTCGCGGGCCGGCTCGACGGACTGTCGAGGGTGGTCATCGCGGGCGGGTCGGCTCCGGCCCTGGTGACCGCCGCAGTGGTGCACGGCGAGCTGCTGGCCCTGCGCCCCTTCGCCTCGTACAACGGCCTGGTCGCGCGGGCCGCGGAGCGGATCGTGCTGATCAACAGCGGGCTGGACCCGAAGGCGATCTGCCCGGCGGAGGTCGGGCACGCCGAACAGGGGCCGGAGGCCTACCTGGAGGCGTTCAAGGGCTACGTCTCCGGCACCGCGGAGGGGATGGCGGCCTGGATCGCGCACTGCGGCCGCGCGGTCGAGCTCGGCGCCCGCGAGTCGACGGCGGTCTGCGAGGCGCTCCAGCGCGGCGCGGCGTAGGTTCGCGGCGGGGTGGGTCCGGGGCGGGCGGGGCGCGGGTGCGTGTCGGCCGCGCGGGCAACGGGTTGCGGCGACACCGTCCTGCTCTGGTGTCGCCGCTGGCATTCGCGCCCAGTTACCAAGCGTCCTCGATGGTGCCCATCAGGCCGGGTACTTTGCCCGTGGCCTGGTGCGGCTGGCCCGTAATCGACGGGTCGACGTCGCGTGGGTGCTCGGCGCTCCTGCTTCGGTCCGTGGGCCTTACTGCGTTTTAAAGATGATCCTCTCGGATGTTCTTTGGTCTCGCGGGCCGTGACTCCTTTGTACCTCGCTTCGCGGCGGAGTGAAACCCCTGGCCCGAGTTCTTTACTTTCCGGGACGATCCTGAGCGATTCGGACACCCCATATCGCCCCGGGCCCGGACGATTCCCCCGTCCGGAACGGGGCCGGACTCAGGCCGACGCGAGGGTCGCGGCGGCCCTCCGGCGGCTCGCGTACCAGACCAGGCCGGCGGTGACGGCCGCGGCGCCGACCGCCGCGGCGGCGACGAGCGCGGGCCGCGCGGGCACCGAGAATCCGGGCAGCCGCTGCTTCAGCCGCACCGGCTTGCTGAACACCAGCACCGGCCACTCCCGCGCGACCGCCTCGCGCCTCAGGGCCCGGTCGGGATTGACCGCGTGCGGGTGCCCGACGGCCTCCAGCATCGGCACGTCGGTGATCGAGTCGCTGTAGGCGTAGCACCGCGCGAGGTCGTAGCCCTCGGACTCGGCCAGCTCCCGTACGGCTTCCGCCTTCGTCGGCCCGTAGGCGTAGTACTCGATCTCTCCGGTGAAGCAGCCGTCCTCACCGACCACCATGCGGGTGGCCACGACCCGGTCCGCGCCGAGCATCTCGCCGATGGGCTCGACGACTTCGGCGCCTGAGCTCGAGACGATCACCACGTCGCGGCCCGCGGTGTGGTGGGCCTCGATGAGGGACGCGGCCTCGTCGTAGATGATCGGGTCGATCAGATCGTGCAGTGCTTCGGCGACGATCTCCCGCACCTGCCGGACGTTCCACCCCTTGCAGAGGGCGGACAGGTACTCGCGCATCCGTTCCATCTGGTCGTGGTCGGCGCCGCCGGCCAGGAAGATGAACTGGGTGTACGCGGTCCGCAGCACGGCCCGACGGTTGATCAGGCCACCCTGGTAGAAGGACTTGCTGAACGTCAGGGCGCTGGACTTAGCAATGACCGTCTTGTCCAGGTCGAAGAAGGCGGCGGTCCGAGGCGAGGAGTGCGGCAAGGGCTGATTTTCCACGACCCGAGCATATGCGCCCACCATTCGGCGTAAGGTGTGGCGCGTGGGTTTGCCTGAGAAGGCTCTCGGGTACACCATGGAAGTCACGGATCGTTCGCGACCGTGCTAACCCGGTCTGACTCCTCCCCCCCCGAGTCGGACCGTGGGGACGACCCCCGCTCTCCCCCCCGGCGGGGGTCGTCGCATGTCCGGACGCGGTTCGCGCCCCACATCCCCTGTCTTCGACGGCCATCCTCCCGGCCCTTCCGCTTCGGCGGGCCCGCCCGGCGCAGGCCCTCACACCCTCCGACGCGTCACGCTGCGTAGTCGTTCCGGCGCACTCCGGAACTCACTCGCCGGGGTGGAGAAGATATTCACAAGTGCCTTCTTGTCCACAGTTTTCCAGCAAGATCCACTTCTTTTTCCCGATCCCTGCACCGTGATTCCAGCCGCGAAGTCCGCGGCGTGTGGATTTGCAGCGAGAAGGGGGCGGAGATCGTGGCTGGATCGAAGTCGTGTGAAGCGCCGGCGTCCGTCGTGGCGGGTGGGAGCGGGCCGTCCGCCCGGGCCGCGGGAGCCGGGCCGGCGGGCGGGCGACCGCTGATCATCACCGAGGACCCGCTGCTGCTCGACGACCTGTTGCGGCTGTGCGCCGCCGCGGGCGCCGAGCCGTATGTGCACCACGCGGTGCCGGAGCGGAGCGGGGCCGGGGACGGGGACGGCCGGGCCGAGGGGGACGGTGCGGGCGCCGCCGGGCCCCGCGCGGGCGCCGGCTGGGACACCGCCCCGCTGGTCCTGGTCGGGGACGACGCCGCGCGGCGGGTCCGCGGGGCGCCGCGCCGGGACGGGGTCCTCCTCGTCGGCCGGGACCTCGACGACCCGTTCGTGTGGCAGCGGGCGGTGGGGATCGGCGCCGAGGAGGTGCTTCGGCTGCCCGACGCCGAGAACCGGCTCGTCGACCGCCTCGCCGACGTCGTCGAAGGGGCCGGACGGCCCGCCCTCACCGTCGGGGTCATCGGCGGCAGCGGCGGGGCCGGGGCCTCCACCCTCGCCTGCGCCCTCGCGCTGAGGGCCGCCCGCGCCGGGGAGCGCACCATCCTCGTCGACGGGGACCCCCTCGGCGGGGGCATGGACGTCCTGCTCGGCGGGGAGGGGGCCGAGGGGCTGCGCTGGCCCGATTTCGCCGCCTCCCGCGGCCGGGTCGGAGCCGGGGCGCTGGAGGAATCCCTCCCCGAGCTGCACGCGCTGCGGGTGCTGAGCTGGGACCGGGGGGACCGGGTGGTGGTGCCGCCCGCCGCGATGCGGTCGGTCGTGGCCGCCGCGCGCCGGCGGGGCGGGGTGGTCGTGGTCGACCTGCCCCGCCGGGTGGACGAGGCCGTGGCGGAGGTGCTGGCCCAGCTGGACCTCGTCCTGCTGGTGGTCCCCGGCGAACTGCGGTCGGTGGCCGCGGCCGGGCGGGTCGCCGCCGGGGTGCGGATGGTGGCCCGGGACGTCCGCGTGGTCGTACGGGGCCGCTGTCGACAGGGGCTCGACGCCGAAGCGGTCGCGGGGCTGCTGGGAGCGCCGCTGGCCGGCGAGGTGCCGGTGGAGGTGGGGCTCCCGGGGCGGGTGGCCGAGGGGGAACCCCCAGGGGCCCGGGGCGCGTTGGCCCGGTTCTGCGACGGGTTCTGGCAGCGGGCGCTCGGCTCCGCGCAGGGGGTGCCGGCATGAGCGCGGTGCTGCTGGACGCCGTCCGCCGGCGGCTCGCCGAAAGCGGCGCCGAGCCCACGCCCGCCCGGGTCGCGGCGGCCCTGCGGGCGCAGGGCCGGCTGCTCGGGGACGCGGAAGTGCTGGGTACGGCGGCCGAGTTGCGGTCCGAGCTCGTGGGCGCGGGCCCGTTGGAGCGGCTCCTCGACGACCCCGGGGTGACCGACGTGCTGGTGGCAGCCCCGGACCGGGTGTGGGTGGACCGGGGCGGCGGGCTGGAACTGACGGCGGTGACCTTCCCCGACGCCGAGGCCGTCCGGAGGCTGGCCCAGCGGCTCGCCGCCGTCGCGGGGCGGCGGCTGGACGACGCCCGGCCCTGGGTGGACGCCCGGATGCCGGACGGCACCCGGCTGCACGCCGTCCTTCCGCCGGTGGCCGTCGGGTCGGCGTGCCTGTCGCTGCGGGTGGTGCGGCCGAAGGCGTTCACGCTGGAGGAGCTGGTCGCCGCCGGGACCCTGCCGCCGGGCGGGCAGCGGCTGCTGCGGGCCGTGGTCGAGGCCCGGCTGTCCTTCCTCGTCTCGGGCGGGACGGGCACGGGCAAGACCACCCTCCTCAGCGCCCTGCTCGGACTGGTCGGGCCGGCCGAACGGATCGTGCTGGCAGAGGATTCCGCCGAACTGCGTCCGGACCACCCCCATGTGGTGCGGCTGGAGACGAGGCCCGCCAATCAGGAGGGCGCGGGGCTGGTCACCCTGGCCGACCTGGTGCGGCAGGCCCTGCGGATGCGCCCCGACCGGCTGGTGGTCGGGGAGGTCCGCGGCGCCGAGGTGGCCGATCTGCTGGCCGCCCTGAACACCGGGCACGAAGGGGGCTGCGGCACGGTCCACGCCAACGCCGCCGAGCACGTCCCGGCCCGGCTGGAGGCGCTCGGCACCGCTGCCGGGCTAGACCGGGCCGCCCTGCACAGCCAGGTGGCAGCCGCGCTGACCCTCGTGGTCCATCTGGTCCGGGACCGGTCCGGGCGTCGGCGGGTGGCCGAGGTGCATGTGCTGGAGCGGGATCCGGCCGGGCTGGTGGTGACCGTCCCCGCCCTGCGCTGGGGAGCGCGCGGCTTCGTACGGGAGCGGGGCTGGGAGCGGCTCGGTCCGCTGCTGCGGGGTGCCCGGTGAACGCCGGGGCGCTCGGGTCGGTGCCGGTGTTCGCCGGGGTGCTCTGCGCCGGTGCGGCCGCCTGGGGGCTGGCCGGGGGCGGTGGGTCGACCCGTCGGGTCCGGCTGGTGCTGGCGGGGGGAGTCCCGGCCGTGCCGCGCGGGCCGTCCCCCGGATGGCGGCTGGTGGCCGCGGCGCGGGTGCGGGCCGCCCGGTGGCGGGAGGGGGTGGCGCTCGCGGCCGGTGTGCTGGTCGCCGTCCTCGGCGGGTCGGTGATCCCGCTGGTGCTGGGGGCGGCCTCGGTGCCGCTGCTGCGCCGGTGGCTGCGGGCCCGGGAGCGCGAGCGGGCGCGGGCCGCCCGGGCCGGCGCGGTGGCGGCGCTGTGTGCGGCCGTGGTCGGGGAGCTGAGGGCGGGCGCCCAGCCCGGCCCGGCGCTGACGGCGGCGCTGCGGCGCACGGCGTCTGCTCCGGACGGCCCGGGAGCGGCCGAGACGGCCGTCCTGGCGGCCGCGGCGTTCGGCGGGGACGTGGCCGGCGCCCTGGGTGAGGCGGCGCGGGAGCCGGGCGCGGAGGGGCTGGCCGGGATGGCGGCCTGCTGGCGGGTCTCGGTGGACTGCGGTGCGGGCCTCGCGGCGGGGCTGGACCGGCTGGAGGGCGCCCTGCGGGCCGAGCGGGACCGGAAGGAGTCGCTGCGGGCCCAGCTGGCCGGAGCCAGGTCGACGGCGGTGGTGCTCGCGCTGCTGCCGCTGGTGGGGCTGCTGATGGGGACCGCGCTCGGGGCGGATCCGCTGCGGGTGCTGCTGCACTCCCCGGTGGGGTGGGGCTGCCTGGCGGCGGGCGGGGTGCTGGAGGCGCTGGGGCTGCTGTGGTGCCGGCGGATCGTACGGACGGGGGAGCGGTGAGGGGCGGGCCGGCGGTCCACAGCCTGGGGACGGCGCTGTGCCTGGCGGCGGCGGTGTGGTCCTTGGTCTCGGCGGTGTCGGCGCGGATGGGGCTGCGGGCGGTGCGGCGCAGGCTCGCCGTGGTCATACCGGCGGCGGAGCCCGTGCGGCGCGGGTCGCGGTGGGGGCCCCGGGTGCGGACGGCGGCCGTGGCCTGGGCGGGGCCCGCCGGGGCGCTGCTGGCGGCCTGGGCGCTGGTCGGCGGGGTGTGGGGGCCGGCGGCCGGGTGCGGTGCGGCGGCGGTCGTGCGGTGGTGGTCGCTCCGGCCCCGGCCGCCCGCCGGGGTCGACCCCCGGGAGGCGGAGCGGGAGCTGCCGTTCGCGGCGGACCTGCTGGCCGCCTGCCTGGCGGCGGGCGCGGGGCCGGTGGAGGCGGCCGAGGTGGTGGGGGAGTCGCTGGGCGGGCCGGTGGGCGAGCGGCTGGCGCTCGCGGGGGCGGAGCTGCGGCTCGGCGGTGAGCCGGGCGCGGCGTGGGGGAGCCTGGCGGGGATACCCGGGGCCCGGGGGCTGGCGGAGTGCCTGGAACGCGCCGCGCGGACGGGGGCGCCGGCGGCGGAGCCCGTCTCCCGGCTGGCGGCGGCCCTGAGGGCGGACCGCTCCCGGCGGGCGGCCGCCCGGGCGCAGCGGGCCGCAGTGCTCGTCACCGCGCCGGTGGGGCTGTGCTTCCTCCCCGCGTTCCTCGCGGTCGGGGTGGCGCCGGTGGTGATCGGAATGGCGTCCGGTCTGCTGTCGGCCGGCTGAAATGCCGAAGCCCCCGTGCTCCGCCGTGGAGTTCCGGAATCACAAACCTGAAATCACATCAAGAACGTAATCCCACAGGAGGTTGTCATGAGGATCATCGGGTTTCGTCTGCGGGCGGCTCTGGGGCGCCGCGGGAGCGACGCGGGAATGTCGACGTCGGAATACGCCATGGGCACGATCGCGGCCTGTGCGTTCGCTGCGGTCCTGTACAAGGTGGTGACGAGTGACGTGGTCTCGGCGGCACTCCAGTCGACCATCGGGAAGGCGCTCGATGCGCCCTTCTGAGGGAAAGCGGCCGCCCTTTGCGGACGGGAGATCCGCGGACCGCGGCTACGTGACGGCGGAGGCGGCGCTCGTCATTCCGGCCCTGGTGCTGTTCGCGGCGCTGCTGGTGTGGGCGCTGATGGCGGCGGCCGCGCAGATCCGGTGTGTGGACGCCGCCCGGGCCGGTGCCCGGGCGGCGGCCCGGTCGGAACCGGTCGAGGCGGCGCTGGCTGCGGCCCGGCAGGCGGCCCCGCCGGGGGCGCGGGTGGAGCTGGAGCGGACCGGGGACCTGTGGCAGGTGCGGGTGGCGGCGCCCGCCCCGGGTCCGGCCGGGCTGCCGGTGCGGATCGGGGCGCGGGCGGCGGCCCTGGCCGAGGACAGGATCGGGCCGCCGCCATGAGCCGGGACCGGGGCTCCGCGACGGTGTGGGCCACCGTGGTGGCCACGGCGCTGGTGGCGGTGTTCGGGGGCGTGCTGCTGCTCGGGCAGGCGGTGGTGGCCCGGCACCGGGCGGGCGCCGCGGCCGATCTGGCGGCCCTCGCGGCGGCGGCCACCTGGGCGCACGGCCCGCAGGCCGCCTGCGCGGCGGCCGGGCGGGTGGCGGCGGCCCAGGGGGCGGAGGTGGCCGGGTGCCGCGTCGGGGGCGAGGTGGCCGAGGTCACCGCGGTCGTCCGGTCCGGCCCCTTCGCCCCCGCGGTCCGGGCCCGTGCGGGCCCGCCCCCGGCCCCCGTACCGGCGCCCGCGGGCGGAGGCGGGCCGTCAGGGGGCGGGGGCGAGGAGCCGGGTGAGGAGGCGGATCGCGCCGCGCTTGTGGAGGGGGTCGTTGCCGTTGCCGCACTTGGGGGACTGGATGCAGGAGGGGCAGCCCGCTTCGCACTCGCAGGCGGCGATGGCGTCCCGGGTGGCCGTCAGCCATTCCCGGGCCGTGTGGAAGGCCCGCTCCGCGAAGCCGGCGCCGCCCGGGTGGCCGTCGTAGACGAACACCGTGGGCAGCAGCGTGTCGGGGTGCAGCGGGACGGAGACGCCGCCGATGTCCCAGCGGTCGCAGGTGGCGAAGAGCGGGAGCAGGCCGATGGAGGCGTGCTCGGCGGCGTGCAGGGCGCCGCCGAGGATCTCCGGGCCGATCCGGGCCTCGTCGAGCTGGTCCTCGGTGACCGTCCACCACACGGCCCGGGTGCGCAGGGTGCGCGGCGGCAGGTCCAGCTTGGCCTCGCCGAGCACCTCGCCGGTGATCAGCTTGCGGCGCAGGTAGGACACGACCTGGTTGGTGACCTCGACGGAGCCGAAGCAGAGCCGGGCCGCGCCCCACGGGACCTCCGTCTCGGTCTCCAGGATCGCGATCGAGGTGGTGTCGCGGGCCGTGGTGGAGAAGGGCGGGTCCGCCTCCTCGACCAGGGCCACGGACTCCTCCAGGTCCAGTCGGCGCACCAGGTAGGTGCGGCCCTGGTGGAGGTGGACGGCGCCGTCGTGGACGGCGGTGTGGGAGGCGGACTCGTCGACGGTGCCCAGCAGGCGGCCGGTCGCGGCCTCGACGATCTGGACCGGGCGGCCCCCGCCGCCGCGGATGTCGGCCAGGTCGGAGGCCCGTTCCCGGCGGGTCCAGTGCCAGGCCGCGGTCCGCCGCCGCAGCAGCTTCGCCGCCTCCAGCTGCGGCAGCAGCCCGGCCGCGGCCGGGCCGAAGAGGTCCAGGTCGGCCTCGGTCAGGGGGAGCTCGGCGGCGGCCGCGCACAGGTGCGGGGCCAGCACGTACGGGTTGTCCGGATCCAGCACGGTGGCCTCCACCGGCCGCCGGAAGAGCGCCTCGGGGTGGTGGACCAGGTAGGTGTCCAGGGGATCGTCGCGGGCGATCAGCACGGCCAGGGCGCCCTGCCCCGACCGGCCGGCGCGCCCGGCCTGCTGCCACAGCGAGGACCGGGTGCCCGGATAGCCGGTGATCAGCACGGCGTCCAGGCCGGACACGTCCACGCCGAGCTCCAGGGCCGTGGTGGCGGCCAGCCCGAGCAGTTCCCCGGAGTGCAGGGCCCGCTCCAGGGCGCGGCGCTCCTCGGGCAGGTAGCCGCCCCGGTAGGCCGCGACCCGCCGGGGCAGGGACCGGTCGACCTCGGCCAGCCGTTCCCGGGCGATCACGGAGATCAGCTCGGCCCCGCGCCGGGAGCGCACGAAGGCCACCGTCCGGACCCCCTGGACGACCAGGTCGGTCAGCAGGTCGGCGGTCTCCGCCGTGGCGGTGCGGCGCACCGGGGCGCCCTTCTCGCCCTTGAGCTCGGTCAGCGGCGGCTCCCACAGGGCGAAGACCACCTCGCCGCGCGGCGAGGCGTCGTCGGTGATCCCGGTGACCGGTAGGCCGGTCAGCCGGGAGGCTGCGGCCGCCGGGTCGCCGGCGGTGGCGGAGGCCAGCAGGAACACCGGCTCGGACCCGTAGCGGGCGCACAGCCGGCGCAGCCGCCGCAGCACCTGGGCGACGTGGGAGCCGAATACCCCCCGGTAGCTGTGGCACTCGTCGACGACCACGTAGCGCAGGGCCTTCAGGAAGGAGGACCAGCGGGCGTGGGAGGGCAGTATGCCGCGGTGCAGCATGTCGGGGTTGGTCAGCACGTAGTTGGCGTACTGGCGCACCCACTCGCGTTCCTCCACGGGCGTGTCCCCGTCGTACACGGCCGGTCGCACGGCGTTTCCGAGGGGTGCGGCCAGCTCCCGGACGGCGCGCCGCTGGTCGGCCGCCAGAGCCTTGGTCGGGGCCAGGTAGAGGGCGGTCGCACCCCGCCCGTTCGGCGCCTCGGCGCCGTCGGCGAGGGCGGACAGCACGGGGGCCAGGTAGGCCAGCGACTTGCCCGAGGCGGTTCCGGTCGCGACGACGACCGACTCGCCGTCCAGGGCGTGCTCGGCGGCGGCCGCCTGGTGTTCCCACGGGTGTTCGATTCCCGCGGCCCGGATCGCCGCCACCACATCCGTTCGGACGCGGTGCGGCCAGACCGCATGACGGCCCTCCCGAGGGGGCAAGTGCTCCGTATGGGTGATGCGCGCAGCTCGGGAAGGCCCCCGTGACAGGCGGTCCAGAACGGCGCCGGGGGTGGGTCGTGGGTCCTCCGGTGCCGTGGCCGGACCGGGGCGGTGAGTGTTGGCCATTGGAACCGAGTGTGTCACCGGCGTGCGGGACAATGGACTCAAGGCGTCGTGCGCGCCTGCCGGTAAGTGATTGAATGCCATCGCGGCAGCCGATCCCTCCCCTACCTTCGGGTGGGAGGCCCCTGGGGGGCGCCGCTCGATAGCAAGGTGCTGGAGGATCCGTGGACCTGTCCCTGTCGACTCGCACTGTCGGCGACCGCACGGTCGTAGAGGTCGGTGGCGAGATTGATGTGTATACCGCGCCCAAGCTGCGCGAGCAGTTGGTGGAGTTGGTGAACGACGGCAGCTACCACCTGGTTGTCGACATGGAGCGAGTGGACTTCCTCGACTCCACCGGCCTCGGTGTGCTCGTGGGAGGCCTCAAGCGCGTCCGCGCGCACGAGGGCTCGCTGCGTCTGGTCTGCAACCAGGAGCGCATCCTGAAGATCTTCCGGATCACCGGTCTGACGAAGGTGTTCCCGATCCACACCTCTGTGGACGACGCCGTCAGCGCCACCGACTGACGGCTCCCGGCGAGCGCCGCCTCGGCGGCGCGGGAGCCGATGAGGAGCAGGGGGTACCGGACCACGGGTGGTCCGGGCCCCTGTCAAGGCACGCCTGTAGTCCGAGGGGGACGAACATGGCCACCGTTGAACTGCGCTTCAGTGCCCAGCCCGAACACGTCCGCACGGCCCGCCTGGTCGCGGCCGCCGTGGCGCGCCGGGCCGGGGTGGAGGAAGCCGTCCTCGACGAGGTCCGCCTCGCCGTGGGTGAGGCCTGTTCCCGTGCCGTCGGACTGCACCGCAGCAACGGGCTGACCGCGCCCGTCCGGGTGGTGCTGATCGAGGAGGAGAAGCAGTTCTCCATCGAGGTCGGCGACCAGGTGCCCGGGCCGGGTGGCGGCTCGTCCGAGCCGGTGGCCGGCATGGACGCGGCCCTGGACCCCGATGCCGACGGCGAGGACGAGATGGGGCTCGCGGTGATCAGCGGGCTCGTCGACGACGTCTCGGTGACCAGTGGGGAATCGGGCGGAACGATCCGCATGCGCTGGCCCGTCTCCGGCGTCGCCGATCTTCCGTAAGGCCCGCCCGTCCTATCTTCCGATCTTTATCAAGGCCCTGCTGAGCAGGGCCTTTTTCATTTCCCGGGAAATCCTCTAGATCGCTGAACGGCCGTCAATGGCTTTGTCCCATTACTTCTTTCGGGGGTAAAGGAGTGACGCGATCTATTGCTGAGGAGCGAGAGCACGCCAATTCCGTTTCACGCCCACTGTTTTGATCGGGTCGCGCTCCCTACAATCCGTCCACATCTTGAGCTCATCACGTCAAGGAGGACGAATGACGGGGCTCTTCACCCCCAATGCCGCGGTTCCCGCCGATGATCTGGCGGCCGCAGTACTCACCGATGACAACCGGCTCATCGTGTTCGTCATCGCGGGCATCGCACTGGCCGCCCTCGTCGTCGCGCAGGTCCTGGTCCGCCAGGTCCTCGCGGCCGACGAGGGCACCGGAAACATGAAGGAGATCGCCGCGGCGGTGCAGGAGGGCGCGAACGCCTACCTGGGCCGCCAGTTGCGCACCCTCGGCATCTTCGCCGTCGTGGTCTTCTTCCTGCTCTTCCTGCTCCCCGCCGACGACTGGACGCAGCGCTCCGGGCGCTCCGCCTTCTTCCTCGTCGGCGCCCTCTTCTCGGCCACGACCGGCTACATCGGCATGCGCCTCGCGGTCCGCGCCAACGTCCGCGTCGCCGCTGCCGCCCGCGAGGCCACCCCCGCCGAGGGCGAGCCCGCCAAGGACCTGACCGAAGTGGCCCACAAGGCCATGAAGATCGCCTTCCGCACCGGTGGCGTGGTCGGCATGTTCACCGTCGGCCTCGGCCTGCTCGGCGCCTCCTGCGTCGTGCTCGTCTACGCCGCCGACGCCCCCAAGGTCCTGGAGGGATTCGGCCTCGGCGCCGCGCTCATCGCGATGTTCATGCGCGTCGGCGGCGGCATCTTCACCAAGGCCGCCGACGTGGGCGCCGACCTGGTCGGCAAGGTCGAGCAGGGCATTCCGGAGGACGATCCGCGCAATGCCGCGACCATCGCCGACAACGTGGGCGACAACGTCGGCGACTGCGCGGGGATGGCGGCCGACCTCTTCGAGTCGTACGCCGTCACCCTCGTGGCCGCCCTCATCCTGGGCAAGGCCGCCTTCGGCGACCTCGGCCTCGCCTTCCCGCTGATCGTGCCGGCCATCGGCGTCGTCACCGCCATGATCGGCATCTTCGCCGTGGCCCCCCGCCGCGCCGACCGCAGCGGGATGACCGCGATCAACCGCGGCTTCTTCATCTCCGCCCTGATCTCCCTGGTGCTCGTCGGCGCCGCCGTCTACGCCTACCTGCCGGCCACCTACAAGGAGCTCGCCGGGGTCGAGGACCCCGCGATCCTGGCCCACTCCGGGGACCCGCGCGTCCTGGCCGTGGTCGCCGTCGCCATCGGCATCGTGCTCGCGGCCCTGATCCAGCAGCTCACCGGCTACTTCACCGAGACCAGCCGCCGCCCCGTCCGGGACATCGGCAAGACCTCGCTGACCGGCCCCGCCACGGTCGTCCTCGCCGGCATCTCCGTCGGCCTGGAGTCCGCCGTCTACACGGCGCTGCTCATCGGCCTCGGCGTCTACGGGGCCTTCCTGCTCGGCGGCACGTCGATCATGCTCGCGCTCTTCGCGGTGGCCCTGGCCGGCACCGGCCTGCTCACCACCGTCGGCGTCATCGTCGCGATGGACACCTTCGGACCGGTCTCCGACAACGCCCAGGGCATCGCGGAGATGTCCGGCGACGTCGAGGGCGCGGGCGCCCAAGTCCTCACCGACCTCGACGCCGTCGGCAACACCACCAAGGCCATCACCAAGGGCATCGCGATCGCCACCGCGGTCCTGGCCGCCGCCGCGCTCTTCGGCTCGTACAACGACGCCATCACCAACGCGGTCAGGACGGTCGGCGCCAAGGCCGGGGAGATGAACCTCAGCCTCGCCATCGCCCAGCCCAACAACCTGGTCGGCCTGATCCTGGGCGCGGCCGTCGTGTTCCTGTTCTCGGGCCTGGCCATCAACGCCGTGTCCCGCTCCGCGGGCGCCGTCGTCTACGAGGTGCGCCGCCAGTTCCGCGAACACCCCGGGATCATGGACTACACGGAGAAGCCCGAGTACGGGCGCGTCGTGGACATCTGCACCAAGGACGCCCTGCGCGAACTGGCCACGCCCGGCCTGCTCGCGGTGCTCACCCCGATCGCCGTCGGCTTCACCCTCGGCGTCGGCGCGCTCGGCTCCTTCCTCGCGGGCGCCATCGGCTGCGGCACCCTGATGGCGGTGTTCCTCGCCAACTCCGGCGGTGCCTGGGACAACGCGAAGAAGCTCGTGGAGGACGGCCACCACGGCGGCAAGGGCAGCGAGGCCCACGCCGCGGTCGTCATCGGCGACACGGTCGGCGACCCGTTCAAGGACACCGCCGGCCCGGCCATCAACCCGCTCCTGAAGGTCATGAACCTGGTGGCCCTGCTGATCGCCCCGGCCGTCGTGCAGTTCAGCTACGGCGAGGACACCAGCGCGGTCGTACGGGCCGTCGTCGCCGCGATCGCGCTCCTGATCATCGTCGGCGCGGTGTACGCGTCCAAGCGGCGCGGCATCGCCGTCGGCGACGACGAGGGCGCCAACGCGACCGCGGAGCGCGTGGGCAAGCCGGCGGACCCGGCGCCCGTCTCCTGACCCCGCGGACCCCTTGAGGGCGGTCCGCGGCCCCTTGGGCCGACCGGCCCGGGGATGCGCCCGAACGGCGGACGGGCGGCGCGTACTGACGCGCCGTCCGTCCGCCTTTCTGCGTGCTCGGATGGCGGGCGTGTATCTTCCGGCCGAGAGCCTTCGAAGGGACCAATCCGGTGAACAAGAAGCTTGCGACCGCGGTGTCCTGCGGTGCGGTACTGATGCTCGTGCTGTCCGGCTGCGGCGGTGACGACGGCGGCGACAAGAAGGCCGACGCCTGGGCCAAGAAGGTCTGCGACAAGTGGGAGCCCGAGCTCACCAAGATCAAGACGACCAATGACGAGCTGAAGCGGGTCGCCTCGCAGAGCAGCAAGCCCGAGGAGGTCCAGAAGACCGACTCGGCCGCCTTCCAGTCGCTGTCCGACTCGTACAAGAGCATGGCGGGCTCCCTGACGGCGGCCGGCACGGCCCCGGTCACGGACGGCAAGACCGCCCAGGACTCGGTGGTGAAGAGCTACGGCGAGATCTCCAAGGGCTACACCGATCTCAAGACGAAGATCGACGCGCTGGACCCCAAGGACCAGGCCAAGTTCGCGGAGGGCCTCCAGCAGGTCGCGGGCGGCCTCACGGAGGTCGCGGCCAACGAGACCGCGAGCAAGGAGAAGCTCAACTCGACGGGCCTCAAGGTGATCTACACCCAGAAGGGCTGCCAGGTCTCGGCGCCCAAGTGACCGCCCCCGCGCGGTGCGCGGGCGGGCGCACGCCGTCCGCGGCGGCCGGCATCCCGGACGGGCCCGGCCGCCGCGCCCCGCGCGGCCCCGGCCGGACCGTCCCGCGGGCCCCCGGACGCCCCGTCGCGCCCCGCGCTTCGCACGGATCGCCGGTGCCAGCGGCCACAATGGACGCGTGAGTACCACCAGCCTCCCCAAGCCCGACCGCGCCGCCGAGCTCCGCGAAGCCTTCCTCGCCGCCGGTTTCACCGCCGACGGGCTGCTCGACCTGCTCGGCGCCCCCGCCTACGCCGCGCTCGCCCGCAGCGAGACGGTCCCCGCCCTGCGCGCCACCCGCAGCCACGGCGACGGCCCCCTCGCCACGCTGGTCCGGATGTTCCTCCTGCAGTGCCCCGTGCCCCACGTGCACGCCGCTCAGGCGCTGCCCCTGGAGGCCGCGCTCGCCGACGGCTGGCTGCGGCGGGAGGGCGACGAGGTGCACGCCACGGTCGACGTGCGCCCGTACGGCGGCCCCGACGGCGAGGACTGGTTCATCGTCTCCGACCTCGGCTGCGCCGTCGGCGGGGCCGGCGGCATCGGCAGCCGCGAGGAGGGCGTCGTCCTCGGCGTCGGCGGCGCCTCCACCACCCTGGCCGGGATCACCGTCCGCGTCCCCGTCGGATCCGCCCTCGACCTGGGCACCGGATCGGGGATCCAGGCGCTGCACGCCGCCCAGCACGCCACCCGCGTCACCGCCACCGACGTCAACCCGCGCGCCCTGGAATTCACCCGGTTGACGCTGGCGCTCTCCGGGGCCCCGGAGGCCGAGCTGCTCGCCGGGTCCCTGTTCGAGCCCGTCGGCGACGCGACGTACGACCTGATCGTGTCCAACCCGCCCTTCGTCATCTCCCCCGGGGCCCGGCTCACGTACCGGGACGGCGGGATGGGCGGCGACGACCTGTGCCGCACCCTGGTCCGGCAGGCGGGGGAGCACCTCAACCCGGGCGGCTTCGCCCAGTTCCTCGGCAACTGGCAGCACGTCGAGGGCGAGGACTGGCACGACCGCGTCCGCTCCTGGGTGCCGCGCGGCTGCGACGCGTGGATCGTGCAGCGCGACGTCCAGGACGTGACGCAGTACGCGGAGCTGTGGCTGCGCGACGCCGGCGACCACCGCACCGAGCCGGCCGAGTACGCGGCGCGCTACGAGGACTGGCTCGACGAGTTCGAGTCCCGCAAGACCAAGGCCGTCGGCTTCGGCTGGATCACGCTGCGCCGCACCGACGCGGCCGAGCCCTCGATCGTGGTCGAGGAGTGGCCGCACACGGTGGAACAGCCGCTCGGCGAGACCGTCCTGGCGCACTTCGCCCGCCAGGACTACCTGCGCGAGCACGACGACGCCGCCCTGCTGGCCGGATACTTCCGGCTGACCGAGGAGGTCGTCCAGGAGCAGGTCGGCGCGCCCGGCGCGGAGGACCCCGAGCACGTGGTGCTCCGGCAGAACCGCGGGATGCGCCGGGCCACCAAGGTGGACACCGTCGGCGCGGGCTTCGCCGGCGTCTGCGACGGCTCGCTCAGCGCGGGCCGGATCCTCGACGCGATCGCACAGCTGGTCGAGGAGGACCCGGTCCTGCTGCGCGACCGGACCCCGGAGGCGATCCGGATGCTGGTCGAGCAGGGCTTCCTGGAGCCCGTCCGGGAGCAGGGCCGGTAGCCGCGCCGGGGCCGCCGCGCCGGGCGAACCCGTGATGTAACCCGGGGTTCGCCCGCCGTATCCCCACGGGTGGCAGGCTCCCGTGCAGCGGGGGATTCGGGGGGATCCCCCGGGCGGCCCGGGGTGAAGGGGGAACGGTATGGAACGCGGTCCGGCGGTCTTCGCGGCGGGCGTGTTCCTGCTGTTCGGGGCCGCTCTCCTCGTCTGGACGGGGGCGCGCGCCAGCCGTCGCGCGCCGGTGGCCGAAGGCGTGCGCCCCGCGGTGGCCGTACCGCTCGCCCTGGTCGCCGGCGCGGGGTCGCTGGCCCTGGGAGTCTGGTGCCTCCAGCGGTTCTGAGGCGCGGACCGGCGATGATCTCCACGGGGGTGTGAAACCCGACGTCGCGGCGGGTGCGGGGAGGGGGCCAGACGGCCCCCGGGCCACCCGGCCCGGTGACCGGGAGGGGTCCGGCGCGGCATCCGGGCGGCAGAAATGGCACTTGTCGGGTTACCGTTCGAGTGGCCGTTGCGGGCTTGTGCCGTTTGACACGGGGGCGGGTTGTACCGTCACACTCCGCAGCGTCGCCGTACCGCGACCGAGTGCCGACCGGAGAGAAGAGCCAAGTTGTCCCCGACTAGCGAGACCGCACAGGGCGGCCGCCGACTCGTCATCGTCGAGTCCCCTGCCAAGGCGAAGACGATCAAGGGCTACCTCGGCCCTGGGTACGTCGTCGAGGCGAGCGTCGGGCACATCCGCGACCTCCCGAACGGGGCCGCCGAGGTCCCCGACAAGTACACGGGCGAGGTCCGCCGTCTCGGCGTGGACGTCGAGCACGACTTCGCGCCGATCTACGTCGTCAACGCCGACAAGAAGGCCCAGGTCAGGAAGCTCAAGGACCTGCTGGCCGAGTCCGACGAACTCTTCCTCGCCACCGATGAGGACCGCGAGGGCGAAGCCATCGCGTGGCACCTCCAGGAAGTCCTCAAGCCCAAGGTCCCCGTCCACCGGATGGTCTTCCACGAGATCACCAAGGACGCCATCCGGGACGCCGTCGCCAACCCGCGCGAGCTGAACCAGCGGATGGTCGACGCCCAGGAGACCCGCCGCATCCTCGACCGCCTCTACGGCTACGAGGTCTCGCCGGTCCTGTGGAAGAAGGTCATGCCGCGGCTGTCGGCCGGCCGCGTCCAGTCCGTGGCCACCCGCCTCGTCGTCGAGCGCGAGCGCGAGCGCATCGCCTTCCGCTCCGCCGAGTACTGGGACCTGACCGGCACCTTCGGCACCGGCCGCGCCGGCGACGCCTCCGACCCGTCGTCGCTGGTCGCCCGCCTGAACACGGTCGACGGCAAGCGCGTCGCGCAGGGCCGCGACTTCGGCCCGAACGGGCAGCTCAAGGGCGAGGTGCTGCACCTCGACGAGGCCGGCGCGCGGGCGCTCGCCGCCGCGCTCCAGGGCGCCGACTTCTCCGTCCGCTCGGTCGAGTCCAAGCCGTACCGCCGCTCCCCGTACGCCCCCTTCCGCACGACGACCCTCCAGCAGGAGGCCTCGCGCAAGCTGGGCTTCGGCGCGAAGGCGACGATGCAGGTGGCGCAGAAGCTGTACGAGAACGGCTTCATCACCTACATGCGTACGGACTCCACCACGCTCTCCGACACCGCGGTGGCGGCGGCGCGGGCGCAGGTCACCCAGCTCTACGGGGCCGACTACCTGCCGGAGAAGCCGCGCGTCTACGCCGGCAAGGTCAAGAACGCGCAGGAGGCGCACGAGGCGATCCGGCCTTCGGGTGATCGTTTCCGCACCCCGGCCGAGACGGGCCTGACCGGCGACCAGTTCCGCCTGTACGAGCTGATCTGGAAGCGGACCGTCGCCTCCCAGATGAAGGACGCCACCGGCAACTCGGTCACCGTGAAGATCGGCGGCCGCGCCTCCGACGGGCGGGACGCCGAGTTCAGCGCCTCCGGCAAGACGATCACCTTCCACGGCTTCATGAAGGCCTACGTCGAGGGCGCCGACGACCCGAACGCCGAGCTCGACGACCGCGAGCGCCGGCTGCCCCAGGTCGCCGAGGGCGACGCGCTGACCGCCGAGGAGATCACCGCCGACGGCCACGCGACCAAGCCCCCGGCCCGCTACACCGAGGCCTCGCTGGTCAAGGAGCTGGAGGAGCGGGAGATCGGCCGCCCGTCGACGTACGCGTCGATCATCGGCACCATCCTCGACCGCGGCTACGTCTTCAAGAAGGGCACGGCGCTCGTCCCCTCGTTCCTGTCCTTCGCCGTCGTGAACCTGCTGGAGACCCACTTCGGCCGGCTCGTCGACTACGACTTCACCGCCAAGATGGAGGACGACCTCGACCGCATCGCGCGTGGCGAGGCCCAGTCCGTGCCGTGGCTGAAGCGGTTCTACTTCGGCTCCGAGAGCGCCTCCGAGGTCGTCCCGGCCGACGGCGACCACCTCGGCGGCCTGAAGGAGCTGGTCACGGACCTCGGCGCGATCGACGCCCGGGAGATCTCCTCCTTCCCCGTCGGCGACGGCATCGTGCTGCGCGTCGGCCGCTACGGCCCGTACGTGGAGAAGGGCGAGAAGGACGCGGAGGGCCACCAGCGGGCCGACGTCCCCGACGACCTCGCCCCGGACGAGCTCACGATCGCGTATGCGCAGGAACTGCTCGCCGCGCCGAGCGGGGACTTCCAGCTGGGCAAGGACCCCGTCAGCGGCAACGAGATCGTCGCCAAGGCCGGCCGCTACGGGCCGTACGTGACGGAGGTGCTGCCCGAGGGCACCCCGAAGACCGGCAAGAACGCGGTCAAGCCGCGGACGGCCTCGCTCTTCAAGAGCATGTCCCTGGACACGGTCACCCTCGAGGACGCCCTGCGGCTGATGTCGCTGCCGCGCGTCGTCGGCGCGGACGCGGAGGGCGTGGAGATCACGGCCCAGAACGGCCGCTACGGCCCGTACCTGAAGAAGGGCACGGACTCGCGGTCCCTGGAGACCGAGGACCAGCTCTTCTCGATCACGCTGGACGAGGCGCTCGCGATCTACGCGCAGCCGAAGCAGCGGGGCCGGGCCGCGGCCAAGCCGCCGCTGAAGGAGCTGGGCACCGACCCGGTCAGCGAGAAGCCGGTGGTCGTCAAGGACGGCCGCTTCGGCCCGTACGTGACGGACGGCGAGACGAACGCGACGCTGCGGCGGGACGACGACGTCGAGACGATCACGCCGGAGCGGGGCTACGAGCTGCTCGCGGAGAAGCGGGCCAAGGGGCCGGCCAAGAAGACCGCGAAGAAGGCCCCCGCGAAGAAGGCCCCCGCGAAGAAGGCGCCGGCGAAGAAGGCGACGACGGCCGCGGCCAAGAAGACGGCCGCGAAGAAGACGACGGCTTCGGCGGCCAAGAAGACGGCGGCGAAGAAGACGACGACGGCCGCCGCCGCGAAGAAGGCGGCCGCCGCGGCCCCGGCGGACGAGTAGGCGCCCCGCCCCGTCCTCCTCCCCCGGCCACCACCGGGGGAGGAGGACGGGACCGGCTCCGCGCGCCGCCCCGGAAGGTGGGTCCTGGGTCACATGCGGCGCCGTCCACAGGCCACGGCGACGGCCCATCGCAGCGGATAGGCTGGGCGGATGACGCGAGCCGAGCAGCCACCGGTCGTGACCGCCTCCGAGAACCCCGCCTACGACGAAGCCCTAGCCGCGGACTCCCGCGAGCGAGCGGTGCGCGCCCTGCTGCGCACGCCCGGGCTGCGCCGGCTGTGGAGCGCCCAGCTGGTGAGCGGCATCGGCGACGCCCTCGCCCTGCTGGTCCTCGTCCTGCTGACGCTCCAGGCGACCGTCACGACCACCACCGGCGGCCTCTTCGGCACCGGTTACCGGGGTGCGGCCCTCGCCGTCGCCACCGTCTTCGCGGTGCGCGTCCTCGCCACCGTCCTGTTCGGCGCGGTCCTGCTCGGACCGCTCGCCCGGTTCACCGCCCCCGGCGGGAAGCTGGACCGGCGCTGGACGATGGTCGGCGCGGACGGGCTGCGGATCGTCCTGTTCGTCGTCGCCCCGCTGTGGCTGGACTGGATCCCGGCGCACGCCACGATCGCCCTGCTGGCCACCGTCTTCGTCTCCGGCGCCGCCGAGCGCGTGTGGACCGTGGCCAAGGAGAACGCCGCGCCCGCGCTGCTGCCCGCGACGCCGCCGGAGGGGGCGACCGTCCGCCCGCTCCCGGACCACCTCGACGCCCTGCGCCGCCTCAGCCTGCGCACGGCCTTCGCGGCGATGCCCGCCGCGGCCGCCGCCCTGCTCGTCGCGACCCTGGTCGGCCGGGCGCTGGGCCTGGGCGTGGACTGGTTCGCCGTGAACCAGTCGGCGCTGGGGTCGTACGTCGCCGCCGGCCTGTTCGCCGCGTCCGTCTCGCTGCTGCTGCCGCTGGCGCTGCCCGCGGTCAAGACCTCGCGGCCGCGCTCCCCGCTGGAGGGGCTGCGGCCCCCCCGGGCGGGCGAGCGGACCGAGAAGGGCCGTACCGGCGCGATCCCGCTCCTCGTGCTGGCCTGCGCCGCCGTGTCCGGGGCCGTGGCCTGCGCCGCCTCCGTCTCCGTACTGCACGCCTTCGACCTGGGCGGCGGACCGTCCTCGTACGCCCTGATGGTGCTCGCCCTCGTCGGCGGCACCGGCGTCGGGATCCGTGCCTCCCAGGCCGGCAAGGCGCTGCCCGGGCTGTCCCGGCGCCGGCTGCTGGCCCTGGCCATGGCGGTCACCGGGCTGGCGCTGCTGCTGAGCGGGCTGGTCCGGGACACGGCGACCGTGCTGTTCCTGGCGCTCCTCGCGGGCACCGCCGCCGGCGTCGCCGCCAACACCGGCCACACGCTGCTCGACCAGGAGACCGAGGAGTTCCGCCGGGCCCGGGTCACCGAGCACCTCCAGGCCGTGGTCCGGGTGGCCGTAGCCGTCGGTGCGGTGGCCGCCCCCCTGCTGGCCGCCGCGATCGGCCCGCACCGGCTGGACGCCGGCCGGATCGTCCTCACGCACGGCGGCGCGGCCTACACCCTGATGCTGGTCGGCGCGCTGCTGCTGCCCGCCGCCGTCGTGGTCCTCACCAAGGCCGACGACCGCGGCGGCGTACCGCTGCGCCGCGACCTGCGCGACGCGCTGCGCGGCGGGGAGCCCGTACAGGCCCCGTCCGCGACCGGGTTCTTCATCGCCCTGGAGGGCGGCGACGGCGCCGGCAAGTCCACCCAGGTCGAGGCGCTGGCCGACTGGATACGGAGCAAGGGCCACGAGGTCGTCGTGACCCGGGAGCCGGGCGCCACCCCGGTCGGCAAGCGGCTCCGCTCGATCCTGCTCGACGTCTCCTCCGCCGGGCTGTCCAACCGCGCCGAGGCGCTCCTGTACGCCGCCGACCGCGCGGAGCACGTCGACACGGTCGTGCGGCCCGCCCTGGAGCGGGGCGCGGTGGTCATCTCCGACCGCTACATCGACTCCTCGGTCGCCTACCAGGGCGCCGGGCGCGACCTGTCCCCGACCGAGATCGCCCGGATCTCGCGCTGGGCCACGGACGGCCTGGTCCCGAACCTGACCGTGCTGCTCGACGTGTCCCCCGAGACCGCCCGGGAGCGGTTCACCGAGGCGCCCGACCGGCTGGAGTCCGAGCCGACCGAGTTCCACCAGCGGGTGCGGGCCGGCTTCCTGACGCTCGCCGCCGCCGACCCGGGGCGCTACCTGGTGGTCGACGCCGGCCAGGACCCCGGCTCCGTGACCACCGTCGTCCGCCACCGGCTGGACCGGATGCTCCCGCTGTCGGAGGCGGAGGTCGCCGCGCAGCTGGAGGCCCGCCGCCTCGCCGAGGAGGAGGCCCGGCGCAGGGCCGAGGAGGAGGCCGCCCGCAAGGCGGAGGAGGCCCGGCTGAAGGCCGAGGAGGAGGCCCGCCTGGCCCGGGAGGCCGAGGAGGCCCGGATCAGGGCCGAGGAAGAGGCCGCCGAGGCCCGGCGCAAGGCCGAGGAGGAGGCGGCGGAGGCCCGCCGTCTCGCCGAGGAGGAGGCAGCCGAAGCACGCCGCATCGCCGAGGTGGAGGCCGCCCGCAGGGCGGAGGAGGCCCGGCGCAAGGCCGAGGAGGCCCGGATCAGGGCCGAGGAGGAGGCCCGGGCCCGGGCCGAGGCCGAGCGGCTGCGGGCGGAGGCCGAGGAGCGGGCCCTGGCCGCCGAGCGGGAGCGGATCCGGCTCCAGGAGGCGGAGGAGGCCCGGCTGCGCGCCGAGGCGGAGGAGCGCCGGCTGGAGAAGCAGCGGCGGGCCGAGGAGGCCCTGCTGCGCGCCGAGGAGGCCCGCAAGCTCGCGGAGGCCTCGGCCGCCGCTGCCGCTGCTGCCGCGCCGAAGGCTCCCCAGGCCCCCGCGCCCAAGGTCGTGATGAGCAAGGACCCGCTGCCGGCGGACGAGGCCGTCACCGTCGAGACGCCGGTGGTGCGCCGGTTCGTGCAGCCCGACGACGTGACCCAGACGGTCCCGGTGCCCAAGATCGACCCGTCCGCGGCGCGCGCGGCGGAGGAGACGGCGGTCCTGCCCGCCGTACGGCCCGACGGCCGGGCCCCCGCCGCCCCGGGCGGCCGGACCCGCCCGGCGGAGCGGCCGACCGCCCCGCACACGCAGGAGCCCCCGGCCGACCGGGTCCCGCCGGAGATCTTCCGGGACTCGGCGAACGACGTGACCCGCGAGCTCCCCGTCTTCGACGAGGACGGCCGACCGCGCGGGACCGCGCCCGAGCGCGCCGGTGCGGCCCCGGCGGACGACCAGCCGACCCTCGCGGACGAGCTGCTGGGCCCGCGCCCGGACGACGGGGACGACCGCGGCGACGCGGGCGGCCGCAGCGGCCGGCGCCGGCGCCGCTGACCCGGCGGGCGGGCGCTCCCGGCGCCGGGGACGGATTGTCGGCGGCGCGCGCCACAATGTGAGCAGACGGGTGCGCGGCATCCACGGACGGTGAAAGGCGGTGGGCGGGATGCCCGTGTGGGACGACCTGGTGGGACAGGAGCGCGTGCACGCGCAGCTGGCCGCCGCCGCCCGCGACGCCGACGCCCTGGTCACGGCCGCGGCCGAGGGCGAACCGCCGCCCCCCGGCTCCAAGATGACCCACGCCTGGCTGTTCACCGGCCCGCCCGGATCCGGGCGGGCGACCGCCGCCCGCGCCTTCGCGGCGGCCCTGCAGTGCGTCAGCCCGGACCGCGCCCTCGGCGGCGAACCGGGCTGCGGGTTCTGCGACGGCTGCCACACCACCATGGCCGGGACCCACGCCGACGTGGAGGTCGTCCGCACCGACCTCCTGTCGATCGGCGTGAAGGAGACCCGCGACCTGGTCCGCCGGGCCCAGCTCTCGCCGGCCGTGGGCCGCTGGCAGGTCATCGTCCTGGAGGACGCCGACCGGCTCACCGAGGGCGCGGGCAACGTCCTGCTCAAGGCCGTGGAGGAACCCGCCCCGCGGACCGTGTGGCTGCTGTGCGCGCCCTCCCTGGAGGACGTGCTGCCCACCATCCGCTCCCGCTGCCGGCACCTCACCCTGACCACCCCGTCCGTGGCGGCGGTGGCCGAGGTGCTGGTGCGCCGCGACGGCGTCGAGCCGGCCGCCGCCGCGGCCGCCGCCCGCGCGACCCAGGGACACATCGACCGGGCGCGCCGGCTCGCCACCGACGAGGCCGCCCGCTCCCGCCGCGCCGCCGTGCTGAAGCTCCCCCTGCGGGTGGACGACGTGGGCGGCTGCCTCAAGGCCGCGCAGGAGCTCGTCGACGCCGCCGCGGAGGACGCCAAGCAGGTCGCCGAGGAGGTCGACGCGAAGGAGACCGAGGAGCTGAGGGCGGCCCTCGGCGCCGGAGCGGGTGCCGGAGGCCGGCTGCCGCGCGGTACGGCCGGCGTGATGAAGGAGCTCGAGGACCGCCAGAAGCGCCGCCGCACCCGCACCCAGCGCGACAGCCTCGACCTCGCCCTCACCGACCTGACCGGCTTCTACCGGGACGTCCTGGCCCTCCAGCTGGGCTCGGCCCTGGCCATCGCCAACGAGGACATACGCCCCGACCTCGACCGGATCGCCCGCGCCTCGGGCCCCGAGCGGACGCTGCGGCGCATCGAGGCGATCATCGCCTGCCGCGGGGCCCTCGACCGGAACGTGGCCCCGCTCCTGGCGGTGGAGGCCATGACGATGGCGCTGCGCGCCGGCTGACCGGTTCACCCGTACGAGCGATCCCGGGCCGCGGGCCCGGCGGACGGTACGGTCGCCGCACCCGGGGCGGGTCCCCGGTCGGCGGTCGGCCGCCCGGCGCGCGGCCGACGGACAGGCGCCCCGGCAGGACGTACGCTCGCCGCATGGACACCAGGCGACTGCTGCGCACCACCGGGATCGTGATCGCAGCCGCCGGGCTGCTGCTCTCCGGCTGCACTTCCGGCAGTCCGGACGTGGCCTCCGCCTCGGCCGATCCGTCCTCGGTGCCCGCCGGGCTGCGCCCGTACTACGAGCAGAAGCTGACCTGGCGCGACTGCGGTGTCCAGGGGTTCCAGTGCTCCACGATGAAGGCGCCGCTGGACTACGCGAACCCGGGCTCCGGCCAGGACGTGGACATCGCGGTGGCCCGCCGGACGGCGACCGGGCCGGGCAAGAAGCTCGGCTCCCTCGTGGTCAACCCGGGTGGTCCCGGCGGTTCCGGCATCGGCTACCTCCAGGCGTACGCCGGCATCGGCTACCCGGCGCCGGTCCGCGCCCGCTACGACATGGTCTCCTTCGACCCGCGCGGGGTGGCCCGCAGCAGCCCCGTGGAATGCCTGAGCGGCCCGGCGATGGACCGTTTCACCCAGGTGGACCAGACGCCGGACGACCAGGAGGAACGGGCCCGGCTCGTGGCGGCGTTCAAGGAGTTCGCGGCGGGCTGCGAGCAGCGCTCCGCGCGGGTCCTGCCGCACGTCTCCACCGTGGACGCCGCCCGCGACATGGACATCCTGCGGGCGGTCCTGGGCGACGGGAAGCTGAACTACGTCGGCGCCTCGTACGGCACCTTCCTCGGCGCGACGTACGCGGACCTCTTCCCCGGCCGGGTGGGCCGGCTGGTCCTGGACGGGGCGATGGACCCCTCGCGGCCGGCGCTCGACCTCAACCGCGACCAGACGGCGGGCTTCGACACGGCCTTCCGCTCCTTCGCCAAGGACTGCGCCCAGCAGGCCGACTGCCCGCTGGGGCAGGGCGGGCCGGAGGCGCAGGGCCAGCGCCTGAAGGACTTCTTCCGCAAGCTGGACGCCCAGCCGGTCCCCTCCGGCGACCCGGCCCGCCCGCTGGGCGAGGCCCTCGCGACGACGGGCGCGATCGCGGCGCTGTACGACGAGAGCGCCTGGCCGCAGCTGCGCCAGGCCCTCACGGACGCGATGAACGGGGACGGCGCCGGCCTGCTGTCCCTCGCCGACAGCTACTACGAGCGCGAGGCGGACGGGAAGTACGCCAACCTCATGTTCGCCAACGCCGCCGTGAACTGCCTCGACCAGCCCCCGGCCTTCAGCGGCCCGCAGGCGGTGGACGCCGCCCTGCCCTCCTTCGAGAAGGCCTCGCCGGTCTTCGGCGCGGGGCTGGCGTGGGCCTCGCTGAACTGCACGTACTGGCCGGTCAAGGCCACCGGCACGGCCAAGCGCCTGGAGGCCAAGGGCGCGGCCCCGATCGTGGTGGTCGGCACGACCCGCGACCCGGCGACCCCGTACAAGTGGGCCCAGGCCCTGGCGGAGCAGCTCGACTCGGGCACCCTCCTCACGTACGACGGCGACGGCCACACGGCGTACGGCCGGGGCAGCGACTGCATCGACACCGCGATCAACCGCTACCTCCTGGAAGGCCAGGCCCCACCCGCCGGCAAGCGCTGCTGACGCCGGCGGTCGACCCTGGTTCGGGGCATCGGGTTCGACCCTGTAGACTTGGCGACGCTGCTGATGAGAGGCTCCCTCCGGGGAATTTTTCTCGTCTTCCCAGCGGTGCCGCCTTAGCTCAGTTGGCCAGAGCAACGCACTCGTAATGCGTAGGTCTCGGGTTCGAATCCCGAAGGCGGCTCCATGGAAGCCCCAGGACTCACTCACGTGACCTGGGGCTTTTGCTTTTCGCTCCGTGGAAGGGCAGGTGGCGTGCCCCGGATTCCGGTGTCCGTCGCCTGGTACGCCGACCGGGCTCGGCGGCCGGGTCGAGCACGGCGGGTCAGTGCTCGATCCCGGAGGACTTCGGCGTGATCTGGGGTGGTGCGGGCTCGCTCACTCGGTGGCCGGTGAGGACGCTGCGGGGCGCGCGCATGACGCCGTGGCCCAGGTTCACGCCGGGTACGAAGGCACTCATGTGCGCCCTCCGCTTCGCCTCGGCGGTCGTGGGGTTCAGCTCCTCGTAGGAGTTGGCCGTCGACAGCCGGTCGACGATCGCCGCATGGGCCTGCTTCCGGTCCTCGGGGACCGATGGCGTGCAGCTTCATGGCGAATTCCTCGGGGGACCTCCCGGGGGCGTCGTCCCCCATGCGCAGCTGGCAGCGGATGGGGGGATCGGCCATGAACGCGGTGATGTCGGGCGGAAGGTGCGCGTGCTGAGGCAACGGCGTCGCGAACCTGATGCCCTCCTTGCCGACGGCGGTGTTCCTGAGGAGCGCCGGTATCTCGGTCTTGCCGAGGACCGAGTCCGCGGTGATGTCGGCGGCGAACCCGATCACGAGCCCCTCGGTCGCGATGGCGTACCGGTCCGAGAGGGTGCCCCAGGCGGCACCGTGAGCGGCGTCCGGCTCCTCCGGATCGAGCGTCGACAGGTGGTCGCCGTACAGCCTGCGGGCCACCGCGGCCCCGGACTGCCTGTCACGTGGTTCCGCCGCGGCATGTTCCTGCTGGAGGGCGAAGGCCCGGGCTGTCTCCTCCGGGGTCGGAGGAGCGTCGGGGTCCACGGGTTCCTCCGTGAACCTTCAGGGGCATTCACGGTCAACTGGATCCGAGAACCGCCCGGCGCGTCAGTGGCCCACGCTGTGAACGACACCGACTGCGCCAGCACGATGAAGGCCTGCCCGGGGTGGTCACCCACCGGCTTCCAGTACGCCATCCGGTAGGGGGTGCGGGTCTCGAGGCGGTATGCACGGCTCTCCCAGAACGCCGGTTCCATCGGCTCCGGGAAGTCCGGTGCATCCCAGGGGCCGGTCCATACCGCAGGCCCCAGCACACTCTCGGCCGCCTTGACGAAGTCGGGCCATTCGTCGGCCGCGCAGGTCAAGAGACCGGGGTTCTCGGTCGCCTCGTCTGCCTTGAGGTGCCACGCCCAGTGGGTCAGACGGCGTACGGGATGCCAGTTGCCACCCGCTTCGAAGGTCCACCTGCCGCCGGCCCCGCTGCGCACCGCCAGGTCCTGGGCCGTGCGGCCCGATGTCTCCGTCAGCATCGTCTCAAGCTCCTCGCCCGGGTTGTGTGCGGGCACCATGGCATGCCGTCAGCACAGGGCGATCTCCGGTATCGGCAGGCAGACGGCCGGCGCGCCCATGACGCCGCGGAGCCGTCGGCCGGCTCGGTGAAACGCGGCGACGGCATGCGCGCGAACCCGGCTGAAACATTCCGGCACCGCCATCGCGTCGAAGGAGTGAGACGGACACGAGGGGGAGTGGATGCGGCAGGGGCGCAGGGACGGGTTCCGGGAGTTCGCGGCGGGCCGGTCGGGGCCTTTGTACCGGTCGGCGTGCCTGCTGGCGAGCGGCGACGTCCACCTGGCGGAGGACCTGGTGCAGGAGACCCTGGGGCGGATGTACCTGCTCTGGGGCAGGATCTCCCGCATCGACAATCCCGCCGCGTACGCGCAGACCGTACTCGTACGGTCCTTCCTGACGCACCAGCGGCGCCGCTCGGCGGGGGAGCGCCCGGTCGGGGAGTTCCCCGAGTCGGGGGCCCCGGAGGCCGGCGCCGCCGACCCGGAGCTGCGGGTGACCCTGCTGCAGGCGCTGGGGCAGCTGGCCCCGAAGGACCGGGCGGTGCTGGTGCTGCGGTACTGGGAGGACCGCAGCGTCGAGGAGACCGCCGAGGCGATGAACGTCAGCTCGGCGGCGGTCCGCACCCGGACCACGCGGGCGCTGACCCGGCTGCGCGGGCAACTGGGCGGCTCGCTGTCCGAGTTGGTCGGCCGCTGAGCGCCGCGGGTCCCTTCGCGACGCCCCCTCTCGATGTCATTCCTCGTTCCTCCTCGCTACTGAGTGGAAGGTCTGGGTTCGCATGTCCTTTGAAGATGAGCTCGGTGAAGCCCTGCGGCAGGCGGGGGACGGCTTCACGCCCGACCGGCAGGCCCTCGTCGCCGCCGGTGAGCGGCGCGGACGGCGGCTGGTGGTCCGCCGCCGGGCCGCCGTGATCGGCGGATCGGTGCTGGGGCTGGCGCTGGTCGGCAGCGCCGGCGCCTTCGCGGGCGGCCTGCTGGGCGGTTCGGGCGGTGCGCGCGGCTCGGGGACGGTGGACGTCGCCGCCCCGCCGGCCCTGTCGAGCACTCCGCCCGCGAAGGGGGCGCCGGGGTCCGGCACCGGTGCCGTCTCGGACGAGCAGATGGTCACCTGGCTCAAGCAGCTCCTGCCCGACGGGCAGCTGACCGAGGCCAAGGGGCACGGAACGGGCCCCGGACCCGGAGGGATGACGGGGGTCTCGGGCGTGTGGGACGACGGCAAGGGCAAGGCGGCCGTCGGGGTCAGCCTCAACCGGGTGGACCCGAACGGTGCGAGCACCGCCGAGATGCTCACCTGCCCCGACAAGAACAAGTTCGACTACGACGGCTGCACGTCCGAGACGCTGGCGGACGGGTCGAAGGTCATGGTCTACCAGGGCTACGAGTACCCCGACCGCCGCGTCCCCACGAAGTCGTGGCGGGCCACGCTGGTGACCCCGCAGGGCTACCAGGTGGACGTACAGGAGTGGAACGCGCCCGCGGAGAAGGACGAGCCCGTCTCGCGGCCCAACCCTCCGCTGGAACCGGCCCGGCTGAAGTCCATCGCGCACTCGCCGTTGTGGCGCCGTGCGCTGGAGGACCTGCCGGCGGCGCACCTGGAGTCGCCGCGCTCGGCCCCGCGTCCGGGCACGTCGGTCGCGCCGGTCCTGGACGGCCTGCTGGCCGGGTACGGCATCCCGGTCGTCGCCAAGGGGGACGAGGGCGCCAGCGCCTACGCCGTGCTCGACGACGGCAAGGGCACGTCGATGGTCACCGTGGAGGTCCAGTCGGGCCGGAAGTCCGGCGGCGCGGTGGACAGCCTGTTCGCGGGCGCCACGGTGATGCCGGACGGCACGAAGGTGGTGACCCGCCAGACGCCCGGGGAGAAGGGCGGCAAGAACGTGGTCTGGTGGAACGTGGACACGCTGCGGCCGAACGGTACCCGCGTGATCGTCTCGGCCTTCAACTCCAAGAACCAGGAGAGCGACGCGACCCGGAAGGACCCGGCGCTGACGATGGCGCAGCTGAAGGAGGTGGCGACGAGCGACAGGTGGGCGCTGTACGCGGAGTAGCATGCGGAAACCCCAGGTCGCAACGCTTGTGACCTGGGGTTTTCCGTTTCGGTAGGGCGCTCAGCGGGCGCCCGGGTCGTACTTCGACAGGGAGGCCTTCACCTCGCGGGCGTGCTGGCCCTCCCACCAGGGGATCGTCTCCACCAGGACCGGCTTGGTGCCCGAGGCCAGGACCAAGGCGCGGCCCGGGGGCATCGAGCCCAGGTCGGAGACCTGGAGGACGCGCTCGCGGCGGACCGTCTCGTTCACGGTGCGGTTGCCCGACCAGTGGCCGCGCTCCGACTCCTGGGTCGCCGAGAACTCGCGGAAGTCGTACTCGCCCGCCAGCTCCGAGAGGTCGCCGAGGAAGCGGGTGTCGGAGACGCCGCCGCCGTAGACGCGGACGTTGGCGGCGGACCAGAGCTTCTCCATGCCGCGGTCGCCCCACACCTCGACGCCCTGGGCCCAGGACTGGAGGATCGTCATCAGGATGATGCCGCGCGAGCCGTAGTGCGAGTACAGGTCGGGCAGGGCGCGCCAGCGGCAGACGTTCGCCGCCTCGTCCAGGACGCCGACCATCGGCAGTGAGAGGCGGCCGCCGCGCTGGGTGGTGGCGTACTCCTCGGCCGCCTCGACGACGGCCACCGTCAGGGCCGTCACCAGCGGGCCCGCCGAGTCGCTGCCCTCACGGGAGAGCGAGTAGAGGGTCGAGCGGGTGCGGACGAACTCGTGCGGGTCGAACTCGGGTCGCCCGTCCGTCGGTCCGAGCGGGCTCACCCACTTGTTGACCTCGGGGTTGATCAGGCAGGAAGCCATCTGCTGGGCGACGCCGTAGATACCGCTGCGCTGCTTGTCCGGAGCGGTGATCACACCGTTCAGGGCGTCGGCGGGCATGAGGTGCCCGGCGCCGCGCAGGATGCGCTCCGGGGTGTCGTCCTTGGGGTTGGACAGCCAGGTGTAGATCTGGGTGACGGGCATCTTGGCCGTGGCCGCCGCGAGCAGCAGGTTGGCGAGGAGGTCCTGGCCGGCCGGGTCGAAGAAGGCGTCGGTGGAGGCGTCGGCGTCGCGGGAGCCCGAGGCGAAGTGGTCGGCCAGCTTGCGGGCCTTGGCCACGTCGGTGACGTACGAGAGCGGGTTCCACCACCAGGCCGGCGCCTCCTGGGCGACCTGCTGCGGGTCGAAGACCCACACCTGCCCGTGGGCCTGGCGCGGTCCGCGGGTGGCGTCGACGATGTCCCGCTTGTTGGAGGTGACGAGGACCGCCCCGGGGCCGTCGAGGATCGCCGGGATGGCGCGCCGGGTCGTCTTGCCGGTACGGGGGCCCCAGATGTCGACGTGCATGTCCTCGAAGGAGCCGAACAGGGGCTGGCGGCCCTTCACGGACCGGCCGATGAACACGCCGGGCACCTGGGCCTTCACCCCGAGGCGCTCCGCGGTCGCGGCCGCGCCCTTCATGGTGAGCTTGCCGAGGTCCGTCCCGTCGACCATGTGCTTGGCCGCGCGGTCCACGTCCGGCTTGTTGCGCAGCCGCTGGCGTATCCGGTACCCGGCGGTGATCAGGCCGGCGAGCAGCAGCGCCTCGGCGGCGGCGATCGCGCTGGCGGCGCCGCCGGGCCAGGAGTAGTCGCCCTTGGCCAGGGCGATGGCGAAGGAGAACGGGTTGCCCGGGGGCTCCGGCTGGTCGGTGAACGACGCGCCGAGGCGGGCCGCGAGCCAGGCGGCGGACAGGAGGGCCAGGACGGTGACGACGAGGAGGACGATCTCGATCGTCCAGTCGTCCTCGGCGCGCGGCTTCTTCTGTGGTTCTTGGGCCATGGTCAGGGCGTTCCTTCCGCCGGGCCCGGGGTGGACATCGGCATCTCGTTCTGTCTTTGGTTCCGTGCGCCGTGCGCGCCGCTGGTCTAGGGGAAGTTCCCGGCCGTGGGCACCCGGTAGACGCCCGTGATCTGCCCCTGCCACTCCCAGTTGCTGAACTCGACGTTCTTGCCCGGCCTCGGGGCGTGCAGGATCGTGTGCTTGGCCGGGTCCCAGACGATGCCGACGTGCTCCGAACCCGCCGCGCTGGGGTGGAAGAAGATCACGTCGCCCGGCTTGGACTGGCTCAGTTCGACCTTGTACTTGGAGAGGTTGGGCTGCTGGTCGTAGGTGGTGGACCCGATATTGATCTTGCCGCCGCTGGCTTGGTAGTACATCCACTGCGTGAAGCTGGAGCAGTCGAAGGACGTGGGGTTGTCGCCCTGGAGGCGGGCGGCCCCCCAGACGTAGGGCTTGCCGATGCCGCGCTGGGCCCAGCCGAGCGCCGCGCGGACGACCTGGTCGTCCACGTCCGGCAGGGGGCCGGACGAGCCGGCGCCGTCCGGCGGGACGCCGGTGCCCTTGCCGTTCTTGGCGCAGTCCCGGTAGGCCGCGTCCTTGCCGTTGCCGTTGCCGTTGCCGCTGCCGCCGGGCACGCCGCCGTAGTCGGGGCTGGCCGTGATCTTTCCGGCCAGCCAGCCCTCGGGGTCGATCTCGCCGGGGCCGTTGTCCTGGCCGCTGCGGAAGGGGTCGTCGACGCCCGGCATCAGCACCTCCCAGTGGAGGTGCGGGCCGGTCACGTTGCCCGTGGCGCCCACGAGGCCGATCTGGTCGCCGCGCTTGACGGTGTCGCCCATCTTCACGGCGACGCTGCTCTGGTGGGCGTAGAGGGTGATGACGCCGCCCGCGTGCTCCAGGCGGGTCTCGTTGCCGTACGCGCCGCCGCTGCCGACCTTGACGACCTTGCCGTCGGCCGGGGCGTAGATCGGGGTTCCGGTGGACGCCACCAGGTCGAGGCCGGTGTGGTAGCCCAGGCTCCAGTGCGGGCCTTCCTGGTGGTACTTGGTGCCGATCGTGTACGTGCCCTGCTTGAGCGGCCACTGCCAGTCCTTGCCGCCGGTGGTCGCGGGCGGGTCGTCCGGGCGGAACGGGGCCGTGAGCGGGCGGGAGAACCCCATCGGTGCCATGGCCGTCGTGGTGCCGCCCTGTCCGCCACCCTCCAGGGGCGGGGTGGACCAGCTGTGGGGGCCCTTGGAGCGGATGCTCAGCGCCTCGCTCGGCTGGGCGTCGTTGCCGACGGGCTCGGGGATGTCCGAGCTCTTGCCCAGGACCGGGAAGGAAGGATTCTTCTCGACGGTGGTCTTCAGGTGCGCGTACCAGCGGTTGATGAGGTCCTTGTCACCGGTGAGGGTGCCGCGGTAGCGGGCCGCCTGGGTGAGGACCACCCGGGGATAGACCGTGTTGGTCTTGGTCGAGCCGGAGTAGCCGAGCAGCGCGTCCCAGGAGTTGGTCTCCGCCTTCAGGGCGTGCATGTAGTTGGCCGCGGCGAAGGCCAGGTCGTCGATGCCGTAGCGGTCCTTCTGGCCGTCGCCGTTGCCGTCCTCGCCGTACTGGCCCCAGGCCCAGTCACCGAACTGCAGCAGGCCCTTGTAGCCGAGGCCGTTGTCGCCGCCGGGGGCAGCGGACTTGTCCTGGCCGTACCTCGTCTCCTGGTACATCTGCCCGGCGATGATCGTCCAGTCGAGGCCGTCGTAGCGGGCGGCGGCACGCATCGAGGCGAGGATCATCTTCGGGGGTATCTCGTCGCGTGCGGTGTCGCTCGGCATGTACATCTTGCCGGCGGGCATGATCGGGTTCGTCGCCGCCTGGTCACTGGTGTTGCCCGCCCCCGCGGTATCCCCGTATCCGGCGCAGGCGGCCTGGGCGGCGCCGCCGCCGACGCCGCCCACCAGGGCGATGAGCAGGACGATGAGGACGATGCCGATGCCGAACATCGGCATCCCGCCGGCGGCGATGAGCAGCACCCACTTGAGGTTGCTCTTCTTCTTGCCGCCGCCTCCGCCGCCCTGTCCCGAGGCGAGTTGGGCCGCCCCCTTGGCGGCCTTCGCCACCTTGGCGGCCTTCGACGCGGCTGCCAGTACGGCAGGAGCCACCACGGGCGCTCACTCCCCCTTCGGCTCGGGCGCGCCCACGTTGCCCAGGCCGTAGATCTCGAAGCCCGCCACCTGCCACTCGGCCCCGCTCCTGCGCGCGCTCACGAGCCAGGTGTTGGTCTCGGTCTCGGCACTGTGGCCGTCCTTCGAGCGCGTCGCGGTCACCTCCACCACGCTGGAGATGGTCTGGCCGCTGCCGCGCGCGAGGTCGTCGGCGATCTGCGCGTCGCGGCGCACGACCGCCTTCCCGGTGGAGGAGCACTTGGCCTGCTGGCACTCCGCCCACGCCTTGCCGGTCGGCAGCACGGTCAGCTGCTTCATCTCCTCGTTGCGCACGGTGTGGTCCAGCAGCGGGGGTGCCCAGGCGGCGGCCGTGTCGGTGTGGTTGTAGGTGGTCAGCCCCGACATGTACACGGCCATTGCGCGGTGCGCCGCGGCCAGGTCGTCCGGCTTGACGATGGGCGGCACGGAGTCGGCGGCTCCCGACTGCGCGGCGGGGGCGCCGGCGGCGGCACCCGCGCCCGCCGCGCCGCCCCGCGTGGCCGTCGGGGTGCGCGTGTCCCCGGACTTGGCGTCGTCCTCGCCGTCGAAGACGGTGAAGACGACCACGGTGCCGATCAGCAGGACACCCAGCAGCACCAGCGCCAGTACCGCACTTCGCTTGTTCTCGGCAGGTGAATCCACCGTCCGGGCCCTCCCTCAGTCAGGTCGCCGAGACACCGTAGGTGGCGGGAGGGCCGGGGGAGCGCGGGTTTTCCCCGTCGGGAAAACCGAGGAAAGGACGGGAGCGGACTGAGGAAAGCGGCGCGGACGTGGGGTGGTTGAGGCTTGTGGGGAAACGGTGAGGAACGCCCCGTGCGTCCTCACCGGTCCCTCACAAGGGCTGTGCCTCGGGGTCGTACTCCTCCAGCGGGAGCGGGTCGAAGGGGTACGCCGTGTGCCCGCCGGTCTTGGGGGAACAGGCGGCGAACGGGCCCAGATCCGTGTCCATCAGCACCCGCAGGTGCGGGTCGGCGTGGTGCAGCCACCACGTCGACAGGCCGAGCATGGGTTCCAGGCGCAGCTGTTCCCAGGCCAGCCAGAGCGCCGAGAGGCGTGCGCCGGCCTCCTGGTGCTCCCACCAGCGGGGGCACCAGGTGGCGGAGGAGCCGTTCAGGCGGCGGCGGACGGTCGGGGCGAGGAACTCGCTGACGAAGGCGAAGACGTCCGGGAAGAAGAACTCGGCCTTGTCCCCGGCGGCGGCCGGATCCTCGTGGTCGGTCACTGCTCGATCCCCTGGGACTTCGGTGCGGTCTCGACCGCAGGCGGAGTCCAACCGTGCATCCCGGCAACGGCCTGGACCGGGCGCGTCGGCCTGGTGGGGACCTGGGGAAGGTCCGCGCCCACGACGAAGGAGTGGCCGTGCACGAGCACCTTGCGCTCGGGCTGCGGGGGCGCCGGCGCCTCGGGTGCCGGCTGTTCGGTCTCGGGCGCCTTCGGGTCGGGTAGGTCGGGCTGGGCGGTCGCGGGCTCCTGCAGCCCGGGCTGATCGGCGCCGACCTGTTGGGGTGCGGGCTCGGTCGGTCCGGGCCCATCCACCTCGGGCTCGGCGAGCTCTGCCGGCGGTGCGGCCAGTTCGGGGTAGGTCTCGGCCGCGTTCAGTCTCGCGACGGCCGCGGCGTGTGCCTCCTTCAAGTGCTCGGGGACGTCGAGGGCGGCGAGTTTGGCCGCGAACTGCGCGGGGGTTGTCTTCTTCGCGTCGAAGTCCTCCATCCGCACTTGGCACCGCAAGGCCTCGTCCGAGATCAGCTCGTCGATCGCTGCAGGCAGATGCTCGTGCCGGGGGAGGGGGAGGGGGAACCTGACCCCTTCCTTGCCGACGTTCTTGTGCACGAGGAGTTCGGGCATCTCGATGCCGCCGAGGACCGAACCGGCACCGATATCGGCGGCGAACGCCACGGCCGGCCCTGTGGATTCCTTGGCGTACTTCAGTGAGGCGGCCTTCCAGATTTCCGGAGGGAAGTCCTTCATATCCGCCCTGGGCACGCCGTAGTCCTCGACGAGCGCATCCTGTACGCCCGGCTCCCACAGGTAGTAGGAGTCGAGCTTTTGGCCCGCCTCGGTCTCCTCCAGGACCTGGTAGCCGCGGCTCTCGCCGCATGCCTGCGCCAGGAAACGGTGGCTCACGTCGCGCGCGGCGCCCTCGGGTTGGGACCGCCAGGACCAGAACGCGCGGACATCGCCGCGGTCCGCCCTGGTGACGGACCGGCTGTCGACGACGCCCCGGATGAAGTCCAGGAGGGGTGGCCTGTTCTTTGGGTCCGGGTACTCCGCCGCCCAGTCCGCCCCTATTCGCTCTGTGACTGCCGCGACCTCCTCCGGAGTGCGCGGCTTCGACGCCTCATACGCGGCTTCGAGGGCGATGGCGCGTGCGAGCTCGTCCGGAGTGGGCGGTGACACGTCCGTCATCGGCTACCGTCCCGCAGCTCCTCGGGCGCGTGGACGTTGAGAGCGATGGCCGCTCCGCCCGCCATGTTGTCGGTCCAGGTCGGGAACGTGACCGACTGGCTCAGGACGATGAACGGCTGCCCCGGAGCGTTTCCGTCCGGCGCCCAGTACGCGAACCGGTACGGACGGCGGGTCCGCATGCGCGCCGCGCGATCATGCCAATACGACGGGTGCGGCGGTTCCGGGAAGTCCGCGGCATCCCAGGAGCCGGCCCAGGTGGGCGTGCCGAGGACGCCTGTGGCTGCTTCGAGGTGGGCCGACCAGGCAGTGGCGGCGGTGGCGAACACCTCGCCGTTCTCGGCCGGGGAGTCGGCCTTCAGCTGCCACGCGTAGTGCGTCAGGCGCACCAGCGGGGCCCACTCGCCGCCCAGGCGGTCGTAGAACGTCCAGTCACCACCGCTCCGGGTCACCACCGACAACTGCCTGTCGAAGGTTTCCGGCTGCCAGCCGTATCGCCCGCACCACGCATCGAAGTCTCCCGATCCGCCCTGTGGCGGTCCCGACCACACGGAGGGCCAGTCGTCGACGGCTCGCATGCCCGTCAGTTCGGCGGCCAGGCCCTGTGGTGTGCGGCCGGTTGTCTCCGTCAGCATGGTTGGCTCCTTCGTCCGTGGTGGGTTTGACCGTATCCGCTCAGGACAGGAACATCCCCAATGCGAAAACGGTGACGACGATCGCGCCCATGATGAGCCGGACCTTCGGGTCCTCGCGCTCCCACAGTTCGTGGACCACGGACCAGCCGGTCAGGCGCGCCGCGCGGCCGTTGTGGATGCTCGTGGGCTCCGCCGGCTCGTCGGGCTCCGGGCCGACCTCGGTTTCGTCGGCGTCCGCGTCGTACAGGGCGTCCGCCCCCGTCACCCCCTGCTGCTCCTGGGCGACCACCACCAGGCCCTCCAGGAGGTCCGGCATGGTGTGCGGGGTGAGGGGGTACGCGACCGTGCCGTGCGGGGTGCGCAGGCAGAGCTTCGACTGCCAGGGGTTTCCCGGCTCGTAGCCGGAGATCCAGGCGTGCTCGGCCTCCACCGACGGCGGTTCGGGGGCCTCGGGTGCGGTGCCCGGATCCTGCCACGCGTGCACCTTCTGATCGCTCAACTCTCGTCCTTCGGTTAGTCGGGGACGGCTCGGCGCCCGCGACTGGGGGCACAACCCGGCATTGTGACGGAGCCTCGGGCACGTCGGGGCGCTGTCGGCTCCGCCGCTTTCCTCACGGGGATTCCTTATTTTTTCCTCACCCTCTCCCGTGAGGAAAAGAGGGAGGGGAATGTCAGCTCGATTTGCCACACTGCCGACCGCACCTGATCTCACCAGGGCCCGCCGCACGCCCGACCGGCGGACGGGGAACACACGCGGGGAGAGAGCCGATCCGATGACGGACCACAGCAGTTCTGCGGACGCGGTCGGCGAGGGCCGGCCCGCCGGGCACCCCGCGCAGCAGGCGCCGGGTCCGTACGAGGCCCCCGCCGCGCCCCAGCTCTCCGCCGAGGCGGCCCGCAGCCAGGTGGCCGCCGCCTGGGTGCGCGTGGCCCCGCAGTCCAACGTCCCGCCGGGCCAGGCGGCCGTGCCGAGTCTTCCGCCGCGCGCGGAGCAGCCCGTCGCCGAGTCGAAGAAGGACAAGCGGGAGCAGGCGAAGGCCGAGCGCAAGGCCGAGTACGAGCGCAAGAAGGCGGCGCGCAAGGCCGAGTACGAGAGCAAGAAGGCCGCCCGCGAGAGCCGCAAGGGGGGCGGGAAGGCTCCCGCCTCCGCGACCCCCGCCGGGACACCGGCCGCGGTCACCGCCCCCGCTGCCGCCGCGGACCCGACCTCCGCCCCGAGCGCTTCAGCCTCCGTGCCGAGCGGCGCCAAGGGGCCGGACGCCCGGTTCGACGTGCCGCGCCCCGGCGGCCGGCTGCCCTCCAACGGCAAGAACACGCACGTGGCCCTGCGCGCCACGCTCCTGATCACCGCATGCGTCTTCGCGCTGGGGTCCTGCGGTGTCACGGGCCTGGTCATCGGCAGGTCGTCGGTCACCGTGAAGCCCGCCGCCCTGGACAGCCAGGACCTGACCCGCTACCGGCTCACCGACTTCCCGGTCCAGGCCGCGGCCGTCTTCGCGGAGGAGTACGCCTCCCTCTGCATGACGTACTCGCCGGAGACCGCCGACAAGCGCCGCGAGTCCCTCTCCCACTACACGTCGTCCGGCGTCGACCGGGACTGCGGCTGGAACGGGAAGGGCAAGCAGCAGGTCAAGCAGGCGAACTGGGACGGGACCGTCGAGGAGCTCCCCGAGTACGGGAAGAACGGCCGGTACCTCAACATCCAGGTCACCTACACGGGCGGCCGCACCACCACCCTCTCCGTGCCGGTGTACGTCAAGGACCTCGCCGGGGCCTCGGGGCTGCGGGTCGTCGGCAACGTCGGCGAGATGCCGCTGCCGATCCGCGACACCGCGCCCGCGCTGGAGAAGGAGGAAGAGGTCGTCGACCAGGAGCTGTCCAACCAGCTCCGGGACCAGGTCCTGACGGGGTACTTCAAGGCGTGGGCCGCGTCCGACACCACCGCCCTGGCCCGCTTCACCACGCCCGATGCCACTCCGGCAGCGATATCGGGACTGGCCGGCGCGCTGACCGCACCGGTGGTCCAGGAGGTCCAGGCGCTGGCACCGGAGGGCACCAAGTCCGGCGACAAGATCAGCTATGCGCAGGGTCAGTCGGTCCCCGCACGGGTGACCGTCGTCTGGGGCGGCGGCGGGGCCGACGACGCGAAGGGGGAAGCGGCCCTGAAGCGCTCGTACCGGGTGACCGTGGTGAACACGGCCCAGGGCTGGTTCATCAAGGACATCCGCGGCGGAGTCATGGATCCGACGGGTGGGAGGGCGGACACGCCGGGCACGGCCTCGCCGAGCGCCACCCCGTCCTCCGGGGCGAACTCCTCTCCCGCACCGTCCGGTTCGCCCTCCCCGTCCGACTCGGCCTCCTCCAGCCCGTCCCCCTCGCCCAAGCCGACAGCTTCCAAGTCCCACTGACGCGTCATCCCGCGGGGCGGTGTTCCGGCCGCCCCGTGCGACGCGTCACCGATCCGTACGCCCCTCACAACGAAGGACACATCATGATCCTGGCAGCAACCACTCTCGACGGCATGTTCAAGTCGATCCAGGGCATCCTGGCCGGCCTGGGCGGCACGGTCGCGGCCTGCGCCCTCCTCATCCTCGGCATCCGGATGCTGCTGTCGATGAAGCGCGGCGACGGCATGCGCGAGGCCTTCCAGGGCTTCGGAATGATCGCGCTGGCCGCCTTCATCATCGGTGGCGCAGCCGGTCTCGCCGGAATGCTCATCAGCCTCGGCAAGCAGATCGGCGGCACGGGCTGATCCCGGGGAACGGGCCGCGGCGAACGGAACGCGGCCCGCGACCGTAGACGTGCCGTCCGCGACCGCGAAGCGCGACGCGCAACCACGCCAGAGAGGGGGACCGACTGATGACGCAGAACACGCCGGAGGCACCGGCGCCCATGGTCGCCTACGACCACACGGACCTGCTGAACCGGCCCAAGCGCATCTGGAACTGGGGCAACATCCCGCTTCCCGGTCTGCTCCTGCCCGCCCTGGGTGCCGCCTTCGGCTTCGGCGTGCTGTGGCTCGTGCTGTTGCTGACGCTGTCGGCCGTGCTGCCCTTCCTGGGCCTGTCGCTCATCACTTCGGTCCTGTACCTGGGGCCGCCGGTCGGCATCTATTTCGTCTGGGGCCGGCCGCTGCCCTCGGCGCTCACCCTCAGCCAGCAGATCGTGGTGTGGGCCGACTACTGGGTCCAGCCCAAGCGCCTCCAGGGACTTGCCGCGGACCGTGAACCGGAAGAGCTGCACTGGCAGGTCATCCTCTGGCAGCCGCAGGCGGACCGCTGGCACAAGCGGTACGACGCGGCGCTCGTGACAGCGGCCCGGCACGGCTCCTCGTACGCCGCCTCCGCCCCGTACCCGAGCGTGTCCTCGCCGAGCGCATTCGCCGAGACCGCAGACTCCGAGACCGCAGGATGACTCCTCCATGTTCGTGCTGATCTTTTTTGGCGGGGCGGTCGCCTTCTTCCTGATCGCCATGCTCCTCGCGTCCACGTCGTCCAAGAAGAACACCGGGGCGAAGAAGGGTGGTTCGGGCAGTCCGGCCAAGGCGGGCGGCTCTTCCTCCCGCGGCCAGGCCACCCAGGCCAAGCGCCGCGAGGAGATGCGGCTGCCCTACCGGTACGCCGACGACATGATCTTCGTCCACGGCGACTCCGTCTGGACGGGCATCGCCCTGCCCACGGCCATCGACGAATACCTCAACGCCGTCGAGCTCCAGGCCATGGCCGAGGCCCCGGCCCGCGCGCTGCTCAACCTCGCGCGCGGTGACCGCAACGTCGAGTGCCACTACCGCAAGGTGTACCGGCCGATCACCGCCCAGGACTGGGCCGAGCAGCTCAACGCCGTGGCCTGGGACCCGACGGACAACTACAAGGCGTACAACTTCCGCAAGGCCGAGTACCAGGAGCGCATCGGCGCGCAGCGCGAGCGCAACATCCTGCTGGTCAAGCTGGGCTCGATGAAGCGGAAGTCCGGCGGCGACAGCGGCGTGCTCCCGGGCGGCGACGACCCGGTCGAGGAGTCGGGTGCCACGCGCGCGGTGCGGGACGCCGCCGACGCGGCCGCGGCCGGTGCCACGGGCGTGCACGACGAGCACCTGTCGCCGGAGCTGCTGGCCCAGTGGACCCAGGTCGCCCGCGAGGTCCACGAGAGCCTCGACGGCCTCGGCGGGACCCCGCTGAGCCGCGAGGAACTGGTCTGGCTGATCCGCAAGCCGCTCCACGGCGACCTGCCGATCCCCGCCGAGCCGGTGCTGGGCAGCCGCGCGTGGGGCCCCGACCAGTTCGACCTGGTCGTCGACTTCTCCGGCGAGAACCGCAAGACGCACATCGTGCTGCACCAGTACGACGAGATGACCGGCGAGCGGCACACCAGCTACACGACGACCCTCGTCGCCGCGAGCTGGCCCACCGAGACCCGCTTCCGGCAGTCCACCGCCTGGGCCCGCTACGCGGCGCAGCACGTCGACTTCCCGGTCGAGATCGACATGCGGTTCACCCTGATCCCGTACCTGAAGTTCCAGGACCGGGCGAAGAAGATCAGCGGCAACCTCGTCGACGAGATGAACGACATGGCCAACTCCGGCCGTGTCCCCGGTACTCAGCTCGCCGCCCAGGTCACCCGTGCCCAGAACCTCGTCGACGACGTGGAAGAGCACAAGATGCCGGGCATGGAGGCGCAGATCCGCTTCACCATCTCGGCCCCCGACCTCGCCGAGCTGGAGCGCCGCCGCCGCGTCCTGGAGATGCAGTTCAAGCAGGACCTGAAGGTCACCCTGCTGCGCCCGAGCCGCCAGCAGTGGAGGCTCCTGCAGTCGCAGCTGCCGGGTGACGCGCCCAAGCTGCCCGTCGCGCCCTACCTGCGGCTCCAGGAGGTCGAGCAGCTCGGCGCCGGGCTGCCCACGGCCGGCACGGAGCTGGGCGACAACCCCGAGCACCGCTCCGGCAAGCAGCTCGGCTGGGTCGGCAACCTCGTCGGCTGGGCGGGCAAGACCCCCGTCCACTACTCCCTGCACGTCGGACCCGCCCGCAACGACGGCGGTGGCGTCGCCATCGTCGGCGCCTCCGGTGGTGGCAAGTCCTCGCTGGCCCTGCAGAAGTTCTACGAGGAGTCGGAGGCGGGCGTGCGCTGCCTGGTCATCGACCCCAAGACCGACTTCGCGCAGCTCTGCTACTACCTGGCCTTCGGGTCCCAGGTGAACGACCCGGAGTTCCCCCTCGACGCCGAGGCGGGCCTCCTCGGGACCCCGCAGAGCCGGTTCCAGCCGGTCAACCCGGAGTTCTGGGACGAGACCGAGGTCGTCGACCTCCTCAAGGGCCAGGCCGGCGTGCTCGACCCCTGGGTCGTCGCCCGCGACGTCCCCTCCGGCCGACTGCTCGCCGAAACGATGCTGCGCGGCTTCCTCGGCGACGAGGACTACCAGCGGGTGCGCCTGCCCGTCATCGAGGCCATGGCCACGGTGGTCGGCTGGTACAACTCCGCGATCCGGCAGGCCACCGAGCAGGGCCTGAGCGCCCGCGACGCCGAGCGCCAGGTGCCGCGGCCCACGCTGTGGCAGGTGGTCGACGAGGTGGCCAGGGCCTACGACGAGGCGGTGGCCGGCGGTGACCGCGAGGCCGTGAAGGACCTCAAGCTCGCCCAGATGCTGCTCACCGAGCTGCGCACCCTGCCGTACGCGCGACTCGCCTTCGCGGAGAAGCCGCAGACCCTGTCCGCGATGCGCAAGCGCCGCACGGTCATCACCCTGCGCGGTTTCCAGACCCCGGCCTCCTCCGACCCGCGCAGCTGGAACCCGGCCGAGCGGCTGGCCGCGACCGCACTGATGGCGGTCGTGGAGCTGGGCAGCCAGATGCTCGACGTCGGCTACGAGAAGAACCCGGTGACGGGCGAGGTGGGCCTGCGGCCCAAGGCGCTGTTCGTCGACGAGGCGTACGTGGTCACCGCGACCGAGAGCGGCCGCGACCTGATGCGGCGCGCCCTCAAGCAGGGCCGTTCGTACCTGGCGGTGATCGTGCTGATCACGCAGCAGGCCATCGACCTCGTGCAGATCGAGGACTCCGAGGCCCGCAGCGGTGGCGCCAACCAGATCCACACGGTCTTCGCCTTCAAGCAGAAGTCCGCGCAGGAGGCCTCGCTGGTGGCCCCGCTGCTCGGCCGGCCCGAGAGCGACACCAAGGTGTCCAACTCCCTCCAGGAGCTGCGGACGGGTGTCTGCCTCCAGCGGGACGTGGACAAGCGGGTCGGCACGGTCGCGGTGGACCTCGTCTTCCAGGAGATCCTCGCCGCCACGGACACCAACGGCACCACCCGGCCCGGCCGCCAGTCCGTCGACGCGCCGCTGAGCGTGTGGGACTGGACCTTCATGCAGGAGGCCGCCCGCGAGGAACGCCCGGCCGAGGCCGAGCCGGCCGCCTCGCGGTAGCGGCGCCCTCGCCCAGCCAGTTCCTCACCCCCGTATCCCAGGAGATTCCGTGCGACTGACCAAGACCCTCACCGCCGTGACCGCCGCCGTGGCACTGGCGGCGCTGACAGGCTGCGGCAGCGACGCGAAGGGCGACGACCTCGGCCTTCCCTCCGCCGGTGACATCGCCGCCGTCGAGAAGTTCGTCAACCAGTACGCGCAGTGCGCCCACCCGAGGAAGGCCGCCGCCGAAGGCACCGAAGGCATCCTGACGGACGAGGCCAAGGACCCCGAGTGGTCGATCAAGGACCGCGAGGTCTGTGACGACGGCGCGCACGAGGTCGTCACGCTGCTGTCGATCTCCGACATGGCGAAGTTCCAGGCGGCGAACCTCAAGGCCTCGCAGAACGGAAAGAATTACAAGGCGCTGGTCGGCAAGGACTTCGCGGTCGTGCCCGCGGGCGACGAAACCGTCAAGAAGCTGGTGGACGCCAAGCTGCTCCTCCTGACCTGCGGGGGCAAGTACGAGATCCCGGGCGGCTTCAAGAAGCACGCCGGAATGGCCGAGGGCTGCGTCCTGACGGACTACGTCCGCTCGTAGCCGCCGACTCCTCACGTCCCCCTGCCGCGGAAATCCCGAAGGAAGCCGATGCTCGTGCGCCGTAGCGCCAAACCACGTGGAACCGCCGCCGGTACGCCGTCGCTCCGCGACCGGGCGGGGGGTGTCGGCCGTGCCGTGCGCGCCGGCGTCTTCCTCGTCCTCGCGTTGATCGCCCTGTCGCTCGCGGTCCCCGGCACGGCGCGTGCCGAGGACTTCGCGTGCAGCTTCACCGGCGATGACAGCTACAGCCGGGACAACCCCGGAGCCAGCGGTGAGTTCCTCATACCCGCGGTCAACCAGTGGGAGAACGAGGCGAAGCGCGCCAAGAACCTGAATGACACGACGGGAATGGTCACCGGCGCGGTCAGGATGCCTGAGGCCCCCGAGCGGTACACCTTCTACGAGCTCAACGCCATGCGCGGCATGAACTGGTCCATGACCTTCAGGGGTTCGGGCAACGCCTCGGATGAGAACGGCACCGTGGGTAGCGGTGCAGACCACTGCTCGATCATGGACATGATCAACAATGGTGTGGCCAACATGGTCTTCATGGGGACCAAGTACCTGGCCCGTACGGCGATCTCCATCAAGGAGCTCGCGTCCAACCCGAGTCCGCTCAGCGGCCTCTACACGGGTCGCGACAGCGTCGTGGGCACCATCAAGAACCACGTCTTCATCCCCGCCGTCCCGGTCATGATCATGCTCACGGGCTTCTGGGTGTTCGCCAAGTGGCGCAAGGGCGAGATGCGCGAGGCCTGGTCGGGAGTGGGCTGGGCGTCACTGACGACGGTCGCCGTCGTGGCGCTCCTGACCGGCGGCAACTACGTCAACGTCATCAACCAGGCGGACGCGGGCATCGCCCAGGCGAACTCGCTGTTCTCCGAGGCGGTGCTCTCGGGCGCCTCGGGCAAGTCGCAGTCTCCCTGCGACTTGGAGGGGGACTACAACCGGGGTCTGCGCATTTCCAGCTGCTCGATGTACGACACCCTCGTGTTCCGCCCGTGGGCCCTCGGCCAGTTCGGCGAGCACGGCACGAACTGCATCTTCAAGAAGAGCGGCGGCGGCCGGATCGACGGCGGCGCCTGCGTGCCGGCGAGCGCCGGCACCACGTGCAGCTTCGGAAAGGGCGCACGCTGCGAAGACGTCCGGGTCAAGCAGGCGGTGTCGCAGTCGACGACCAACAAGGACGCCTTCCCCGGAGCGGACGGTGATGAGAAGAGGGTCAGCAGCGGCGACAAGGAGAAGAAGGAGTGGATGCCCATCCGTCAGGACATGGCGGGCGGGCCGGGCAAGGGGTATCCCAGTGACTTCAAGGACCAGAGGATCTACCCCGTGTCCTTCGACGAATGGGCAGGGAAGAACTCCGGGGCCCGGGTCGGACTCGCCGTCTACTCGGTCTTCGCGGCGCTGATCGTCGGCGTCATGGTGATCGTGCTCAGTGCGCTCACCCTGCTGTGGCACGCCGTGACCCTGATCATGATCATCATGCTGCCGCTGATCGCCACGCTGGGCATCCATCCGTCCCAGCAGAAACTGCTCAAGGGCTGGCTGCAGACCTTCATCCACAGCTTCGTGCTCCGCGCCGGCTTCGGCGTCATCCTGACCGTGCTCCTGGTGCTCTACCAGATGATCCTGCCCGCCAAGATCTCCATCGGTATGCAGCTGCTGATGCTGCTCCTGGTCACCGTCGCCGTCGTGATGATGTTGAAGAAGCTGCTGTCGGGGGCCTACAGCCCGCAGATCGCCGGGGCGCAGGACGCCCTCGGTGTCGGGGACATGGCGAACACCGTGGGGGGCAAGCTGGCCCAGTACGCCCCTGGTGCCGCGGCCGGTGTCGCGAAGACGACGGGTCGTGTCGCCGGCGGCACGGCGAAGGTGGGCAAGAAGGGCACGCTGGCCGCTCTGCGGACCTACGACAACAGGAAGAACGACGGCCGGTGGCAGAAGGAAGGCAAGCTTTCCACCTCCCCACCCTCCAAGCGTGAACAGCGCAAGACCGAGTACCAGACCGCAGTGGTCCAGAAGGACCAGCTCGAGGAGCAGTACGCGGCAGTTGAGGCCAAGCAGGAGCGGGCCCAGAGAATCGGCCGTCTCGTTGGCGGTGGTACGCCGTCGGCCCACGTGCCCCCGCCGCGGCCCGCGCCGCCCCTGCCGGCACCGGCCCCCGCGCCCGCCGCTCCCGGGCAGCAGGACACCCAGACCTCCCGGGCCCGGGTCAACATGCCGGACAACGGCCCCGTGCGCCAGCAGCCGGGTGTGCCGGCGCCCGCCCCCGGGCCGGTGCGGCAGCAGTCGCCGACGCCCGCGCCCGACCCGCGGACCCCGCCGACGCAGGCCACCCCGCCCGCGCCGCGGGGGGAGGGCGGCAGTGGCCGGTTGTCCGAGTAGGAAGGCCTGAGCCATGGCAAGCGTCATCGCCGACCACCCGCCCCAGGAGCTCGCCGCCGAGCCGGCCGGGCTCCTGCGGGTGGACCGGCGCACCGTGTGGCCCGGGGTGGCGGACGGTGAGGCCGAGCGTGCCGACCGGCGCGCGGGCCGTCTCGCCCCGATGACCGCCGTGTCGGGTGCACGGATCCGGCCCGCGCACGCGGGGCCGACCCAAGGCGTAGGCCCCGCAGCAGCTCCCCCCACTCGATCTCTCGCACCAGGTATGGACGGTCCGTGATGACCCCTCGTCCCACCCTCGACTCCGTGCGCCGGCTGCTCCGCCAGGAGCGGGACGACGCCTGGGCCGTGCGGATGCTCCCCCGCCTGGTCCTCGGGCTGGCGGCCGCCTACACGCTGTTCGTGCTGGCCTCCACCGGCATGGCCTCGTTCATCACGGTGTGCGCCCTGCTCGTCCTCGCCGGGATCCTCTGGCTGCTGCGCCGCCGGGGCCAGCTGCTGCTCGCGCTCGGGTCGACGGCCGTCACCGCCGCCATGACCGGCTACCTGGCCGCCGCGGGCGACATCGCCCGCGGGTCGGCCGGCGGGCTGCTCAGCGGGCAGGCCGTGTTCGGCTACTGGGCGCTCGGCGGGATGGCGCTGCTGGGGGCCTGGATGCTCAAGCGGCCGCGCGGCCGGCGCGGGGTCACCGTGGTGCTGGCCGACCTCCTGCTCATCGGCGCGTCCGGGGTGGGAATGCTCGCCCCGCTCTTCGGCGTTCCCCTTGGATTCCTCGGCGTAGTGGGGGTGCTGACGGCGCGTAGTAAATTCGCTTCCCCTGTGAGCGGGCGCGAACAGAGGGTGAGGCGACGGGTCTTCCGTCGGTCCGTGGCAGCCGCCGACACGGAAGCGCGGTGAGATGTCGCACCGTCAGCACCGCTGTGTAATAAACGCTTCACAGCACATGGGACGGCTTTGCCGCTGCCAATTCGCCTGTTCTAGAGTCCCCGATGGTTACAGAAAACATCGGGGGACTTCTTCCATGGCGAAGACAGCACTGAGAACCCGGCCGGCAGGCGTGCTGCCGGCCACCACGGCGCTTCTGCCCTGCCAGCGGCGGCCCGACATATTCGAAGAGCCGCTCCTGGAGCACCCGCCCGCGGGTGCGCCGGAGCTTCCGTTCCGGATGCGCCGGAGCCAGGCGCTCACCCTTGCCGCCCGGCAGCTCTGCTTCTCCTGCCCCCTGTGGGCCGAGTGCCTGCAGGACTCCGTCGTCCGGTCGGATCCGGGCGGGTACGCCGCCGCCACCACCGAGCAGGACCGGCGGTGGATCCGCCGGTGGCTGCAGATCGGCGACAGCCTGGGGCGGCTCGCCGCCACCGCTTCGGCCGCCGGCGGGCGGGGCGAGGCGGCCCCGGCCGCCGCCGTGCTCGATGCTTTCAGCGCCCTCCAGGAGCACCGGACCCGCCGGTCCTACGGGCCCGGAGGCGGAGCGGTGCCCGCCCAGCGGCAGGATCCGGCACAGCACTTCCCAGCAGACCGCCGACAGCGCGCCGACACAGACGAGGTACCGAAGATGGCCGCTCCGGCCCTGTCGGGAGAACGGATCACCTACTCACTGGACGATCCGGCCCTGGCCATCCAGAAGACCGTGCTCGGTCCGCTGGCGCGCGCCACGCTCCTCGTGCTCAAGGCCGCCGAGCAGCTCGCCGGCATGCTCGCGCTCACGCCCTCCGCCGCCGTGGCGCCCGAGTTCCTCGCCGCCGTGGGACGGACCCGGCTGAGCCTGGAGGCCTGGCGGGCGGCGGCCGACGGCGACGGCGTGTACGAGGTCGCGGACAGCGGTCTGACCGGGTCCGTGAGCATAGAGCTCGCGACCAGCGACCCCGTCGCCGCGCTGCGGCAGGACATCTTCGAGCCCCTGCTGGGCCGCCTGGCGGACTCGCTCCGGCGCGTCGAGGCCATCACGGCCGTGCTCGTCCCCGACGCGGAGGCCGCCGACCCGGCCGCCGTCCCGCACGGCCGGGAGCTGGCGGCCGTACGCGAGGCCGTGCGCGAGCTCGGCCCGCACCTGGAGCGGTACCAGAGCCCCGCCCCCCGCCCCCAGGAGCCCGGCGGGGGCCCCTCGGCCGCCCCGCGCGACGCCTACCCGCAGCACACGGACGCCGGTGCCGGCGGGGCGGGCTCCTGGAGCGCCCCCAGCCTGCGCCGGGCCGTGGAGACGGCGGTGGCCTCCTTCCCCGGCCACTTCACCGGCCGCGACGTGGTGCGGGCGCTGCCTCCGGGCGCGTACCCGGACGCGGGGAAGTCGGTCAGCAACGCCCTGTCCGCCATGGTCAAGTCGGGCCGGCTGCTGCGGATCTCGCGCGGCACCTACACCGCCGGTCCGACGCCCACCGGCGCAGCCGACCCGACCCCCTGAAAGGCAGTCGCCGTGCAGCCCACCTCCCCGGCCGCGGAAGTCCGCGTCTTCTCCCACCACGCCGGTCTGATCGACGGCGTCCCCGTGACGGCCCCGCCGTTCGGCAACATCCAGGACGTCGTCATCGGCATCCTCCAGCAGCGCGCCCAGCAGCTCGGCGCCCCGACCCCCGCGGTCGTCACCGACGACCGCTACGGCGGTGCGGTGCGCCTCCTCATCCACCCCGACGGCAGGACCGAGCCCCTGCCCGAGCCCGACGCCGCCGGCTGAGGCGGGGCGAGGGGGCCGGTGCTCCGGGAAGGCCCGGGTCGCGTGCGCGCGGCCCGGGCCTTTCGCATGCCAAGCGGAGGGCTCCGGCCGGCGGGGAGGGGCCGCGGGTTACGTTGGTCGGGAGGTGCGTGGAGGTCACAGGCCCGGGCGGCGGGCGGCGGGCGGCGGGCGGGGGCGGGAGGCCGGGCATGGCGGCACGGTGGCGCGGCGCCGCGGTCGGAGCGGCCGCGGTGGGGCTCGTGGTGGTTCCGCCCGGGTTCGGGCCCGGGCGCGCGGGGGACGCGCCCGCGCCTGCCGCCGCATCCGCCGCCCCGGCGTCCGACGGGTTCCCGCGGCTGACGCCCCCCGTCGCCGCGCGGCTGGACCGGGCCGTGCTGGAGGTGCTCGACGAGGCCCGGGTCCCGGGGGTGGTCGTCGCCCTGTCGGCGCCCGGCAAGGGGGAGTACGTGCGGGCCTTCGGGGTCGCCGACGAGGCGACGGGCGCGCCCATGAAGACCGACATGCGCATGCGGATCGGCAGCGTGACCAAGACCTTCACCGTGACCGCGCTGCTGAGGCTGGTCGACGACGGGAAGGTCGGGCTGGACGACCCCGTCGGGAAGTACCTGAGCGGGGTGCCCAACGGGGACCGGATCACCCTGCGCGAACTGGCCGCGATGCGGAGCGGGTTGTTCAACTACTCCGAGGACGAGGGGTTCCTCAAGGCCCTGACCGCCGGCCCCCGGCGGCCGTTCACCCCGCAGGAGCTGCTCTCGTACGCCTTCAGGCACCCCGTGCAGTTCGCGCCGGGCGCGGAGTTCGACTACTCCAACACCAATCTGGTCCTGCTGGGGCTGGTCGTGGAGAAGGTGAGCGGGAAGCCGCTCGACCGGTTCGTCACCGAGCGGGTGATCGCGCCGGCCGGGCTGCGGCACACCCTGTTCCCCACCGGCGCGGAGTTCCCGGAGCCGCACGCCCGGGGCTACACCGACCAGACGGCCACCGGGAAGGTCGGGGAGTCCACCGACTGGAACCCCTCCTGGGGGTGGGCCGCCGGGGGGATGGTCTCCGACCTGGCCGACCTGCGGAGCTGGGCCGCGACCCTGGCCACCGGCACCCTGCTGACCCCTGCCACCCAGGCCGCGCGGCTCGACGTGACCCGGGCCGCGCCGGACGCCGGCTACGGGCTGGGCGTCTTCGACGTCGCCGGGTGGATCGGGCACAACGGCTCCCTGCCGGGCTACCAGGCCCTGGTCGTCTACCTGCCCGAGTCGCGGGCCACGCTGGTGGTCCTGCTCAACACCGACATCTGCGCCCGGGGGGCCGAGCCCAGTACGCGCTTCGGCGAGGCGATCACGAGGGTGGTCACCCCGCGGCACGTCTTCCGGCTGCCCGCCCAGCCCGTCACCGGCTCCTGAGGAATGCCGGTGGTGCGGGCCCCCGGTAGCGCGCACAATGGACCGCCTGGCGCGAGTGATCGAGGGGTTGCGGATGGCTGAGCGGGGCGGGGCGTCGGTTCGGGTGGCGGGGGAGGCGGACCTCGATGTCGCCGCCGAGCTGTTCCGGGGGTACCTCGACTTCTACGAGGTGGACGTCGAAGACCCGGGCCGGCCCCGGGAGTTCCTCGCGGAGCGGATCGCCAAGGACGAGTCGCTGGTGCTGCTCGCCGAGGTGGCAGGGGCGGGGACGGTCGGGTTCGCGCAGGTCTACCGGACCTTCTCGTCGCTCACCCTGCGGCCGGCCTGGGTCCTCAACGACCTGTACGTCGCCCCGTCCGGCCGTCGCACCGGCGCAGGGCGGGCGCTGCTGCGCGAGGTGCTGGAGCGGGCGCGGGAGGCCGGAGTGGCCGGGGTGCAGCTGGAGACCGCGTACGACAACCACGTCGCGCAGGGCCTGTACGAGTCGGAGGGGTTCGTGCGCGAGGGGTTCCACCTCTACTTCCACGACCTGGGCTGAGCCACTTCCGCGACCCGGGCCGAGCCACTTCCACGACCTGGGCCGAGCCACCTCCACGAACCGGGCCGAGTCACTTCGCGTCCGCGTAGCACTCCACGACCGCGGTCGTGAAGGGGAAGCGGACCGGGGTGTCGCCGAAGGCGAGCCGGCCCGCGCGGTCGCCGGCCGCGCGGATGGCCTCGGCGACGGCCCCGGCCTCGTCGGCCGGGCAGTGCACGATCACCTCGTCGTGCTGGAAGAACACCAGCTCCGCGCGCATCCCGGCGGTGGCCTGGCGCAGCGCCGCGAGCATCAGCAGGGCCCAGTCGGCGGCGCTGCCCTGGACGACGAAGTTGCGGGTGAAGCGGCCCCGGGCGCGGGTGTCGGTCGAGGCGTAGGACGGGGCCCGGCCCGGGCCCTCGTCGTCCCGGTCCTGGGGGAGGCCCGCCTCCCCGTCCTCGGCCGCGCCGGCCGGGGGCGGACAGGTGCGGCCCAACCAGGTGCGCACGAGCCGGCCCTCCTCGCCGGCGCGGGCCGCGTCGTCCACGTAGGCCACGGCCCGGGGGAAGCGGCGGCGCAGGGCGGCGAGGTTCTTGAGCCCGTCGCCGGAGGTCTGCCCGTAGACCGCGCCCAGCACCGCGATCTTGGCCTTCTCCCGGTCGCCGGAGAAGGTCTGGCGGGAGACGGCCGTGTAGAGGTCCTCGGGCCGGCCGGCCACCTCCATGAAGGCCGGGTCGCGGGAGATCGCGGCGAGGACGCGCGGCTCCATCTGGTCGGCGTCGGCGACGACGAGCCGCCAGCCCGGGTCGGCGACGACGGCCCGGCGGATCACCTTGGGGATCTGCAGGGCACCGCCGCCGTGGGTGACCCAGCGGCCGGTGAGGGTTCCGGCGGGGACGAACTCGGGGCGGAAGCGGCCGTCGTGGACCCAGTCGGTGAGCCAGGACCAGCCGTGGGCGGTGTAGATCCGGTACAGCTTCTTGTAGAGGAGGAGCGGCTCGACCGCCGGGTGGTCGACCTCCTGGAGCTCCCAGCGGCGGGTCGAGCGGAGTGCGATCCCGGCCCCGGCGAAGGCCTTGACCACGTCGGCGGGCAGGTCGGGGCGGACGCGGCGGCCGAACGCGGCGGAGATCTCGTCGGCCAGCTGCGCCAGGCGGCGGGGTTCGCCGCGGCCGGCGTAGCGCTCGCCGAGCAGCTCGGTCAGCAGGGCGCGGTGCACGTCGGCCCGCCAGGGCATGCCGGTGTGCTGCATCTCGGCGGCGATGAGGAACGCCGCGGACTCGGCGGCGGTGAGGAGGCGGAGCCGGTCGGGATGGGCGGTGGCGGCGTGCCGGCGCGCCTGGTCGGCGTGGACGGCGAGGAGGGCGTCCAGGGGGAGGGGGGTGGCGGGGCGGTGGTGCGGGTCGGCGAGCCCGGCGGCGTCGAAGAGGGAGTCCTGGGCGCGGGACGGGGCCGGGGCGGCGGCGCGCTGCGGGGGGTCCGGGGGGACCGGGGCGTCGGTGAGGCGGGCCCAGGCGGCGGCGGCCGAGCGGGGCTCGCCGGAGCGGCCCTCGTGGCCGAGGAGGAGCGACTCGGCGTCCTCGACGTCGTAGCAGCGGTCCACGCGGACGCCGGCGGCGAGGAGGCGGGGGTAGACGGCCTGGGTGGAGCGCCAGATCCAGCGGGTTGCGGGGGGCGCGGAGCGGATCGCCTCCGCGGGGGTGGCGGTGGTGAGGGGACCCGCGGGGGTGGGGGGTACGGGGGTGGCCTGCCATCGGCCGTCGGGGGTCTCCGTCAGGGCCCAGGGGGTGGGGTGGTCGCTCACGAGTGCGAGTGTCCCACCGGGCGCCGACAGGGGGCCGCGCGAGCGCCTCCGCGGGCTCCGCCCCCCCCGCACCCCCCCGGCACCCCCTCGCCTCCCGGGCCTCGGACGCCTGCGGGGCCGGATCCCGGCCGGTCCGGCCGGCGGAACGCGGCGTGACACCCTGAAGGGGTGAGTGAGATCAGTGGGCTGGTTGACCGGGCCTTCGCCGCCGCGCTGTACGCCCAGGACGACGCCGGGCTCGACAGCGGGGCCTCCGTGCTGGCCGCAGACGGGGGCCTGTGGGGCGGGGTCGGGCGGGAGCTGCTCGGGCGCGGGGAGGCCTACGCGCGGCAGGCCTGGGAGCGCGGGTGGCGGCCGGCCGACGTGGCGCGGCTGGTGCGGCGGGACCTCGGGGAGGTGCACCTGCGGCTCCTCGGGGACGTGGTCGCCGCCGAGGCGCGGCGGTACGCGCGGCTGCCCGACGGGTGGGGCGCCGGGGAGGTGTGGTGGTCCGGGGACGAGGCGTACGCGCAGGAGTGCGCGCGGCGCGAGCGGGCCGACCGGTTCACCCTGGCCACCGCCGTCCTGGAGGTGTACCGGCTGCTGATCCGGCTGCCGTCCGTCGAGCCCGTGGGGCCGGTCCCCGGCGATCCGGCCGGGGACGCCCTGGAGCACGCGCACATCGAGCCGCGGATGCTGGGGCGGATCCGGGCGCTGCTGGCGAAGGCCGAGGCGACCACCTATCCGCAGGAGGCGGAGGCGCTCAGCGCCAAGGCGCAGGAGCTGATGGCCCGGCACACCGTGGACGAGGCGCTGCTCGCCGTGCGCGGCGGCGGTCCGGCGCAGGTGCCCGGGGCCTGCCGGATCGGGGTGGAGCCCCCGTACGAGGAGGCCAAGGCGGTCCTGCTGGACGCGGTGGCCACCGCCAACCGCTGCCGGGCGGTGTGGAACAGCGCGTTCGGCTTCTCGACCGTGGTCGGCTTCGAGAGCGACCTGGAGGCCGTGGAGCTGCTGTACACCTCGCTGCTCGTGCAGGGGACGGCCGCCATGACGCGGGCCGAGGCCGCCCAGCGGGCCGGCGGGCGCAAGCGCACCAAGACCTTCCGGCAGTCGTTCCTGCTCGCCTACGCCAGCCGCCTCGGCCGGCGCCTCGCCGAGACCGCCGAGCACACGGCCGCCGAGACCCCGGACAACCTGCCCGCGCTGGTGGCCCGGGACGTGGCCGTCACCTCCCGGGCCGACGAGATGTTCCCGCGGACCACCACGACCCGGCTGCGCGGGGCCACCGACCACGCGGGGTGGGAGGACGGGACCGCCGCCGCCGACGCGGCCCATGTGGGAGGGAAGCGGCCCGCCCTGCCGTAGCGGCCCGCCCTGCCGAAGCCGGGCCCCCGGCCGGGTCTAGGTTCTGTCTGGCAAAGGATCTTGGAGGGGTTCGCGGAGCCAGAGGATGAGTGCGGCGAGGTGGACTCCGGCCTTGTAGCGGGCGGCGAGTT